>NZ_JBBMXG010000001.1:0-409348 GCF_037996705.1 Xenorhabdus bharatensis | reverse complement strand
ACCTTAAACGCTGGCGTGGTATAGCCACTCGTTATGCAAAAAATAGTGCGTCCTTTCTTGCCGCAGTGCAAATCCGTTGTCTTGTTCTTTGGTTAAATATTTCATGACGACACTACCTAGTACTACAGCCGTGATCCATATTGTGTCATGATGACTCTCTATCTTCCTAACACCAAGGGAGGTGTCCTATGACCTCACCTGTCAACCTCTGGAAACAGGAGCTACGGGGCGTGCATTCCCGTCTGGCTCCGCTGTTTCACTCTGTCGGCTCTCAACACCGTTGTCTGGATTATCTTCGCGGACTGCTCAGTGATGTAGAGCGCAAAAATGGCTGGCAATTGGCCGAATGGCTGGGCGAACACTCGCCCGATGGCATTCAATATTTTCTGGAACGCGCCCATTGGGATGCGGAGGCGGCCCGCGATATCTTACGCGACTATGTGACTGACCATCTCGGCGATGAGCAAGGCATCCTCATTATTGATGAAACCGGTTTTATTAAAAAAGGAACCCACTCTGCCGGGGTACAGCGTCAATACAGCGGCACCGCTGGACGCATTGAAAACAGTCAGATAGGTGTTTTCCTGTGTTACGCCGGTAAAGGCGGTCATGCCTTTCTTGATAGGGCCTTATACCTGCCCGAACAGTGGACTGAGGACCGGCCCCGCTGTACGGCTGCGGGCATCCCTGACGCCGTGCGCTTTGCCACTAAACCCCAACTTGCCCGACACATGCTGGCGCGGGCATTGGATGCTGGCGTGCCCTGTCGCTGGGTGACTGCCGATGCCGTGTATGGGCATGACCGCCGCCTGCGATGCTGGCTGGAGTCCCGGCATCAACCGTTTGTCTTAGCGATCCCCAAGAATGAATGGCTTTGGTGGATTGGGAAACCCAGTCCGCGGGGTTAGGAACAAAAGGAGCGCGTTGGTATGACTGGGCACAGATCCCGCTCTGGCGTTTGCAAATAAGTAAAGAAGAACGGCGTTATGGTCATTATCTGCTGGTCCGGCGTAGCCGGGATGATAAACAAGAACACGCGTATTATGTGGTGTATGCGCACAAAGAAGAGGCTGATCTGAAAACGCTGGTTCAGGTAGCGGGACGCCGCTGGGAAATTGAAAGTGGCTTCGAAGAAACTAAAGGGGAATGTGGGCTGGATCATGACGAAGTGCGGCAGTGGCACAGCTGGTATCGGCATATTACGCTGTCTCTACTGGCCCATGCAGTACTGGCGGTCTTGCGGATACAGGAGAAAAAAAACACCGCAGGGACTGATAGCCCTGAGTGTGTCGGAACTGCGTAAGCTGCTGTCAAAACTGATGGTCAAGGCCGGGGAAACCGTAGAACAGATCCTCTATTGGTCAAACTGGCGACGACGACATCAATACCGTGCGCAACAATTTCATTACCGCCGCCGAGAAGGACATTTGGTCACGGAACAGTTACGACTGTAGTACTAGATGCATCAAAACTCCAGTCGCCGTTTGTGGAGCGTGGTCCTACGGTATGCGAGGCCCAGTCAATTGTCTCAAATTCCATCTGAAAAGCTCCATTCGCGCGCGGAGCCTCAATTCCTTTTACCATTCCGAGTGATCCTGTAATATTTTGTAACGCATCCGCCTGTTCCGATAAAATCTGGCGTCCATTATCTATTCCACGCTCACCATCCCATCCCCGAATAAATTCACCACGCAAATTAGGCAATAAGCCAGATGGATACGCAAGAGCAAGTTTCGGGTATCTTATTTTATCGAATAAATTACCGTTGCAGATAAGCCAGCCTTCAGGTGGTGTTTCTGTCGGCCAAGGAACGGGAACGCCAACAGGCAAAGCTAAATTAGCATTATTAATTGCATCGTTTGCTAGATCGTAAGTGGCTTTCACCGCTTTTGGTGTTGCAGCCATAGTCTCGCTATCACTCACATCATTACTCAGGACAACAAAACCTTTATCTTGCAACGTGGCATCTGGGTGATTACGGCTTGCCGCGTGTTCTGCAATGGCTTCTTTGATTGCTTTCCTGACATCGTCCATTGTTGGAACGTCAACGGAGCTATTACTTTTTTTAGTACTCATATTCATTCCCTCATCTAATCAACAATACACATTGCTAAATAACATGAAGGCGGTGGGAGACTTCTCCGCCGGTGAACATCAATAAAAGGGTTCATCAATACTGGAGAATAGGGCTTGACTAAAAATTGATAGGTAATGTTTGTTGGTAGGATGACATAAAATGACAGGCGGGGAATTAATAGAATTTATCAGGTGTCTGATAAGACTTAATATACGAAAAGAGAAATTTCCCGATGTTGTAACCTATTGATTTATTTGATTTCTGTCACCATGCAGGAAATAAGCAAAATCAATCACTTATCTAAATGGGACAATTATCCCCTTTTAACCCATTGATTTAATTGAATTCCGTTTCTGTGCCGGAATTAAGCAAAATCAATAAGTTACATAAAGGTGAGAAATCTCACTTTTAACTTTTCCGCATGAAATTTAGGAGTCACCGGTTTTGGAGGCTCCTCTTGTTACTCCGGATGGGTATACGAAAATTTTCGGACACCTACGTAACTCCTTGATTTGTCCGAGGCCGTCACTTTGGCCCAACTATTACGGAAATCCTACGTGCTGGACAAAAGGATAAAACGTATTGATTTTATTATAGTTGCTGGTCGACAACCCCGTTTCTGGATTTCGTTTCTGTTTTAAGTGAGGTTTAAGTGAGGGGGGGAGGAGCAGAGGATGGGATTTGAAAGCCCATTTAGCTACCTGATACGCCTAATTTTCTACGTTGTTATAGTAATTATTTTGTGTTGCTAGGTTGTGTGGTGGTGATTTAATAGGCTTGTGTTTAGCAACGCAAAAAATAACACATAAAGTTAATAAATTGATTTATAATGATTTATTCGTTAAGTTCACACATATCACAATTGATGCAGCGTTTGGTAATTAGTAGTGACATTTCAATATATTACGTAAATTATCATTGTAAACTAAGGTGAGACAGAAAATAAAGTTTGCTATCACAGTGACGATGTGGATATAATATCGCCACTGGTTTGGAAGTACAAACCTATTTATGAAAAGCAAGTTTAAAGCAGTTCAGCAGTGAGCGTTATCTTTGATATCCCTTCATAGCGAATTCCTTCTAATTTAGTTCCCATAAGTACGTATAAATCAAATCAAAAACTTTCTTTTGCCTCATGGCAATTAATAAAACAATTCAAAGGAATTCGTATGTCTAATACAATGACTGGCACAGTAAAATGGTTTAACAACGATAAAGGCTTCGGTTTTATCTCTCCAAAAGATGGCAGCAAAGATGTGTTTGTTCACTATTCTGCAATCCAAAGTAATAGCTTTAAAAGCTTAGATGAAGGGCAAGAAGTTTCCTTTACCATTGAAAATGGTATGAAAGGCCCAGCAGCTGCAAATGTAGTGATCCTCTAAGGCAACATCTATTTCAGATGTCCATGCTGCAAAGGCTCACAGTATCGGAGACACTTCTTTGATGTATCAGAGAGTAATCCATACGGAGCAAAATGTATTTTTTGTAAAACAGTTATGCTACCTATACAAGTAGGTATACATCCAGATAATTAAATCCCATAAAAGGGTTTAATGAATAGCTGTTTTTCACTTAAAACCGTGTAGCGTTGATGCGCTCCACGGTTTTTGCTTTTACTCATTTATTTAGCAAATTCACTGAGTTATCAGGAATTGATAATATCAATAGCCAACTCTCATGCCCCGTAAAATATAAGTAATGGGCATTTCATAATCTTAATTGCCTCTAAGAAATCCTTCAGAATCTTTACTAAAACTTATTTATCCTTGATTATTTGCGGACTTGATAAATTCACACATATCAGAATAGATATAGTGTTTGGTCATCAGTAGTGCCATTCCGATCTATTATGAAAATTTATGATGGAGTTTTTGTAATGAAACCAAGCTTTTTTTCAGAAATTATCTTACCAGATAATTATCTCGCGCTAGATTTTTTGGCATTTCATCAGCGTGATGAAAAGTGTGTTTCTGAAATTGTGCAGCAGGATCAGGTTAAAAAAGGCATTATCTGGCACGGGGATCCGGCATTACTGACCATTTCAATGGAGAAAAACCGGGCTCAGGTACAGCTTGATATTGATGGTGAAAGCACGTCTTACTCCAAAGACGCTTTGTCTGTTTTAGCTACGCACATGCTTGGATTATTACAGCCTGTTGAAATATTTGAAGGGCAATATCAGAAAAATCCAGTGATTGGAGAACTTATTACACGACAGGCGGGTTTGCGTATTTATCAATCAGCATCACCTTTTGAAGCGTTGAGCTGGGCGATCATCGGCCAGCAGATAAGTGTAAGTGCAGCCGTTTCCATTCGCCGACGATTTATTCAATCTGTCGGAATTAAACATACTTCAGGGTTAATGTGCCATCCGACGCATAAAGAAGTCATGCAGTGTACAGAGCAGGATTTGTATCAGTGTGGTTTTTCTATGGGTAAAGCGAAGGCGCTATTGAGTGTCTGCCAGCTAATTGATTCTGGTGAACTAAATTTGTCCATTGAAAATGATGAAGCAGAAATCAGCCGGCTTACCAAAAATCTTTTGGCGATTAAGGGAATCGGCATCTGGACAGTTAATTACACCCTATTAAGGGGATTGAATTATCTGAACGGATCTTTGCATGGCGATGTTGCTGTGAGGCGTAATCTCCAGTACTTGCTGAAACAGGAAAACAAGGTAGATGCTGGGCAAACAGAGAAATGGCTAGCAGATTTTTCTCCCTGGAAGGCTCTTGTTGCTGCTCATTTATGGAGACAACAATCAAGCAGTGGATATTAAGTTTCAATACCACTCTAGTCCTTCATAAGGCTTTATGCGTAGCGCATCAAGGCGGCTTGTCAGTGAGCCCGCATGGATCTCAAGCTGATGGCCGTCTGGATCCAGCAGGTAGATTGAATCTCCCTCACTCCGGTTCTCTTTCCATTGTTCCACTCCAGCACTGAGCAATTTTTCTATGAAAGCAGAAAAATGCTGAGCTTCGATATTAAAGGCGATATGCGTATAATCTTGTGCTGGTTTTGCTTCGTCACAGGAAAGGCAGAGCCACAGTTTTCCCAAAGTTAAATAAGCCCCATTTTGCCAGCGGACATGCGGGGTGAATCCAAGCAGATGAATGTAAAAATCAAGACTACGCTCGAGATTGGAGACTGCCAGTGTCAGATGGTTTAGCCCTGTCAGCATAGAGGTTGCCTATTTTTATCTTGAAATAATCGATTTAAAACAAATAATTAAATATTATTATGCAATAATACAACTACATCGCTATGTTAGGAAAGGGTATTATATCTGGCAAGTTTTCTTCGATATCCTCCTTTTGAAATCTAATAAAATGTTCCGAATGCTTTTGTTAAGATATCCTTTTTCCCCATTAAGAGGTTTTGGCAATGTTATCTTTTTCACCGTTTGATGATTTAGCTCAGCAAATTTTACCTGTGGCAATAGAGGGTGATGATGGCGCTCATGATGTTGCTCATTTGTACCGGGTTTGGAGAAATGCCCAGAGAATCTGTGAAGCTGAATGTGGTAATTTGAGGTTAGTTTTTGCAGCCGTTTTATTACATGATTGCGTTAATGTTGAGAAAAATGACCCGAACCGGCATTTAGCCTCCCGTATGGCGGCGGAAAAAGCCACACTGATATTAAAAGATCTTGGCTGGAGCGAAGAAGATATTGCTGCGGTCAGCCATGCGATTGAGACGCATAGTTTCTCTGCCGGATTGACGCCGGAGACACTGGAAGCTCAAATTGTACAGGATGCTGATCGCCTCGATTCCATAGGCATGATGGGGGTTGCCCGTTGTTTTTATACAGCAGGGCGTATGCGTTCAGGTTTATATAATGCTAATGATCCTTTGGCAAAGCAGCGTGAATATGATGATCGCGCTTATGCAGTTGATCATTTCTATACCAAGCTATTCAAAATAGAAGCGGGTTTTCAAACGGAAACGGGTAAACAGATGGCCCGGGAAAGAACGCAGCGCATGGAACAATTCCTGAATGAGTTCTTTGATGAAATTCAGGCTGAATAAATCCGTGTTAATGACATAAATGTATAATTAACAGGATATAACCAGCAAGAGAATATGTAGTGACAGAAATATATAGTGATGAATACTGGATGCGTCAGGCCATGGATTTGGCAATGCAGGCACAGGCAAAAGGGGAGATCCCTGTAGGAGCACTGCTGGTCGCAGATAATAAAATTATTGCTGAAGGTTATAACCACCCCATAACAGATCATGATCCAACCGCCCATGCAGAAATTATTGCATTACGGCGAGGAGGCACTCAATTACAAAATTATCGCCTGCTGGAGACAACACTGTATGTCACTCTAGAGCCATGTGTCATGTGCGCGGGAGCGATGATCCACAGCCGTATACAGCGGTTGGTTTACGGTGCAAGTGATATGAAAACGGGGGCAGCCGGATCTTTAATTGATATTCTGCGTCATCCCGGAATGAACCACCGGATCGAAATTACTGGCGGTGTACTGGCGCAGGAGTGCTCCGCTATGTTGAGTGCATTTTTCAAACAACGTAGGGAGCAGCATAAGGAATTAAAACGGCTGAAAAAACAACAGCTAGAAGGGTGATAAACGTTTATTGTATCACCTGAGAGGACGTGGGAACTTCTGCTGGAGTATGAGCACTGCTGGCAGTTGCCGGCTCATTCTGCGTGTCAGGAGTTTCTGTCTTGTCACGGTTGTTTCTGGCTCTCAGATATCCTTCCAGACTTTGGTAATAACGACGAATATTTCCGACGTAGCGATAGGCTTCATAGCCACGTGCATAGCCATATGTGGTATTGGCATAGTATTGTTTCTTACTTAGCAGTGGAATTCGCAATTTAACATCCATCCAGCTGTTCGGATCTCCTTTTTGCGTGGCTGTTAATTTGCGAGCGTCAAGAATATGACCATATCCCATATTATAAGCTGCTAATGCGAACCAAATTCTCTCATCTTCGGGAATGGTATCCGGCAAACGTGCCATCAGGTAATGCAAATATTCCATTCCTCCTTTTACACTTTCTTCCGGGTCAAGGCGGTCTTTGATTCCTGCCCACTCTGCTGTCGGACGGGTCAGCATCATCATGCCGCGAACACCTGTAGGTGAGGTTGCCAGTGGATCCCAGTGTGATTCCTGCCATGCGATAGCTGCAACTAACCGCCAGTCCAGAGAACCTGCGTATTTTTCAAAAATAGGCTGATATGTTGGCAGTAGTTTGTTGATTGCACGAATATATGAAATAGTATCGAAGTAATCGAATGAACCAATATGGCTGAAGTATTTATCTTCCAACCGTGAGGTTATACCGTTTTCGGTCAGCATGTTGAAAAAATCGAGCATGGCTGAATAGAGGCTATAGTCATCATTACGTTTTAAATACCACGTCAACGGCTTGTCTTCACTGACATCGAAAGCGATCGCCAGATTAGGGTGGATCCGCTGTTGCAGGGCAAGGCTGATAGAATCACTGATGGTATAATCAATTCTCCCCTCAGAAACCTGCTCAAGTAGCTCTTGAGTATTACTGTGCGATGATTCTTCCCAGCTTAAGTCGGGATAAGATTTTTCTTTTAATTGTTTCAGCTCACTGACATGGGCTGAGCCTGCGCTCACAACCAGTGAGCCAGCCAGATCTGTAAATGAGCGCGGACGTACCGTACCTTTACGATAAACCAACTGTTGAGATACAGAGTAATAGGCCGGGCCAGTTCGCGTCTGATTAAGTCTTTCTTTATTGTAGATAAGACCTGCGGCTAAAAAATCAGCGTTGTCATTATCTAAGTCGTCAAAAAGCTGGTTAATGTTAGAACGAAACTTGATGCTTAGCTTGACACCCAGATAATCTGCAAATCGTTTGGCTAAATCATAATCAAATCCTACCGGTTCATTTTTATCATTAAGTGAAATCAGAGGGGAACTGATGGTACTTACCCTAAGTTCGCCCCGCGCCAAGATCCTGTTTATCTGCTCCTGCTGTTTATTAGGCCAACTGATGTTGAGACCAATAATTGTGGCAGAGAGGAGTGCGATAATGACGATGACAAAATAATTTATCTTGATATTGCTCAAATAGTTATCTCTCGTCAGTACGGTTAGGCTCAGTATGAAATGTCAGATAATAGCATGGTTAAATTTCCAGTACTTAGGAATTTTGCACAACAAAATTGAAGTCTTCAACTTTATTGGAGCCGTTTTAAAAGTCCAGTATATGTGTTGATAGATGAATTAACGCTCACGCAAACGGTTTCGTCGAGGAAAACATTCCTCTATAATGTCGGAGTTTCCCCTAAGGCATCAGTCAGGCTTTGCTTCTAAGATGAGAGAACCTATTACTATGGAAATTCTGCGTGGCTCGCCCGCTTTATCAGCGTTTCGTATTACTAAGCTCCATTCCCAGTGCCAGGCTCAACAGCTTCCCGTGACAGAAATTTATGCGGAGTATGTCCATTTCGCGGAAATAAATTCGCCTCTTACGGCAGAAGAACAGGAAAAATTAAACAGGCTATTAAAATATGGTCCTTCTTTAGCTGAACATGAACCCAAAGGTCAACTATTTTTAGTCACTCCCCGGCCAGGTACGATATCACCGTGGTCTTCAAAAGCGACAGAGATAGTTCATAACTGTGGGCTGAAACAAATTGCCCGTCTGGAAAGAGGGATTGCCTATTATATTCAATGCGATGAAATGAATGATATGCAGTGGCAGGCGCTGTCGACGTTACTGCACGATCGTATGATGGAACGCGTGTTTACTCAGTTTGAACAGGCGGAAGTGTTGTTTTCTCACCAACAGCCTGCACCATTGAAGCTGGTTGATATTCTGCAATCAGGACGTGCAGCATTGGAGGCTGCCAATACTGAATTGGGTCTGGCATTGGCGGCGGATGAAATTGATTATCTGCTTCGTGCTTTCCAGAAATTAGAGCGTAACCCGACTGATGTTGAGCTCTACATGTTCGCACAGGCAAATTCTGAACATTGCCGCCATAAAATTTTCAATGCGGATTGGGTGATTGATGGTCAGGAACAGGAAAAATCTCTGTTTAAGATGATTAAAAATACGTTTGAACAGACGCCGGACCATGTTTTTTCTGCTTATAAAGACAACGCTGCTGTGATGGAAGGTTCTCAGGCAGGGCGTTTTTTCCCTCATCCTGAAAATGGCGTGTATGATTATCATCAGGAACCCGCCCATATATTGATGAAAGTTGAAACACATAATCATCCAACCGCTATTTCTCCGTGGCCGGGAGCGGCAACAGGTTCAGGCGGCGAAATCCGTGATGAAGGTGCTACAGGCCGGGGAGCCAAACCCAAAGCCGGATTAGTTGGTTTCTCTGTCTCTAACCTGAAAATTCCCGGGTTTGAACAACCGTGGGAAGAAGAATTCGGTAAGCCTGAGCGAATTGTCAGTGCGCTGAATATTATGCTGGAAGGCCCCTTGGGAGGCGCTGCATTCAATAATGAATTCGGTCGTCCGGCGTTATTAGGGTATTTCAGAACGTATGAAGAAGAAGTGACATCTCATAACGGCACTGAATTACGTGGCTATCATAAACCGATCATGCTGGCCGGGGGTATCGGTAATATTCGTGAAGAGCACATCCAGAAAGGGGAGATCACTGTTGGTGCCAAACTGATTGTGCTGGGTGGCCCAAGCATGAATATCGGCCTTGGTGGTGGAGCGGCTTCTTCAATGACATCCGGTCAGTCTGATGCAGAACTGGATTTTGCCTCCGTGCAGCGTGATAACGCAGAAATGGAGCGCCGTTGTCAGGAAGTGATTGATCGCTGCTGGCAGCTTGGCAGTGATAACCCGATTTTGTTCATCCACGATGTTGGTGCCGGCGGGCTGTCAAATGCGATGCCAGAATTAGTCAGTGACGGCGGGCGAGGAGGCCATTTTGAACTGCGTAATATCCTCAATGATGAACCGGGGATGAGTCCATTACAGGTATGGTGCAATGAGTCTCAGGAACGTTATGTATTAGCTGTGGCACCGGAGCAGCTTGCTCTGTTCGAAGATATTTGCCAGCGGGAACGTGCGCCGTATGCTGTGATTGGTGAGGCGACAGAAGAGCGTCATCTGTTGTTGAATGACAGCCATTTCGATAATCATCCAATTGATATGCCATTGGATGTGCTTCTCGGTAAGACACCAAAGATGCTGAAGAATGTGAATTCACTGAAAGCAAAAGGAAAAGGGCTTGAGCGTCAGGGTATTGATTTGGCAGAGGCAGTTAAACGTGTTCTGCATTTACCCGCAGTAGCAGAGAAAACTTTTCTGATCACCATTGGTGACCGCTCAATAACCGGTATGGTAGCGAGAGATCAGATGGTCGGCCCTTGGCAGATCCCGGTTGCGGACTGCGCGGTGACGACAGCGAGTCTGGATAGCTATTATGGTGAAGCCATGTCGATGGGAGAGCGTGCCCCAGTTGCTCTGCTGGATTTTTCCGCTTCGGCCCGTATGGCTGTCGGAGAAGCACTGACAAATATCGCCTCAGCTTATGTACAGGACTTGAAGCGAGTGAAACTGTCCGCTAACTGGATGTCAGCCTCAGGTCACGCAGGGGAAGATGCCGGATTATATGAAGCAGTGAAAGCAGTTGGTGAAGAATTATGCCCGGCATTGGGCCTGACTATCCCTGTCGGCAAAGATTCTATGTCGATGAAAACCCGTTGGACACAAGAGGGTGAAGAGCGTGAGATGACATCTCCACTCTCACTAGTCATTACTGCATTTGCACGGGTAGAAGACGTGCGTTATACCGTTACGCCCGCATTATCAACCGATGATGATAACGCCTTGATTCTGATCGATCTGGGATTGGGACAAAATGCATTGGGGGGAACGGCATTGGCTCAGGTCTATCGTCAACTTGGCGATAAGACTGCGGATATTCGCAGTACTGAACAACTTGCCGGCTTCTTTAACGCTATTCAGCAACTGATTTCGGAACGTAAATTGCTGGCTTATCACGATCGCTCTGACGGTGGTCTGTTGGTAACATTGGCAGAAATGGCATTTGCCGGTCATTGCGGATTATATGCCAATATCAGTGCTTTTGATGAAGATATTCTGGCTGCTTTATTCAGCGAAGAACTGGGGGCGGTGATTCAGGTTCGTGAAACTGACAGGGAACAAGTTGAAAATCTATTGGCTGATTATGGGCTAAGCGATTGCGTACACTATTTAGGTAAAGCCAAAGCGGGAGATGATTTTGTCATCTCCAGTCATAATATGGAAGTTTATCGCCAGAACCGGAGCACTTTGCGTTTATGGTGGGCAGAAACAACCTGGCAGATGCAGCGCCTTCGTGATAACCCCGAATGTGCTGATCAGGAACATCAATCAAAACAGGATTTGAGTGATCCGGGCCTGAATGTGAAATTAACCTTTGATCCGGCAGAAGACATTGCCGCCTGTTACATATCAAAACAGATACGCCCACGTGTAGCTGTGTTGCGTGAACAGGGAGTGAATTCTCACGTCGAAATGGCAGCAGCATTCCATCGCGCTGGTTTTGAAGCTGTGGATGTCCATATGAGCGATTTGCTGAGCGGGCGAGTGACTTTGGAACAGTTCCAGACGTTGGTTGCCTGCGGTGGCTTCTCATATGGTGATGTTCTTGGTGCTGGTGAAGGCTGGGCTAAATCCATTCTGTTTAATTCACGGGTACGTGATGATTTTGCCAACTTCTTTTCCCGCCCGGATACCCTATCTCTTGGGGTATGTAATGGCTGCCAGATGATCTCGAATCTACATGAATTGATCCCAGGTACAGAATATTGGCCTCGTTTTGTCCGCAATTACTCCGAACGTTATGAAGCCCGTTTTAGTCTGGTTGAAGTGACAGAAAGTCCATCCTTGTTCCTACAAGGAATGGCGGGTTCTCGCCTGCCAATTGCTGTGGCTCACGGTGAAGGTCAGGTGGAATTCAGAAATAGCCAAAGTCTGGCTGAATTGGAAAAACACCAGCAAATTGCCCTGCGATTTGTAGATAACTATGGCCAGCCGACAGAAAATTACCCAGCTAACCCTAATGGTTCTGTTGGTGGGATTACCTCTGTCACCAGCCGTGATGGCCGAGTTACAGCAATGATGCCGCACCCTGAGAGGGTATTCCGTACAGTCAGTAACTCCTGGCACCCCGAAGAGTGGGGAGAAGATGGCCCATGGATGCGTATCTTCCGTAATGCCCGCAAGCAGTTAGGCTAATAGTTCAATTATCTAATTTTCACTTTTAATTATAAGGCTCTGAATATGTATCAGAGCCTTTATTTTTCACTCCGTTATCACAGATAATGTTTTTTCTACATGTGGTTTTTATCTTTTTGATTTATCGTTTTATTTGCGATTTCTTACTCTAACTGTCAAGGCATATCTCTATGACTAAAAAAACGATAAATCCTGACACTGTATTTAATTCTGTTCAATATGGTTTCAGTCAGGCAGTCATTAAAACAGGAACCCGACATCTGTTTTTGTCTGGTCAGGTCGGGGTTAATAAAGATGAGGAAACCATTTCGGGAGGATTACCTGCTCAAACTAAACTTGCGTTAGAAAATCTGCATTCAGTGATCCGAGAGGCTGGTGGCGAATTACGCGATATTACAATGCTGCGTATCTACATCAAGCAGGGATCTGAATCGCATGAAAACCAGTTGGTCATATCATCTTTATTACAGCAGTATTTCCCTTCAGAGCCTCCCGCTTCTTCTTGGGTCATTGTGACGGGGTTATCTTTACCTGAATGGCTAATAGAAATTGAAGCTGAAGCCATTTTAGATTAATGCAAAGATTTTCCATAACACACGAAGTGTTGTGTAAATGTTTTTATTTGGTTAACTTACGTTGTTTTATGAGTTAATTAAATTAATCGTTTTAAAATGGTGTCTCTAAAGAGCGACAATGGTCATTTTTATTGTCTCAAAATGGAGACACTTAATATTATGATTTAATTGAATAAATAAATTTAAATCATTAAGTGTCATAAATTAGCGACAAAAATACATGCTCTGCATCAAAAGCACATATAACAAAGTATAAACATTAAAGTATTTTTTATTTTTATTTAATAAAATCAAATGATTAATAAATAACTTTAAAAGTTGGCACACAATGTGCATTCAAGGTAGGCAGTTGCTCATTCAATTTTTTATGTCGGCCCACAGTATAGGGTGGAAACATGCCACATAAGCCCGGAATGACGCCAAAGTTAAGGTGCCTACCGTCCAATTTATGATATTCGCTTTCGGGCCTTATCAAGCAAGGGGCGACACGTGGAGTGAGGCACCACCTATATTCTTATAGGTTCCTCGCTGGCGGGATAGTAGAAAAAATACTATCCCGCCGTCATTATTGCAGATTCATTTTGCCCATCGTGTTGATATCTCCGCCTGCATTATTCTTGTTCTTGCCAGCCCATTTGTTATAACCCATTATTGAGACTATTTTTTTCTAAAACTATTTTTTCTGAAAAACGACGATAAAATTCATCATCTGGCAGGCTTTCTACCACCTTATATCGGTTAGCATCAACGTAATTGCAGGTTTTAAGATGATTTCTCTGAAAAAAAGGCGTTTATTTCCCCGATCATTGCGTCAATTAGTGGTAATGGCTTTCTGGTTGGTGTTATTACCGCTATTAGTTCTGGCATATCAGGCATATCAAAGCCTAGACCAACTTAGTACTCAGGCGGCAGAAATTAACCGCACAACTCTATCTGATGCCCGGCGCAGTGAAGCTATGATTGGTGTCGCTCTCGAGATGGAACGCAGTTATCGCCAGTATTGTGTTTTGGGGGATGCCCGGCTGGAAAAACTCTATCAACGCCAATATCAGCAGTACACAAGTATGCTGAACAATCAGATGGCGATGCTGGCTAATAAAGAGTATAAGGATAAATTTAACCAGATCCTGTCAGGGCTGACTAACATCACTTGTCGCAACAGTGTGCCAGAGGCTGCCGCAGCTAAATTACTTGAACAATTCTCAAACGCCAATAATCAGTTAGTACAGGAAACTCGCAATATTATTTTTATCCGTGGTGAGCAATTACAAGAAGAAATTGCGGATAAGGGGCGATTTTTTGGCTGGCAAAGTTTAATTTTATTTTTATTAAGCGCGTTTTTGATTGCCCTGTTTACACGAATGATTATTGGGCCAGTCAAAGGTATTGAACGCATGATTAATCGGTTAGGTGCAGGGCAGGCACTGGAAAACAAGATTGAATCCTTCAAAGGCCCCAGAGAGTTACGTTCACTGGCACTGCGCATTATTTGGCTAAGCGAACGCCTGTCTTGGCTTGAATCGCAGCGTCATGAGTTTTTGCGCCATATCTCCCATGAACTGAAAACACCTCTCGCCAGTATGCGCGAAGGAACGGAATTATTGGCGGATGAAATTGCCGGGCCATTAACTACAGATCAAAAAGAAGTGGTCACTATTCTGGATAGTAGCAGTAAGCATTTACAGCAACTTATTGAACAATTACTCGAATATAATCGTAAAATTGTCGATGCGCCTACGGAACAACAAGTCGTGTCGTTAAAAGAGATCATTGATAGTGTTGTCCTGTCACATCAATTACCTGCGCGGACAAAAAATATTCATACTGAAATTCAGTTGGATACTGATGATTGTTGGGCTGAACCTAAATTATTAATGAGAGTTATTGATAATCTCTACTCCAATGCAGTGCACTATGGCGCTGAATCCGGTAACATTTGGATTGCCGGTCGGCAAGTGGATAAAAATATCCAGATCGATATTGCTAATACGGGAACACCTATCCCTGAGTTAGAGAAGAGCATGATTTTCGAACCATTTTATCAAGGAAAACTTCAGCGCAAAGGTGCGGTCAAAGGAAGTGGTCTTGGTTTGAGTATTGCGCAGGATTGTATTAAACGGATGGGGGGAGAACTTCATCTGATAGAATCCGGCTTTGCTGATGTATGTTTCCGTATTGAACTGCCGTTAACCGCAGAAAATGACTAAATAATATGCACAACAGGTTTACTCACCACTTTATGATGAAGACGGAGCAGCAGAATATTGTGACTCGGACAGTGAAAAAAAAAGCGGTAATGCAACATTTATCTGAACGGGCGGTGTCCCGGTGTTTCCGTACTATGATGTTACTGTTTGTTCCTTATTTACTGGCAGGGTGTGTTTCAAATTCGGCTTCTGGTGAGTTGACAGAAATTTCTGAAGCCATTATGCCGGAGCAGCGTGTCATCGATTATCACTCCAAAGGCTGTGATGTGATATGGAATATCGCAAAAACAACCGCAATGGAAAATAGTCTTTACTGGCTAAGGTTGATCGACTGCACGGAGAAGCTTTCTCCAACGGAAGCCCGTGATAGGGTCAAACAGTTCATGGCAGATAATTGGCCACAGGTTTTCAAACAGAGTATTCTTATCAACCACTCGACACCTTCAGTTGCTGAACGGCGCAGTATCATAGAAAATCTGAATCGATATAGCATACAATTCCCGCCTTCTTTGCAGCCATTATTACAATTATGGCTTGACCAACAATACTTAAAAATTAGTCTGGTAGAGCAAAAGTCAAAATATCAGCGATTACAATCTGATAGTGAGACCAAAATTGATCGACTGAAAGATGCGCGAACCCGGCTGGAATATGAATTACTTTCAATATCCCGTAAGTTAGAAAATCTGACTGACATTGAGCGTCAGCTTTCATCCCGCAAGCAAAGTCAGAATAGCTCTTCGGCGTCAGTTGAAACAGAACATTCTGTTGATGAAAGTGGTAATAAAATCGATGGTTCCCACTCGGAAAGCCATTCGAAACGACTTCCGGAAAGAAAGTCGGAAACGAAAACAGAAGATAATTTTTCAGAAGAAAAAGGAGCTGAAGTACAATGACCGCACGCAATCCTGCTCATCTCCTTCTGGTTGATGATGATCCAAGCTTACTGAAATTGTTAGGAATGCGTCTGATCAGTGAGGGATTTCGTGTCACGACAGTGGAAAGCGGGCATGAAGCATTACGCACCTTATTAAAAGAAAAAGTAGATTTGGTCATCAGTGACTTACGCATGGATGAGATGGATGGCATGGCCTTATTTGCTGAAATTCAAAAACAGCATCCGGGTATGCCGGTGATTATTCTCACTGCTCATGGCTCTATTCCTGATGCGGTTGCCGCAACACAGCAGGGTGTATTTAGTTTTCTGACTAAGCCTGTTGATCGTGATGCACTTTACAAAGCCATTGATGATGCTCTGGAATTATCAACACCTGCCATAGATGGCAAATGGAGTGAGCAAATCGTCACTCGTAGCCCTCTGATGCTACGTTTGCTGGAACAGGCAAGAATGGTGGCACAGTCTGATGTCAGTGTTTTGATTAACGGGCAAAGTGGAACAGGTAAAGAAGTGCTGGCTCAGGCTATCCATCGCGCGAGTCCTCGGGCGAAGAAACCCTTTATTGCAATTAACTGTGGCGCTTTACCTGAGCAGCTATTGGAATCTGAATTGTTCGGCCATGCGAAAGGTGCATTTACCGGTGCTGTCAGTAGTCGGGAAGGGCTTTTTCTGGCAGCTCAGGGAGGAACGCTGTTTCTTGATGAAATCGGCGATATGCCATTGGCGCTTCAGGTTAAGCTATTGAGGGTATTACAGGAACGTAAGATCCGTCCTCTGGGAAGTAATCGTGATTTAGATATTGATGTCAGAATTCTTTCGGCAACTCACCGGGATTTGCCGAAGGCGATGCAGCGCAACGAATTTCGGGAAGATCTTTATTATCGATTGAATGTAGTCAACCTGAAAATCCCGACCCTGAATGAACGGGCAGAAGATATTCCTTTGTTGGCAAACCATTTGTTGCGGGAATCGGCAAAACGTCATAAGCCTTTTGTCCGTAGTTTCTCCACCAATGCGATGAAATGTCTGATGGCAGCAAGCTGGCCGGGGAATGTTCGTCAGTTGGTTAATGTTATCGAACAATGCGTAGCGCTGACGACGGCTCCTGTGATCAGTGATGCCTTAGTCATGCAGGCATTGGAAGGTGAAAACACGGCATTACCGACATTTGTGGAGGCGCGTAGCCAGTTTGAACTGAATTATTTACGTAAATTGCTGCAAATGACCAAAGGTAATGTGACCCATGCAGCCCGTGTGGCAGGGCGTAACCGGACAGAATTTTATAAATTATTGGCTCGCCATGAACTGGATGCTAATGATTTTAAGGAATAACCTTCCTGTAATTTAAATTCCATAAATAATTGAAACGTTTTTAAAGCCGTATTGAACTGTCTGAATCAGGCAGCGAAGTGAATAATGGCCCAGGAGAGCCGCATTCTATGAGTCGTACTCTTAATATTGCCCTTGCCCAATTAAACTGGCTGGTAGGGGATATCGAAGGCAACAGCGAGCGTATGTTGCATACAGTGCAGGAACAGCAGGAAAAAGGCGCTGATCTCGTCATGTTCTCTGAGTTATCACTGTCGGGTTATTTCCCAGAGGATCTACTGTTCCGTTCTGATTTCCATCAGCGTTGTCGAGAACAGTTAGTACGCTTACAAGAGGCAAGCTCTCAGGTTGGTATCTTAGTTGGTCATCCGTGGCAACAGGACGGAAAAATATATAACGCACTTTCGCTGTTCTGGAAAGGTGAAACTGTTGCCCGTTACTTCAAGCAACAACTGCCTAATTATGGCGTTTTTGATGAAGAACGCTATTTCGAGGCGGGCGATCGAACTTGTGTTATACCCTTTAAAGGTTACAACTTGGGTTTGCTGATTTGTGAAGACCTATGGTTTGATGCTCCGGTTGATGCTTTGAAACAGGCTGGAGCCGATATTATCCTGTCAATGAATGCTTCTCCTTATAATCACGAAAAACCGAATATCCGCAGTACGCTCATCAAATCACACTGCCAGCGTATTCATTTGCCAATCATCTATCTGAATCAGGTTGGTGGACAGGATCAGCTGATTTTTGATGGTTGTTCAAAAGTTTTTGATATGAAGGGTGAAATCACACACCGTATGGCCGCTTTTGAAGAGCAGGTCGAACTGTGTCGTTTGAGTGATATGGCAATCGAACCGATGGCAAACCCGATCCCTCCATTGCCACCATTGGGGCAAATTTATAAAGCCTTAGTGCTTTCTGTGCGGGATTATGTACAAAAAAATGGTTTTAAAGGTGCGTTACTTGGGTTATCCGGAGGGATTGATTCTGGTCTGACACTGGCGATTGCGGTGGATGCTTTGGGTAAAGAGCATGTACAGGCGGTGATGATGCCATTCCGTTATACCTCTGAAATGAGTATTCATGACGCCAGAGAACAGGCTGAATTACTCGGTGTTGAATTTGATATTGTCTCTATCGAACCTATGTTTGACGCATTTATGGCTCAGTTGGAGCCGATGTTTGCGGGTACAGAAAAAGACACAACAGAAGAAAACTTACAGGCTCGCTGCCGGGCTGTCATTTTGATGGCAATGTCAAACAAGCGCCGTCGTCTGGTACTGACGACCAGTAACAAAAGTGAATCAGCGGTAGGCTATTCCACTTTATATGGTGATATGGCTGGTGGCTTCAATGCTTTGAAAGATGTACCAAAAACAATGGTATTTGCATTGTCTACATATCGTAATACATTATCTCCTGCTATTCCTCAGCGTGTTATCGATCGTCCTCCCTCTGCGGAACTGGCTCCCGATCAGCTCGATCAGGACAGCCTGCCTCCGTATGACATGCTGGATGCTATCCTTGAGGGATATGTAGAAAAAGATAAATCTGTGGTTGATCTGGTAGCAGAAGGTTTTGACGAAGCGATTGTCCGTAAGGTGATCCGGTTAGTGGACATCAATGAGTATAAACGTCGTCAGGCTCCGATTGGCCCGCGTATTACACAGCGTGATTTTGGTAAAGACAGGCGCTATCCGATTACGTCTGGTTTCGGGCGTAAGAACTGGTAATAACAGGAATACTTCATGAAAAAGATTGATGCAATTATCAAACCTTTCAAGCTCGATGATGTGCGTGAAGCGCTGGCTGAAGTCGGTATTACAGGTATGACAGTGACAGAGGTGAAGGGATTCGGCCGCCAGAAAGGACACACCGAACTGTATCGTGGCGCAGAATATATGGTGGATTTTCTGCCTAAAGTCAAAATAGAGATTATCGTACCGGATGATATTGTTGATACCTGTGTCGATACGATTATGCAGACTGCCCAAACCGGTAAGATTGGTGATGGCAAGATTTTTGTGTTTGATGTTGCCCGTGTTGTTCGTATTCGTACGGGTGAGCAGGACGAAGAAGCCATTTAATCTCTAAGAGCCTCATTCCCCGCCATGGCGGCGGGGTTATAAATGACGATGCCGAGTTAAATAACTTTATGCGGGCCAAAACATTCATAATGGATATGTTGCTCATCAATGCCCATCTTCAGAAGTTGAGCAGCGATATATTGCATAAAAGCGACCGGCCCACAGAGATAAAACTGCATTCCTTCTACATTTATTTCATCTTTTACTGAAGTCAGTTCCATCAACCCTGTCTGTTGGTAATCTACGCCGTAATCATCTTCATTTCTGGGTTCGCGATACCAGACCTGATAATTCATATTAGGCATGGATTGAGCAATTGCCTTTACTTTGTCTGAGAAGGCATGACAACCGCCATGTTCTGCTGCGTGGAGCCAATTGATGGCACCAGAATGTTGTTGTTTATGCAGATATTGCAGCATGCTCATCATCGGGGTCAGGCCGACACCAGCAGAGATAAGCGTAACAGGGGTATCAGGTTGGATATCAAGGAAAAAATCACCTCGCGGAGCGGACAGTAATACGATATCCCCTTCCTGTACTTTATCGTGCATATAACCGGATACCTTGCCATGAGATTCTCGTTTAATGGCGATTTGATAGTGAGTGCCATTGGGTACAGCAGTTAACGAATACTGGCGAATTTCACGATGTTCAAAGGCCGGATCTTCCAGATAAATACTCAGGTATTGCCCCGGTTTATAATCTGAGACTTTACCGCCATCGACAGGCACAAATTCAAAACTGGTAATAACATCGCTTTGCCGCTGTTTCCGGCTGACACGGAACCGACGCAGGCCACGCCATCCTCCTGCCGAAAGTTCCCCATCCTGATAAATTTCTTCTTCCCGATTGATAAAAACACCGGCTAATACGTTGTAGGCTTTTCCCCAGGCATCGAGCACTTCTTCTGCCGGATGAAACATTTCATCAATTGTTGCTAATAGATGAGTTCCCACAATCTGGTAGTGTTCCGGCTGAATATTCAGGCTTGCATGTTTGTGAGCGATCTTTTCCACCGCCGGTAACAGAACAGATAAGTTATCGATATTAGCTGCATAAGCACAAAGGGCATTGAAAAGAGCCTGACGCTGATCACCGTTACTCTGATGGCTCATGTTAAAGATATTTTGCAATTCAGGGTTATGACTGAACATGCGTTCATAAAAATGAGCAGTCAATTTTGGCCCGGTAGAAACAATCAACGGAATAGTGGATTTTATAGTTGCGATAGTTTGACTGTCTAACATCATGATCTCCTGAATTTTTAAATCATGCTCAATTGATAAGTTGCATTTTAAATGCATCTTATTGTTCTGGGGAAGAGCTTAAAGTAAAAATAGGAAATTATTTTGATTTAAATCAAAATCACAGGATTTGTGAAACAACAATATTTGACAGGAATCACAAAGATCAATGATAAATCCTAGACTAATAAAAAACATGATGGGCTACAGGGCGGTAGGTCTTGAAGCAATCGTTTGCGTAAAATGTCCTGTCAAGACTATCTCATTTGATAAAAAGAGTTTACACTGTGTCACATTCTGGCCCTCAGGGGTATTTTTTAAAGATGTAGCTGAGTCAGGAGAACCAAATGCTAAAGCGTGAAATGAATATTGCGAATTATGATCCCGAACTGTGGCAGGCGATGGAGCAGGAGGTTCATCGTCAGGAAGAACACATTGAACTGATTGCTTCTGAAAACTATACCAGTCCAAGAGTTATGCAGGCTCAAGGCTCTCAGCTGACTAACAAGTATGCGGAAGGTTATCCGGGTAAACGCTACTATGGTGGCTGTGAGTACGTTGATATAGTTGAACAACTGGCAATTGACAGAGCAAAAGAGTTGTTTGGCGCAGATTATGCTAATGTCCAGCCGCATTCAGGTTCTCAGGCGAATATGGCGGTATATATGACGCTGTTGCAACCCGGTGACACTGTTTTAGGGATGAATCTGGCACACGGTGGGCACCTGACTCACGGTTCTCCGGTCAACTTCTCTGGTAAACTTTATAATGTTGTTCCTTATGGCATTGATGAAAATGGCAAAATTGATTACGACGATATCCGTAATCAGGCACTGAAGCATCAGCCTAAAATGATCATTGGTGGCTTCTCGGCATACTCAGGTGTGGTTGACTGGGCAAAAATGCGTGAAATTGCTGATGAAGTCGGTGCATACCTTTTTGTTGATATGGCTCACGTTGCCGGCCTGATCGCCGCAGGCGTTTATCCAAATCCGGTTCCTCATGCTCACGTTGTGACAACGACAACCCACAAAACACTGGCAGGCCCACGCGGTGGTCTGATTCTGGCGAAAGGCGGGGATGAAGAGCTGTACAAAAAACTGAACTCAGCTGTTTTCCCTGGTGGTCAGGGTGGCCCGTTGATGCATGTTATCGCAGGTAAAGCGGTTGCACTGAAAGAAGCCATGGAACCAGAGTTCAAAACGTATCAGCAGCAGGTTGCTAAGAATGCGAAAGTCATGGTAGATGTGTTTTTGCAGCGTGGTTACAAAATCGTTTCCGGCAGCACTGAAAACCATTTGTTCCTGCTGGATCTGGTGGATAAAGATATTACGGGTAAAGAAGCTGATGCAGCATTAGGTCGTGCCAACATTACCGTCAATAAAAACAGCGTGCCTAATGATCCTCGTAGTCCATTTGTCACTTCTGGTATTCGTATTGGCACACCGGCAATTACCCGCCGTGGTTTCAAAGAAGAAGAAACCCGTGAACTGGCGGGTTGGATATGTGATGTGCTGGATAACATCAATGATGAAACGGTAATTGAAAGCGTTAAACAGAAAGTATTGGCAATCTGCGCAAAATATCCGGTCTACGCATAATTTAGAATAATTATTGAGTATAAATACTGAATAAATAGTAATAAGCCCGTCTCATTAGTTTTGAGCGGGTTTTTTTGCATTAAACTTTTGCATTAAACACGGGGGCAAAGGATGGTTGTTCCATCAACATTTTGGCTGGGGTTAGGCTATTTCACCTATTTTTTCTCTTTTGGGATCTTTTTACCATTCTGGTCAGTCTGGTTGCAGGGAGAAGGCATTACTCCTTCCATGATCGGCATAATATTAGGCATTGGTTTGGTTTCCCGCTTTGTTGGCAGTCTCATTATTTCTCCTACCGTTAAAGACCCTGCCAAATTAATTACAGCGCTAAGAATATTATCTTTTCTGGCTTTGATCTTTACGGTCAGCTTTTCTTTTGGCAGCCACTGGGCATGGATTTGCCTTGTGATGATCGGTTTTAACCTGTTTTTTTCGCCGTTAGTCCCTTTATCAGATGCTTTGGCGGGGACATGGCAAAAGCAGTTTACTTTTGATTATGGCAAAGTGCGTGTGTGGGGGTCGATTGCCTTTATTATCAGTTCTTCTTTAACCGGGATATTACTTTCTTCCTCCGGTATTGAGTTTGGATCAAGTGTCAGTATTTCCTTTGATAAACTCAATGACTGGGTTGGTGGCAATTTATTCGGTCATCACCAGATTATCCTTGCTTCTCTGATTATCAGTGTTGCCATTATGCTGTCAGGTATGATGCTGAAACCGTCTATTATGCCTGCGGGTAAAATCAAGGTAGAAAACGCTAATACGGTATCATTCAGGGAGTTATTATCTGAAAAATCAGTGTGGCAATTTTTATTATGTGTCACGTTATTACAGGCAGCTCATGCCGGTTATTACAGCTTTGGTTCCATTTATTGGGAAAAAGCCGGTTATTCTTCATCAACTATTGGTTATCTCTGGTCACTGGGTGTGGTAGCGGAAGTTGTGATTTTCACCTTCAGCAAACAGCTATTCCGTCGCTGGAGCGCTCGCAGTCTCCTGCTGCTTTCTGCTATTTGTGGCGTTATTCGCTGGGGATTAATGGGCGCATTCACAGAACTGCCTGTGCTGATTATTATTCAAATTCTGCATTGCGGGACTTTCACTGTTTGCCATTTAGCGGCGATGCGTTTTATCGGTGCCAGAAAAGAAAATGAAGTGATTCGATTACAGTCAGTCTACTCTGCATTAGCAATGGGAGGCGGCATCGCTGTTATGAGTGCAGTAGGTGGTTTCCTGTATGAACATATGGGGGGCGGTATTTACTGGGTGATGGCACTGGTCGCATTACCTGCGATTTTCTTACGGCCTAAAGCTGAAGGCCAAATTCATTCAGTATGAAATGAAACTATAAATAAGAAACACTAAGTGAATAAACGCTAAGTAAAAAGGGCACCTATCGTTTTTGGTGCCCTGTGACTAACACTGTTCAGATAATTATTTTTAAATTAACGTTTCAGTGCTTCAGTCAATTCTTCACGCATTTCAGACAGCATATCTTTAACAATACGTGGGCTGCCTGCAACGATATTACCGGAACTAATGTAGTTGTGGCCACCAACAAAGTCAGTCACGATACAGCCGGATTCACGAACCAGCAGTTCACCACCCATGAAATCCCATGGTTTCAGGCCAATCTCGAAATAACCATCAACACGGCCGGCAGCAACATAAGCCATATCCAGTGCTGCGGAACCGGTGCGACGGAAATCTGCGCAGCGTTCAAATAATTTACCCAATACGTTCATGTAAGGGACAGCGTGTTGTTTAGCTTTGAATGGGAAACCGGTAGCAATGATAGTGCCATCCAAATCACGGGCGTTAGCACCACGTAGGCGATAGCCATTCAGCTGTGCGCCCTGACCGCGGGTAGCGGTGAACAGTTCGTTACGCATTGGATCGTAAACCACAGCAACTTCAGTGCGGCCTTTGATGCGCACGGCAATGGAAACAGCGAAGTGAGGGAGACGTTTAATAAAGTTGGTAGTGCCATCCAGTGGATCGATTACCCATTGGATATCGCTATCTTCACCTAAATGTTCACCGGTTTCTTCAGTGATAATAGTGTGCTTAGGATAAGACTTGCGGATAATGTCAATGATCATGCTTTCTGCTTCACGATCAACATTAGTGACAAAATCGTTACTGCCTTTTTGGCTTGCTTCAACAGCATCAGGAGTTTCATAGCTTTTGGCAATGTGGTTGCCGGCCTTACGAGCAGCGCGTATAGCGATATTTAGCATCGGATGCATGGGGTATCTTCCACCAGAATTTTAAAGAACGGGAAACAAATCGGCGCGCAGTATAGCAGTAGTTCGTCAAAATGACTAATGCTGTGTTAAGATATTCGGCTCTTATACTGAAATTAAAAGCCGTCATGTTAGAGAACATCCGCATTATCTTGGTAGAAACTTCCCACACAGGCAACATGGGTTCAACTGCCAGAGCTATGAAAACCATGGGGTTAACCAATCTGTATCTGGTCAATCCGCTTGTTTTGCCTGATTCTCATGCAATCGCACTTTCAGCAGGCGCCAGTGATGTCCTTGGTAATGCCACGATTGTGGATTCGCTGGATGAAGCACTGTCCGGGTGTGAATTGGTTATCGGGACCAGTGCCCGTTCCCGTACACTTTCCTGGC
The DNA here is from genome assembly GCF_037996705.1 of Xenorhabdus bharatensis. Lineage (NCBI taxonomy): Bacteria > Pseudomonadati > Pseudomonadota > Gammaproteobacteria > Enterobacterales > Morganellaceae > Xenorhabdus > Xenorhabdus bharatensis. The sequence goes on along the minus strand of NZ_JBBMXG010000001.1, from coordinate 384,457 downwards.
CAATGGTTGAACCGCGGGAATGTGGTGAACGCTGTGTCAACGCTGTTCAGAACTCACCGGTAGCTATTGTGTTCGGTCGTGAACGTGTGGGGCTGACTAACGAAGAACTCCAGAAGTGTCACTACCATCTTTATATTCCGACTAACCCGGAATATGGCTCGCTGAATCTGGCTATGGCTGTTCAGTTGGTCAGTTATGAGATTCGAATGGCATATCTTGCTGCTCAGGAAAAACAGGAAAAAGCGGATGCGACAGAGCATGAAGCGGAATACCCGCCTGTTGAAGATATGGAGCGTTTTTACCTGCATCTTGAGCAGGTATTGAGTCACTCCGGCTTTATTCGTAAAGCGCATCCGGGGCAGATAATGAACAGATTGAGGCGTCTTTATACCCGCGCCCGTCCGGAGACTCAGGAATTGAATATCCTGCGTGGCATTCTGACTTCTATGGAAAAATGGGCCAATAAATCATCTGAATCTGGTCAGGAATAGGATCAGAAATAGGCACTTGTGAGCGGTAACAGGATGAAAGACAACTAAATAATAGTTGAGTAAATTACTAGGTTAAATAGTTGACTAAAACGCTCAGGAATGCCACAATTTGACCCATATTTCACCATGGAGTTTTTGTTATGAGACTGACATCAAAAGGACGTTATGCGGTAACTGCCATGTTAGATGTGGCATTGCATTCACAAGAAGGGCCGGTGCCACTAGCTGACATATCTGAACGTCAGGGAATTTCCCTTTCCTATCTTGAGCAGTTGTTTTCTCGCCTACGTAAGAATGGTCTGGTTTCTAGCGTCCGTGGTCCGGGTGGCGGTTATCTGCTGGGCAGAGATGCCGGTAAGATTTTCGTTGCCGAAGTGATTTCTGCTGTTGATGAATCCGTAGATGCAACTCGCTGTCAGGGCAGGGAAGGCTGTCAGGGCGGTGATCGCTGTCTGACTCATACATTATGGCGTGATCTTAGCGAGCGCATTACGAGCTTCCTGAACAGTATCAGTTTAGAAGAATTAGTGAACAACCAAGAAGTTTTAGACGTTGCTGATCGTCAAGACAGCGATAAGCGCCGTACAGCTAATGGCCGGGTTCAAGAATTGATTAACGTTAACCTGCGAGCTTAATTAGTGGTAAATAAGCGGCAAACAAATGTATTAGAAGTGTCTTACGGAGCATGTGAGCAATGAAATTACCCATTTATTTGGACTATTCAGCAACAACGCCGGTTGACCCTCGTGTTGCTGAAAAGATGATGAATTATCTGACTATGGACGGGGTTTTCGGTAACCCTGCTTCCCGGTCACACCGTTTTGGCTGGCAGGCTGAAGAAGCGGTTGATATTGCGCGTAACCAGATTGCTGATCTTATCGGTGCTGACCCGCGTGAAATCGTCTTTACTTCAGGTGCAACAGAGTCAGATAACCTCGGTATTAAAGGTGCAGCGAAATTCTATCAGAAAAAAGGCAAGCACATTATTACCAGTAAAACTGAACATAAAGCTGTTTTGGATACTTGTCGTCAGTTGGAGCGTGAAGGTTTTGAAGTGACTTACCTTTCCCCAATGAGCAACGGCATGATCGACCTGAAAGAGCTGGAAGCCACAATGCGTGACGATACGATTCTGGTTTCTATCATGCACGTTAACAATGAAATTGGTATTGTTCAGGACATCGTGACTATTGGTGATATGTGTCGCAGCCGCGGCATCATTTTCCACGTTGATGCGACTCAGAGTGTCGGGAAGCTGCATATTGATCTCAGTAAACTGAAAGTTGACCTGATGTCTTTCTCGGCTCATAAAATTTATGGCCCGATGGGTATCGGTGGTCTGTATGTGCGCCGCAAACCTCGCATCCGTATTGAAGCACAGCAGCACGGTGGCGGTCATGAGCGTGGTATGCGTTCCGGTACACTGCCTGTTCACCAGATTGTCGGCATGGGCGAAGCCTACCGCATTGCAAAAGAAGAACTGCAAGCCGAGTCTGAACGTCTGCGTGGTTTACGTCTGCGTTTATGGAACGGTATCAAAGATATTGAAGAAGTTTACCTGAATGGTGATTTGGAACTGGGTGCACCACACATCCTGAATGTCAGCTTCAACTATGTTGAAGGTGAATCATTGATGATGTCACTGAAAGACTTAGCGGTTTCCTCCGGTTCAGCATGTACTTCTGCAAGCCTGGAGCCTTCCTATGTTCTGCGCGCACTGGGCATGAATGATGAGCTGGCACACAGTTCTATTCGTTTCTCTTTGGGGCGTTTTACCACAGAAGAAGAAATAGACTATGCAATCAAGTTGATCCATAACGCGATTGGTCATCTGCGTGATCTTTCTCCACTATGGGAAATGTTCAAGCAGGGAGTGGATCTCAGCACCATCGAATGGTCTCATCATTAATCAGACAGTTTCAGGAGTAACGACATGGCTTACAGCGAAAAAGTAATTGATCACTACGAGAATCCACGCAATGTAGGGTCATTTGATAGTGAAGATCCTTCAGTGGGTAGTGGAATGGTCGGTGCGCCGGCTTGTGGTGACGTCATGAGGCTGCAAATTAAAGTCAGCGATGACGGCATTATCGAAGACGCACGTTTTAAAACTTATGGCTGCGGCTCCGCGATTGCATCCAGCTCTCTGGTAACAGAGTGGATGAAAGGAAAATCACTGGATCAGGCAGAAGCAATCAAAAACACTGAGATTGCGGATGAACTGGAGCTGCCACCAGTGAAAATTCACTGTTCTATTCTGGCAGAAGATGCAATTAAAGCTGCAATTGCAGATTATAAGAGCAAGCGTCAGGCCAAATAATTCTTCTAAATATACCCTATGGATTTCGAGTTGTATCGAGGCGGCAAGAGAATGAATCCCTAGGAGCATAGATAACTATGTGACTGGGGTGAATGAGCGTAGCCAACAAAGAGACAACTTGAAATACGACGGGTAAATATAATTCTGGTGGATATTGTTTTAATATCCACCTTTACTGATTTTGAAGATGGTAGCTTTGAAGGTGATAGCTTCAAAGGTAATAGTATTCAAGATTAATAGTTTTAAAAGTGAGGTGTTGTATGTCAATTTCCCTGACAGAAAGTGCAGCCCAGCGTGTTTTGGCTTTCCTTGATAATCGTGGAAAAGGTGTTGGTCTGCGTCTGGGAGTGAGAACTTCCGGCTGTTCTGGTATGGCATATGTACTTGAATTTGCTGATACAGTTAATGATGAAGATCAGGTTTTTGAAGATAAGGGCGTGAAAGTTATCGTTGACGGTAAAAGCATTGTTTACCTTGATGGAACTGAGTTGGATTTTATCAAAGAAGGCCTGAATGAAGGCTTTAAATTCAACAACCCCAATGTTTCCGGCGAATGCGGCTGTGGGGAAAGTTTTAACGTTTAACCCCCGTATTTTGCGAAACCAAGAGTAACTTATGGACTACTTTACTTTATTCGGGTTGCCTGCGCGTTATGCAATCGATCGCCAACAATTGGCGACCCGCTATCAGGAGTTACAGCGTCAGTTTCATCCTGATCGTTTTGCCACCCAGCCAGAGCGTGAAAAAGCGCTGGCGCTTCAACAGGCTGCAACCATTAATGATGGTTATCAGACTCTGAAACACCCCCTGAAACGTGCAGAATATATGCTATCTCAGCAAGGGATTAACTTATCCAGTGAACAGCACACGATGCAGGATACGGCTTTCTTGATGCAACAGTTAGAGTTGCGTGAAGAGCTTGATGCTATTGAGCATAGTGCCGAGCCGGATGCCGCATTGGCTGGTTTTTCATCTCGCCTGAATAAAATGATTAAAACGCGTAGTGAGCAGATGGAACAGCAGCTGGATGCAGAACAGTGGGCAATAGCAGCCGATACTGTCCGTAAGTTACGCTTTCTGGATAAATTGCAACAGCAGGTCGAACAGCTGGAAGAACGGCTGTTGGATGATTTTTAGCTGAATCGCGTTTTAGTGAACAATGCGGGGCTGATTTAGTATACCCGAGAAATTTCAAGTTATATCGAGGCCAATGATAAAGAGGCAGCTTGAAAGACGGGTATAATTGGTTTTTATAGGGGCACACATGGCTTTATTACAAATCAGTGAACCGGGTTTATCTGCCGCACCACACCAGCGTCGTCTGGCAGCGGGGATTGATCTTGGTACAACACACTCCCTGGTTGCGACAGTCCGCAGTGGTCAGGCTGAGACCTTAGCAGATAGTGAAAACCGTCACTTGCTTCCTTCAGTTGTACAATACTGTAAAGATGAAATTCAGATCGGCTGGCAGGCACGTCAACAGGCGGCTTTTGATCCTGTTAATACGATAAGCTCTGTCAAACGGATGATGGGGCGCTCTCTGGCTGATATTCAGCAGCGTTATCCGAATCTTCCTTATCAATTTCAGGCCAGTGAAAATGGGTTGCCGTTAATTAATACTGCGGCAGGTTTGGTTGACCCTATTCAGGTTTCTTCTGACATATTGAAATCGTTGGCTCAACGGGCAGAAGAAACACTGGATGGTAAACTTGATGGTGTTGTTATCACTGTTCCCGCTTATTTTGATGACGCCCAGCGTCAGGGGACGAAAGATGCCGCGCGTTTAGCGGGTCTGCATGTCCTACGTCTCCTGAATGAACCCACAGCGGCTGCGATTGCCTACGGGCTTGATTCTGGTCAGGAAGGGGTGATTGCTGTTTACGATCTGGGTGGCGGCACGTTTGACGTTTCTATCCTTCGCTTGAGTCGTGGTGTTTTTGAAGTATTGGCAACGGGCGGTGATACAGCTCTGGGTGGTGATGATTTTGACCATCTGCTGGCAGACTGGATCCGTGAGCAGGCTGGGATTACTGATACCGACCACGGATTGCAGCGTCAATTACTGGATGTTGCGACACAAACCAAAATTGCGTTGAGTGATGCAGATTCAGTCTCAATTAATTTTGCTGACTGGCAGGGCAATATTACCCGCACCGAATTCAATGAATTAATTACGACACTGGTTAAACGGACTTTATTGGCTTGCCGTCGGGCATTGAAAGATGCTGGCGTGATAGCTGACGAAGTGTTACAGGTCGTGATGGTGGGAGGCTCAACAAGAGTTCCGCTGGTGCGCAGCATGGTAGGCGAATTTTTTGATCGTGAACCGCTGACCTCAATCGATCCGGACAAAGTTGTTGCGGTCGGAGCGGCAATACAGGCGGATATTCTGGCAGGTAACAAGCCAGACAGTGAAATGCTGTTGCTGGATGTTATCCCGTTGTCACTGGGCCTTGAAACGATGGGCGGGCTGGTTGAAAAGGTTATTCCGCGCAATACCACTATTCCTGTCGCAAGGGCGCAGGAATTTACGACCTTCAAAGACGGGCAGAGTGCAATGAGCATCCACGTAGTTCAGGGTGAACGCGAATTGGTGGCTGATTGTCGTTCTCTGGCGCGTTTCACGCTGCGGGGAATTCCTCCGTTGCCGGCAGGTGGTGCGCATATCCGCGTGACTTTTCAGGTTGATGCTGATGGTTTACTGAGTGTCAGCGCATTGGAGAAATCGACGGGTATTGAAGCCTCTATTCAGGTAAAACCTTCTTACGGTCTGTCTGATGAAGAAATCGCCCGAATGATCAAAGACTCAATGAGTAATGCGCAGGAAGATATTCAGGCGCGTAAATTGGCTGAGCAAAAAGTAGAAGCAGCACGAGTGCTGGAAAGTTTAACCGGTGCGCTGGAAAAAGACGCTGACTTACTCAGTCAGGAAGAACATGTTGCCATTGATGCTGCCGTACAAGTATTAATTGAAAGTGCTCAGGGAACATCTCCTGAAGCGATTGAAAGTGCAATTAAACAATTGGACAAGCAAACGCAGGAATTTGCTGCGCGTCGCATGGACACATCGATCCGCCGGGCTTTGGCGGGCCATTCTGTGGATGAAATTTAATTATGCCTAAAATTGTATTTTTACCTCATAACGAACTTTGCCCTGAAGGTGCAGTATTGGACGCTAAAGAAGGCGAATCAATTCTGGATGTTGCACTGCGAAACGGTATTGAAATTGAGCATGCCTGTGAAAAATCCTGCGCATGCACCACGTGTCACTGTATCGTCAGAGAAGGGTTTGACTCATTGGAAGAAAGTGAGGAACTGGAAGATGACATGCTGGACAAAGCGTGGGGTTTGGAGCCGGAAAGCCGCCTGAGTTGTCAGGCCAAAGTTGCTGATGAGGATTTGGTTGTTGAAATTCCTAAATACACGATCAACCACGCGCGTGAGCACTGAGTCTGAGAACTAAGCAGGAGAATAGAGCGAAAATGAAATGGTCTGACAGCCGTGAAATTGGCGAAGCACTTTATGATAAATTCCCGGATTTAGATCCTAAAACAGTGCGTTTCACCGACATGCATCAATGGATTTGCGAACTGGATGGTTTTGATGATAATCCGGAAAAATCCAACGAAAAAGTATTAGAAGCCATTTTATTGGTTTGGTTGGATGAGTTTGAATAACAGAGATCAATCTTACAAGCCATGTTACGCAAACAAATAATGCGAAAAACAGTGCTAACTCACCAATTTCTGTCCAATGACTTGGCATAGTCTGTATTTAATGAAAAACTGGCACTCGCCAGTTTTTTTACATTTATTACTCTAATAATGATCCTAATACAGTAAAAATAAAATCAGAAGAGAGAAAGATAATGACCAAAAACGCTATACCGGCGCAAATCATGCCGATAACTCTGTCTTATGAGCCAGCTAAAGCATGCTGGGGTGAAAAGGCGTTAATTAGCTCAAATGATCAGGGAATGATGATCCATATGTCAGGCGAGAAATCTGACATAAACAGTGAACTGGCGTTGATCCAGCGTGCCGGACGTAAAATTAATGGGCAAGGTATCTATAATGTTGCTTTGGCCGGTGAAGGCTGGGATCTGGAAAAAAGCTGGGCATTTTGGCTGGGTTTCCGGGCGCCAAAAGGGCTGCGTACTATTGAATGGCCGCAATTGAATGTCGAAGAAAAACAGGAACTCGAACATCGAATTAAATTCATCGACTGGGTGCGTGATACCATTAACCTGCCTGCCGAAGAATTAGGGCCAGAGCACCTTGCTCAGCGTGTTATTGATTTAATTAACAATGTAGCGCCAGATGCTATCAGTTATCGCATCATAAAAGGTGATGCTTTGTATGAACAGGGCTATGTTGGTGTCCATACTGTCGGCCGTGGTTCTTCCCGTGTGCCTGTTTTTCTGGAGCTGGATTTCAACCCAACAACAAACAAAAATGAACCCGTCTTTGCCTGCTTAGTCGGAAAAGGTATTACCTTCGATTCAGGCGGATATAGCCTGAAACCATCCAACTCGATGGGAGCCATGAAATCAGATATGGGGGGGTCAGCAACGCTGTCAGGTGCGCTGGCACTGGCGATCAGCCGTGGCCTGAAACAGCGTGTAAAACTGTTCCTGTGTATTGCGGATAATATGGTCAGCGGGAATGCGTTCAAACTGGGTGATATCATTCGCTACCGTAACGGTAAAACCGTTGAAGTCATGAATACGGATGCAGAAGGTCGTCTGGTACTGGCTGATGGTTTAATTGATGCCAGTGCAGAAAATGCCTCTTTGATTATTGATGCAGCGACATTGACGGGTGCAGCAAAAATGGCAGTGGGTAACGATTACCACTCTGTTTTCAGTTTTGATGATCAACTGGCGGCGGATTTATTGGTTGCAGCGGATACAGAGCATGAACAATTCTGGCGTCTGCCATTGGCTGAATTCCACCGTAATCAACTGCCATCCAACTTTGCTGATTTGAATAACATTGCTGCACCTTCTCACACAGCTGGCGCAAGTACTGCCGCGGCTTTCCTGTCTCATTTTGTCGAGAATTACAAAAAAGGCTGGGTACATATCGATTGTTCAGCAACTTATCGCTCATCTGCGGTTGAACAATGGTCGGCAGGTGCAACAGGTTGTGGTGTCCGTACCATCGCCAACTTACTGCTGGCAAAAGCAAAATAAGCACATGAGAAGGAAAATGTAATGAATCAGGACATTGTGCTACCCGACTTTGACATCACGGATTCTGACGAAGATGATCCACAGGCGCGTGAACGGGTCAGTGAATTACTCGATCAATGGAATATCAGGCAGACGGGCGAGCAGGGTAACCAGCCTCTGGATATTTATATCCGGGATAGCGATGGTGAAGTGATTGGCGGTTTAGTCGGACGAACGTCACTTGGCATGCTTTTCGTCAACTATCTTTATCTCCCTGATGAACTCAGAAGTCAGAGACTGGGCAGTGTGTTACTCAGAAAAGCTGAGGAAAAAGCCCGTCAGCGTGGTTGTCATGCTGTGACGTTGTACACGATGTCCATTCAGGCACCTGAGTTTTATCTCAAACACGGATACACGGCTTTTGGTAAAGTCGCCTGTAAACCGGCGGGAAATGCCAGAATATTTATGTATAAGATGTTGTGATATCTGAATACTTCTGCTTTCCTGTTTTCTGGCCTCCTCATGTGGGGAGGCTATGATTTAGCGCTTTTTATTGGGTATAACCCTGCTTTTAACACCTGTATCAACATATATACTGTTCGGAGATTTTCATGAGCTTGTCAAACGAAGCCGTTGCCACTGAAATTGAGGTTCCGAGTGGAAGTCGTATTACTCTCAGCCAACTAGAAGAACAACCAGTCCAGCTTATTGAAGCCCTGATTAATTTATTTAAGCAGCATAAACCCGTACGCCGTGCTTTTCTGGTGATGGCACACGATAAAGGGCAGGACGAAAACCCTAATCTGTTAATTGGTCTGGAGCTGAGTGGGATACAGGCAGACAGTGACATTAATATACTGATCCAGGCTGCTGGAGAGGTAGCTTGTGAACACCTGAATGAAGATGAATCAGTGGATTTTTGCCTGCTTGATGAAAAAGATGGCGGGATAAGCCACTACCTGATTCAACATACTCAGCCTTTCTACCAACGGAAACTGGGCAGTTGGCTGAGGGAGACTATCCCTGTACTCAATCAATAAATATTAATTAACACAGGGATCGTGTAATGAATGAGTGCCAGCCGGTGAACAATAAGGATTATGGTTATGTGTCAACATCAACTGAGGCAATGGGCAACAAGGAAAAAACGCACAATCACGTCAATGGTTGTTACTTTGTTTGCATTCTTTGCGCTAGGTATTTTATCCGGATGCGATCAATCGCAGGATAATGAAAACAGTATAAAATCGGAAACATCAGCAATTCCGACACCTTCAGAAAAAACAGATACCGCCAGTCGCGGTTCTCACTCCCCAGCAACACAATCTCCAGCAACCCCATCCCTGCCACGCCAATCACTGGAAGAGCAATATGCGGGTAAAGCTGTCACCATTTTAGACGCTTCAGAAGTACAGTTGGATGGTGCCAGTGCAATGGTTGTCACATTCTCTGTTCCTCTGAATCCCGACCAAAATTTTGCTCAGCGAGTGCATTTGGTTGATGTTAAATCCGGCAAACTAGATGGCGCATGGGAGTTATCAGATAACCAAATGGAGCTGAGACTCCGCCATTTACCTCCAAAGCGCGAATTAATATTAACTGTTGATGACGGTTTACAGGGCATCAACGGGCGTAGTCTGTTCAATGTCTATGAAAAAAAATTTCAGACTGCCTCAATTGAACCTGCTGTCGGTTTTGCCAGTAAAGGTGTGCTTTTACCCAGTAAACTAGCAGAAGGCTTACCCGTTCTGGCGCTGAATGTTGATCGGGTCGATGTTAATTTTTTCCGTATCAAAGAAGCTTCATTACCCATGCTTATTGCTCGCGGGCGATACCTCAGCGGTATAAATTACTGGAATTCTGAGCGAATACTGGAAAATGCAGATTTAGTCTATACCGGTCGCTTTGACTTGAACCCGACACCAAATACCCGTGAAAAATTGTTATTGCCATTGAACGATATCAAAGAGTTGCAAAAGAGTGGTGCCTATCTGGCCGTTATGCAGCAGGCCGGAAAATATGCTTACACTAACCCGACCATTCTGTTTACGCGGAGTGATATTGGCGTTTCAATGCATAGCTATCTGAATCAGATAGATGTTTTTACCCAATCACTGGAACAGGGTTCCGGCCTGAAAGGTGTTGAGGTTCGTGTACTGGATATCAATGGGCAACTTCTGGCAAAAAACACGACAGACAGTAATGGTCACGCCACACTGGAAAAAAGCCCCAAAGCGGCCTTATTGCTGGCAACGCAGGGTGAGCAAGTCAGTATGATTGATCTGTCATCCCCTGCACTGGATCTGTCTGAATTTGATATCGGTGGTGAACAAGGGTATAGCAGGCAGTTTTTTGTATTCGGCCCCCGGGATCTGTATCGTCCGGGCGAAACATTGATTGTTAATGGCTTACTGCGCGATGCGGATGGTCGTTTGTTGAAACCCCAGCCGGTAAAAGTGGATATATTAAAATCCGATAATCAGGTTGCGCGCAGTTTTGTCTGGCAACCTGAAAATGGGTTGTATCAATATCGTTATTCAATCCCACAGTCTGCTGAAACCGGGATGTGGTCACTGCGTTTGGATTTGGGAGATAACACACCACGTTATTACAAATTCAACGTTGAAGACTTTATGCCTGAACGTATGGCCTTAGAAATTAAAGGAAATACGGATAGCCAACCAATACAGAAAAATGAAAGTGTTAATTTTTCCATTACGGGTCGTTATTTGTATGGTGCTCCGGCAGCCGAAAATCGGCTACAGGGCCAGTTATTCATGCGTCCGGACCGTGATGCAGTAGCGAAGCTATCAGGATATGAATTTGGCTCGTCGAAAGAAGAAGAGTTAAGCAGAACACTGGATGAGTTTGATTTAGCCCTGAATAGCGAAGGAAAAACTGACATTATTGTCAGTGAGGATAACTGGAAATATGTTTCTTCCCCGGTAAGCATCCTCGTACAAGCCAGCCTGCTTGAAGCAGGCGGACGGCCGGTAACACGCCATGCTGAACAGGCGGTCTGGCCTGCTGAAAAACTGGTTGGTATACGCCCGCTGTTCAATAAAACATCGAATTATAACTATTACACTGATCGTTATGAATCCCGTTATAACGTTAATGAAAACTCACTGGCGGAGTTTGATGTTGTTTATGCGGATGCCAATGGTAAAAAATACGCTACGAATGATTTGAGAGCTCGCTTGATATACGAACGCCGTGATTATTATTGGCGCTGGTCTGACGACGGTGGCTGGGATTCGGGATATGATCAGAAAGATCTGATGATGGCAGATGAGCCTGTTCAAATTGTGGAAGAGGGTACAGCAAAAATCAGCTTTCCGGTTAAATGGGGTTCTTATCGTATCGAAGTTGTGAATCAGAAAAATCAACTTATCACCAGTCTGAACTTTTGGGCCGGTTATTCATGGCAGGATAATACTGAGGGAACAGGAGCCGTCCGGCCGGATCAGGTCAAATTATCACTGGATAAACCTGCGTATAAACCGGGGGATAAAGTCAAACTGCATATAGCTGCCCCACAGGCAGGTAAAGGCTATTTATTACTCGAATCCAGTGATGGTCCGTTATGGTGGCAGGAAATTAACGTGCCAACACAAGGTCTGGATATTGATGTACCGATTAATCAATCATGGGCACGTCATGATCTGTATCTGACTGCTGTTGTCGTACGACCGGGAGATAAAAGCCGTCAGGCAACATCAAAGCGGGCAATCGGCGTCTTACACTTACCACTAATGGATGAAGGGCGTAAGCTGGATCTGACACTCAGCGCGCCAGACAAAGTACGCCCAAATCAGGACCTTTCTGTCAAAATTAAGGTAACACCGCAAAAAGGCAGGGAGTTGCCAAAGCAGGTTTATGTACTGCTTTCTGCTGTTGATTCAGGTGTCCTCAGTATTACTGACTTTAAAACACCGGATCCCTATGAGGCATTTTTCGGACGTAAGCGTTATAGCGTTGACCAGTATGATGTTTACGGACATCTGATTGAAAGTGAAGGGCGCAAGGCAAACTTACGCTTTGGTGGTGATGTTGGTGAAGGTGAACCGGAAAGAGGCGGTAAAAAACCACTGACAGTCGTCAATATTCTGGCGGAACAGGCTAAGCCTATTAGCCTGAATGCTGATGGCGAAGGGGAGATTACGTTACCAATCCCTGACTTTAATGGTGAACTCAGGCTAATGGCGCAGGCATGGAGCGATGACGAATTCGGAAACAGTGAACGCAAAGTTACTGTAGCCGCACCAGTGGTTGCGCAGATGTCATTACCGCGTTTTATGGCTGGTGGTGATCAATCTCAACTGGCATTAGATCTCACTAATCTCACTGAGCAGCCACAAAAGCTGACATTGAATTTTGCTACAACCGGGCTGATAAAATTACAGGGATCTGCGAATAACACCATCACGCTGGAAACAGGAAAAAGGGTAACGATTCAAATTCCGGTTAAAGCTGATTATGGATTTGGACAAGGTGAAATTTTCCTGACCGTTGACGGCCTGAAGGTATCCAACGAGATACAGCAATACAAAAACAGTTGGAAAATAGGTGTTCGTCCTGCATACCCTGCTGTCACCAGACAGTTTGCGGATGTTATCCGGCAAGATGAAGAATGGCTGTTACCGCCGGATGCGATCACAGGTCTGGCACCGGAAACATTGGAAGGGCAGCTTTTACTGACCAGCAGGCCACCACTCCAAATCGCCCGTTATATCCGCGAATTATATGCTTACCCATATGGCTGTCTGGAACAGACGATCAGCGGGCTTTATCCGTCTCTCTATTCCAATGAAGCTGAACTGAAAAAGCTGGGCATTAAGACACAAACTGATGAAAGTCGTCGGGCAGCCATTGACGCCGGTATTACGCATCTGCTGAGTATGCAACGTCATGATGGCAGTTTTTCTCTTTGGGATCGTCATGGTGAAGAAGAATTCTGGCTAACCGCATATGCGGCAGATTTCCTGTTCCGTGCTAATCAGCAGGGCTACAGTATTCCGGTTGATGCCCTGAAAAATGCCAATAACCGGCTACTGCGTTACTTGCAGGATAAAAACACCATCAACGATCGCTATAGCGGTTCGCACAGTGCAACACAGTTTTCCGTTCGTGCTTACGCAGGTCTAGTTTTAGCCAGCCAGCAGAAAGCGCCATTAAGTAGCTTGAGACAACTCTACGATCAGCGGGAGCAGGCTGATAGTGGATTATCTCTGGTGCAATTAGGCATAGCATTAAGAATGATGGGAGATGATAACCGAGGCAATGAAGCCATTCACTCCGGTGTGTCTAAATCCCGTCAACCGGGTTATGGATTGCTTGATTACGGCAGCACCATACGTGACGATGCATTGATTGTCGCCCTGTTGACTGAAAACAACATCTTGCAGAAAGAGCGGGATAAAAAGCTACTTGCATTATCCAATGAACTCTCGTCCCGAAAGTACTTTTCAACACAGGAAAGTAATGCGCTTTATCTGGCCGGACGTTATTTTATTGATGCCAGTGAACAGCCTTGGAAAGCTGTCATTAACCGACAAATACCACCGATTAACCGCGATACTGCGTTAAATAACGCCTTGCCTGCCAAACAGCTTCTGCACGGTATTGAGATAAGTAATCGGGGGGATAATTCCCTGTATTCACGGCTGAATGTGGTGGGTTACCCTCTGCAAAAACCAGAACCTTATTCAAACATACTGAATATTAAGCGTACCTATCTTGATTTAGCGGGTAAAACTTACACGCCGGATCGCCTGAACAGCGGCGAGCTGGTGATTGTAAAACTGGAAATCAGTGCGACCCAACCTGTTTCAGATGCGCTGGTTGTGGATCTCCTGCCCGCAGGATTGGAGCTTGAAAACCAAAATCTGGCATACAGCAGCGCCAGCCTGAGAGAAAGCGCGATAGACTTGCAGGAGATGGTTTACAGAATGCAAAGAGCGAATATTCGTCATATGGAATACCGGGATGATCGTTTTGTTGCCGCTGTTTCTGTAGAGCCTTACCAGCCAGTGACCCTGTTATATTTAGCCCGTGCTGTTGCACCGGGGGTTTATCAGATCCCGGCTCCACAGGTTGAATCCATGTACGTACCTTACTGGCGTGCCGTGGGTGAAACAGGCGAAAAACTGGAAGTTGTCCGTTAACTGTGATGCATACATAGGATATTTGGTAATAGCAGTCCATTTTAGTTAGAAAAAAGCTTCATCTATGGTTTGGTAACTACAGACCAAAATCATGGATGAAGCTTTGACGATTATTGCTATAAAAATCTTGTTAACTAAATCCTTCCTGTAATTATTCCTTACAAAACATAGTTTATAAGCACAACATTGATTAAATACCCGCGAAATATTTAACCTTTCACATTGTTCTTTAGCTACCAGCCATAGCGAACAGCAATTTATTACTTTGTGCTCCACATAACAGCTTAGATGGGCTTTATCGAAGATTAATAATGATAATTTGATTTTTTTGACTAGTATTAATAATTGGGAATAAGTGAACGTTATAAAAGAAATGAAAAAACAAATTAATATTATTAGTTAATGTGAAAATTTCTGGGGTATTCATACATGTCTTCATATGCAAGAAAAACTATTAGTTTCTTTGTTTTCTTCTACACATTATTAATGCCCTCTTCAGTATTTAACGCTTCAGCGGAAGATACTATAAAATCTGAGGACGTGTATACCCATTTTAAAAAAGCTAGTGATACTTCAGAGCTTGATACCCCACCTGATATTGATAACACAGCCCGGACAGTAAGCCATATTTTGTCTTCCTCCTCCTCAGAACTGGTGGAGCAAGCAACATCCTATACATTGAATAAATTTAACAGTACCGTATCTTCTGAAGTACAAAAGTGGTTATCGCAGTATGGTACTGTGGGAATTAACTTTGGATTAAACCGTGAATGGACTCTAAAGAATAATTCAATTGACCTTTTACTACCGATTTATGATAACAAAGAAAATTGGCTGTTTTTTTCCCAGTTGGGTTATCGCAATAAAGATAGCCGAAATACGGTTAACTTAGGTTTAGGTAGCCGCTATTTTGATAAGAACTGGATGTATGGTTTAAACACTTTCTATGATTATGATGTAACAGGAAACAACCGGCGATTAGGGTTAGGGGGGGAAATTTGGGCCGATTATATTAAATTTTCCGCTAATACTTATCATCGCTTAAGTAACTGGCAAGAATCCCGGAATTTTGAGGATTATCATGAACGCCCTGCCACCGGTTATGACATTAATGGCGAGTTTTTTTTATCGGCTTATCCTAACTTGGGAATGAAGCTGACCTATGAGCAATATTTTGGTGATAATGTCACTTTATTTAACCGTGATACGAAACAGAAAAACCCCAGCCAAACTAAACTAGATCTGATGTATACCCCGATTCCGCTAATCACAATTGGTGCAAGTTATCGGCAAGGTGAAGAAGGCCACACTGAAACCCAGTTTCTGACAAACTTAAATTATAAATTCGGAATTCCATTAAGTACTCAGTTATCACCTGCTAATGTCGCATCTATGCGGACATTGATAGGCAGCCGCCATGATTTGGTTGAAAGAAATAATTATATTATTTTGGATCATAAAAAAAGAGAAAAAGATGAACTGTACAAGCTAGACCCAATTAGCGGATATGGCCAGCAGGAAATAATTGTTAATGCTCCTATCCGATCTTATGCAAATATCAAAGATATTAGCTGGTCTGTGCCAGATAAAGCATTTAAAGAAAATGACGGGAAACTCACGCCAGAATCAGGCAGGAGTATTATTATTACGCTTCCCAGTTATCAGGAAACGCATAAAAGCGATTACGAGCTTGATGTATTGATCACTGATAATCAGGGAAGGAAACAAACTGTTCAGACCAAGATAAATGTTGTGCCTTTTTTAATCGATGAAAAAGTGAATATTACAAGTAATGAAAAAAATGGATATACATTTAGTGATCCCATTATTACTTATCGCGGAGCACCTTCCGGAGAGTTTGTTAAAAATGCCAGCATAAATAAGGTGACTTGGATAACTGATCCGCCTTTAGGCGATGAATCTGGATTAGAATTTACATGGAAAAATGGTCCTGCCAAAACGAATGATGAGGGTAAACTGGCAGATGAAGAAGGAAATTTGATACTTAATACTTTAACTAGTAAAAAAGCACACAAAAAAGTTTTCGTTTATATACAGTTGGATGGTGCACCACGGCAGAAAATAGGGACTGTGGTGTTTAACCAATATCATGTTAATAACATCACCGTAGAGCCAGCAGGCTCGCTGCTGGCCAATGATAAAGACACCTATACGTATACCGCCCATATCGTCGATCAGGATGGGCATGCGGTGCCGGAAGGCACCGTGATCGCTGGGATTAAGTGGGGCATAGATAACCCCTCGAAGAAACTCACCTTTACGTTCAAAGATGGCGAAGAGAAGGCTGGGCAGGGAGGGACACTTATCGCCACGTTACGCAGTGCCGATATTATTACGGATATCGGAGTTTCGCTGAGCGTGGAAGGGCAGGCCGCGCCGACGCCAGCAGAGCGGAAAGTGTCTTTTCAGGCCGATCCAACAAAATATAGGGTCAAAGCCATCACCGTGGATCCGCCTACACACGTTCAGCTGGCCAATAATAAAGACACCTATACGTATACCGCCCATATCGTCGATCAGGATGGGCATGCCGTTCAGGAAGGCACAGCTATCGCCGGAATTAAGTGGGGAATCGATAATTCTTCGAAGAAACTCACCTTTGTGTTCAAAAATGGCGAAGAGAAGGCCGGACAGGGAGGAACACTTATCGCCACGTTGCGCAGTGCCGATATTATTACGGATATTGGGGTTTCGCTGAGCGTGGAAGAGCAGGCAATGCCGACGGCAGCAGAGCGGAAAGTGTCTTTTCAGGCCGATCCAACAAAATATAGGGTCAAAGCCATCACCGTGGATCCGCCTACACATGTTCAGCTGGCCAATGATAAAGACACCTATACATATACCGCCCATATCGTCGATCAGGATGGGCATGCGGTGCCGGAAGACACCGTGATCGCTGGGATTAAGTGGGGCATAGATAACCCCTCGAAGAAACTCACCTTTACGTTCAAAGATGGCGTAGAGAAGGCCGGGCAGGGAGGAACACTTATCGCCACGTTACGCAGTACCGATATTATTACGGATATCGGAGTTTCGCTGAGGGTGGAAGGGCAGGCCGAGCCGACGCCAGCAGAGCGGAAAGTGTCTTTTCAGGCCGACCCAACAAAATATATAGTCAAAGCCATCACTGTGGATCCGCCTACACACGCTCAGCTGGCCAATGATAAAGATACCTATACGTATACCGCCTATATCATCGATCAAGATGGCAAGGCCGTACAGGGAGGTCAGATTATTTCTAACATTCAATGGAACATAAATAATCATACTCCAGGACTAGAGTTCACGTTCAAGGATGGAGAGGATAAAGCGGGATCAGGGGGAACGCTTACAGCTACACTTAGAAGTACTGAAGTGGTCGATAATGTAGTAGTTTCTCTGGAAGTAGAGGAGCAGTCATCTCCCACCTTAGCTAAGCCGGTCCAATTCATATTGGATAAAACTGAATTAGAGATAAATATTGATATATCTCCATCTGGCCCATTAAAAGCTAATGATTCTGATACATATATGTATGTGGCTACCATTTTTAATAAAAAAACAGAAAATATATTACCAAATTATTCTTTTGATAAAGTAAAATGGGATATATTACCTCATGGTACTAATGGTATAAGTGTAGATATAGTATCTAATACCACTAACTCAAAAGGAGAATTAATTGCTAAAGTAAAAAGCAATGTTGGAATTGATGATTTTAAATTAGAGTTAACTATAGATTCAGAAATAAGAAAAATTAGTGATAATAGAAAGTTCGATGCTGTTCCGAAAGCAGCTGGTATGTTTATGTATAATATTAATAAACCATCAATTCATAGGTTTGAAGGAAGATTGAATCATCCTACTAATGCATTTTCTAGTTTGGTTGGGAAAATGAAAACTGCAACTGGTGAAGATATTTATAATCCAGTGATAGATGAATCAATTATTTTTAGTTCAAGTAACTCCAAATCTGTTTCTATTGATGATAATAGTGGAAATATATCATTCTTAGCTCCAGGGGATTCCAGAATAGAAGCGTTAGTAATAAAGAAAAATAAAACAAAACAAATATATTTTTATACTACCTCAGTTAAAAGATTTTTCTTCATAAATCCATATAGAACAGGCTATTATTTTAATTATTCTAAAAATTGTGAAACAGATAAACTTGTCACACCTAATCTTAGTGGGGATATTACTACATCTAATAATACTGGATTGGCAGTAGAATTTCCGAATAGCTACGAATGGGGTATTTTGGATGAGGTCACCACAGAAGTTCCTTCTGAAATAGGATACTTTTTTGTTTATAATGGAATATCCTATTTATCATATAATTCATCTAATGGTAGAGAGACAAGAGATGGAGAGGGCGTAGTACTTTGTGTAATGAAATAAATTTGAAAAAACTCTATCACATTGTTCTACTAATGCGATAGAGCTGTATGAAAGGGAGTTTATTGATTGTTGGCAGAATCAGTATCACTCATTGTAAGATCAGAAAAAAGCTCTGTAATATGCCAATTGTTTTTACTTTGATCTTGCCTCAAAAAATACTGGTGTCCATCAATAGAGAATGGGATCTGGTATTGATAAAATGTGTCCCATTGCTCTAGGTATTCATTTTTTTGTTCAGCATTTCCACCTGGATATATATTGGATATAAAACAATAGTTATCTGCACTCCTTTGTCCGGCATAATAATAATCTTTTCCTATAGAATATGGGAAGGATGGATAATAATAATATAACCAAGTATTGTTATAATCCATTTTTCCTATCGTTCCATCTTCATTGAAATAATAAGTATGTTCATGTAGACCATTTTCGGTATGGACATATATATATTCTTTCCCTCCCATTGCAAAAAAGAATGTTGAGCCATAGAAATATTCCCAGCTGCTTTCTTTTATCGGCTCTTTCAACATCTTACCATAGGGAAGTATTTTATGTATAATATAAGGGTATTTATTTTCGCTGTTTTTATTTTTACTATGAAGGTAAATAAATTTCTCTTCGCCAATATTGTATGAAAAACCAACATCGTAACAACTATCCCAATAACCATGATCTGTTATTTCTATGTATCCTTTTTTATCTATTTTTGAAATCATCCAATAGGATTTGTAAGTGCTCTCAGACTTATTAATGAAATTTTTTGCAAAACAAAATATATATTGAGTTTCATCAATGACAAAAGGAAAGATTAAATCATAAAAGTTTATCCATATTTGTCCAGTAGATGTTTTTTCACCCTGCTTTCCCCCTTCATTTAGTTCATTCACAGTTACTAGATGATCACATTGATTCTGGCGAAAAAGATATTGTTGATTATTAATAGAGTAAGTAAATATTGTTCTAACATATATTTCATTTTCGGGTGAACAATCACTATAAACTGGTACTATTTTTGCTGCCATTACTATATTGGATATTTCGGAACATGATGTGTTACCAGATAATTTAGTTACGGTATAATATCCTTGATAAACATCACTTATGGTGAATTTTTGTATCTGAAATTGAATTTCATATACATTTGTATCTGTATCATTGACTACACGAGGATGTGAGGAGATTATTTCTCCATGGCTGTTGATTAGGTAACCGACTATTCTATCTCCGATTTTTTGGTTACCATAATCAGGAAGCTCCATTGTTATGTAGGGAGCTCCCATTGCTTTTTGAGCTGTTACATCTATTATTCCCGCCTCAGATTGAGGGTAGCTAGGCGATTTAAGTTTAAAGTTTGGCATATTTTTTATGTATTCATCTTATGTGTAAGGTTTCTGTATTAACAGTAAAAGATGTATGAAAATGCCATTTCAGATATTATTAATATAATTATTTTATTAACCCAATGGGAAATAAAATAAAGATAATTAAATCCCTTTGTTTTTTTTCGTCGCTTGCGACGGGGTAATTTATTATTGTTTTGTATATATTGAATTTTATTTTTATAGACAATAAAGTGTAAATAACCTGAAATTTAATGTTCAATTTTCTTATTCTGTTAATGTATTAATGTATTCAATAATAATTAAATAACTCAGATTTAGTTGAGTTGTAATTAATTATTATCTATTGATTGCGTTAAAAATTCAATTTTATTTTTTATCATATTAATATGTTATGGTGATGATATAATTCTATTAAATTTTGAATTTTATATAATTATTAATCATTAAATTGACCGGGTAGAACAGTATCTATATAGCCACCCCAATATTGACTGTATATTTTTTTCTCTCCATCCACTTTATAATATTCAAAGTAAATAGTACCATATTTACCTGTTGTATATGAATCATTATTTCCTATCAGGGAAATAGGAAGTGGTAGAATTCCTTGAGATGAGTTTCCTTGTTCTGCTTTAGGTATAGTTAGTCGGTAAGGTACATTTATAGGTGTTTTATTCGAGGAGTTAATATAAATATTTATATGTATATCATCACCAGGGTTCACTTTGTTAATATCGGTTGAGTCAGCTTCAATCACTAAATATATAGTGGCTCCATCATTGTTTTTTATATAATTAGAAATTTCGTCATAATTAATTAAATGACCATTTTTTATAATGTTATAAGGGTCTATGCCTGCACTAGAATATATATCAGGAAGAACAAATTTTCTATTGATATCGGTGTTTGGCTTGTTCTCTGAACCGCCATGGTATTTAACTAAAAGTTTATTGGAAAATTGACTGTTTGCTGATAGTTTTGCAATAGCATAGCTAAATTTACTCTTTGTTAATAAAGGAAATATCGAATATGGCAAAGTATATACATAGCTATTTAAATTTGTTAATTTCGAGAGTTTAGTATAAAGACCAGACTGAACTCCATTTACAAAAAATAGGATGTAATCAGATATTTCAGCATGATGATAAGATGGGATCTTTATATGAAATAATTTTTCATCTTTTTGAGGGGATAAATTTCCACCTTCTGATTCTAATATCATAGGAGAACGTAAATTATTACCATTGTTATCAACTTCTTCATTTAAAACAAATAAGGGATAAGATTGGAGGGTTGAATCTAATCCTTCTGCTTTACTAAAAAATGTCAATGTAACAGATCTAAGTAATTGAGGAAATGCATAAAAAACTAAACCACCATTCTCATCTGTAGTCAATTTAAACTGTTCATAATCATCAGAGTCATTGGTAATTTCTAATGTTTTCCATGTATTATCCATTAGTGCTAGCTGTGATAAACTTCCTTTATCATCTGATGATATTGTAACACTTAAATTAGGGATTCCATTTCCTTTTCCATCTTTTACTACTGTAGATACCATCGTTCTATTTTTATTATCTTGGCCTGGGTTATTTTGAGTAATAGGTGTTTTCATATAGAATTTATCTATAATTAACGTTAAACTTTCATCCTCTATGTCTTTAATTTTATATTTAAACGGTCTAGATGAATAGTCAGAATTGGTTGTTTCTATGGTAATTGACTGCTCTGTATATGCACCTGATTTTATATTCACTTGAATATTGTTAACCGAAGCCTTCTTTCTGTCACTGGGATCTATAATAACGGGTAAATCTTTTCCGTTAGGAATCGTTATCCAATCCCCCTCGTAAATTATAGATACCTTGTCATTTTTTGTGAACTCTTTTTCTCCTCCTGAAAAAGTGATATTTAAATGTAATGTCTGGTCCACAATCAAAGTTGAATTATTAGATAATACTGTACCATCTCGTGTTGTTATTGTTATTTCTCCAGCAGACATATGTATTCCTCTCTTTTATTTTACTACGTAAAGTAAAGTGTCTTTTATAGTCGCTAATGTAACAAATTTTTATTGAGCTTGTGATACATAATTAAATTTAATATTTCAAATAATTTGTAAATGTAGTTTGTTTGATTTTTATAGAGATAAAAGGTATTTCTTTTTTCTAATTAATTTAATGTTGCAACAATAAATTAATACATTCTACCTATGGGGAAGTTTTTATTATTAATCTCCAAAAAACTAGAAAGATAAGCAATTAATTTTTATATTACTAAGCTTCATCTTAAATAAATGATTAAATTATTATGATTTTATTGAATTCAAGTTATTTAAAAGTATCCTAGATATATAAAATAAATGCAATACTAATAATAAAGAAAACACTAAAAAACTTAATTTAATAATTATTAATATGGTAACTCGCATTTTTATCGGATTTATAGCTTTAATGTGATAGGGTTTTTATAAATAGGCTTCATGTTCAATATGTTAGTCTTATCAAATATAGTATTCATATTCAATAAAAGTGTCGATAACTCCATAGTATCTTTTGGAAACTTCGGAATAAACCAATATGTTGCAACTGTGTCGCTTAATCTGATTGAGTCATGTAAACTTTTCAAGTTCAACATATTGTATGAGTCGGATAGCATAATAGCTTTTTGTTATACGTGTTGAGAGAAAACTATATCAATTTTGATATGGTAACTTTGTTTAATCAGATTTTTCTGTTGAAAATAAAGGTTTTTTTTGGATACAGTGTTAATGAAAAGATATTTCTACCGCATCTGTCTGATCACTCCGGCTATCTTACTCATATTGTTCACCTCTTTATGGTTAGCCGACAAAATCTGGCCTTTGCCACTGAAAAACGCCCCCGCCGCATGCGTTGTGGTAGGCGCTGACGGTTCACCTTTATGGCGCTTTGCTGATAGCGAAGGGATCTGGCGTTATCCCGTGACTTTAGAGCAAGTTTCCCCTGAATATATTCAGGCTTTGTTAACCTATGAAGATCGCTGGTTTTACCAGCATCCGGGAGTGAATCCAGCTTCATTGTTACGGGCAGCTTGGCAGGATATCCGTGCCGGAAAAATCGTATCGGGGGGAAGCACGATCTCTATGCAGGTTGCCCGTTTGATTGATCCTCATTCGCGTACTTTTGGCGGAAAACTCAAACAGCTTTGGCGTACTCTGCAATTAGAGTGGCACTATTCGAAAGATGAGATTCTGGAGATGTATCTGAACCGGGCGCCATTTGGCGGTACTTTGCAGGGCATTGGTGCGGCAAGTTGGGCTTATCTGGGAAAATCGCCGTCAGATTTGTCATCCGGTGAAGCTGCGTTACTGGCAGTGTTACCGCAGGCTCCTAGTCGTTTAAGGCCGGATCGCTATCCTGAGCGGGCTCAGGCTGCCCGTGACAAGGTATTGCAGCGATTGAAGCAATATGGTGTCTGGTCAGCAGAAAAAGTAGCGGATATCGAGGAAGAAAATCTGTGGCTGGCTCCCCGTCAGGTTCCTCAGCTTGCCCCTCTTTTAGCAAGACGAATGGCTCTCAATCATCGGCAGGAAATCATCCGAACTACTATTGATACCGGTTTGCAGCGCCAACTGGAAGATATGGTGCTTAACTGGAAATATCAGTTAGCGGAAAAAACATCAATTGGTGTGCTGGTGGTCGATCATACGGATATGACAGTGAAGGCTTATATTGGCTCGGCGGACTTTCAGGATAACAGTCGTTTTGGTCATGTTGATATGGTCAGCGCATGGCGCTCTCCGGGTTCGACGTTAAAACCGTTTCTGTATGCAATGGCTTTGGATGATGGCCTGATCCATGCGGAATCTCTTTTACAGGATGTTCCCCGCCGTTTCGATAATTATCGGCCGGGAAATTTTGATAGTGGGTTTAATGGCCCGGTCAGCGCCAGTGAGGCACTGACTCGTTCACTAAATTTGCCGGTAGTACAGCTTCTCGAGGCCTATGGCGCGAAACGGTTTACTGCCAATTTGCGTAATGCAGGCATGACGCTGCGTTTCCCTCTGGGAAGTGAGCCGAATCTGGCGCTGATTCTGGGAGGAACTTCGGTTCGTATGGATCAGCTGGTTTCTGTTTATAGCGCGTTTGCCCGTCAGGGAAAAGTTTCTCCGTTACGCTTTACTTCACAGCAGGAACTGCGGGACAGACAGCTTTTTACTCCGGGAGCAGCCTGGATTGTCAGGCGGATTATGGCAGGAGAAAGCCGCCCGCTACCGGATAATGTCTTACCTGCCGAAGTGCCACTGGCATGGAAAACAGGCACGAGTTATGGCTATCGTGACGCATGGGCAATCGGTTTAAATGCCCGATATACCATCGGTGTCTGGGTCGGCAGACCAGACGGAACACCGGTAGCCGGGCAGTCTGGTTATGCGACTGCAATTCCTATCATGAATCAGATTCATGGGTTATTGATGGCTGGCTTGCACTATGGCTCGCAACCTATTCCTGTTGATCCGCGGCCGGAGAATGTCAGTCAGGCCGTTATTTGCTGGCCGAGTGGTACGGCATTCCGGTCGGAAAACAGCAATTGCCGTCAGCGCCGTTTAAGTTGGATTCTGGATAACACCATCCCGCCGACGCTGCCATCTACAGGGCAGGAATCTATTTCGGGTATCCATGAACAGATATGGATCGATAAAAACGGTTTGCGTGTTGCTGCGGATTGCCCTGATGCCCGACCCGAAACAATCGCTTTATGGCCTATTGCACTGGAAGCATGGCTGCCAGAAAAAGAGCGCCGTGTGAATCGGCTACCTCCAATTAATCCTCAATGCCCGCCAATGAAAGCAGATGACGCACCGTTATTGATTACCGGTATCCGAGAAGGGGATATTTTGACTCGCTTGCCCGGTAAACGGACGCTGGATCTGCGGGTAGCAACACAAGGCGGTCATGGTCAGCAATGGTGGTTTTTGAATGGTGAGCAGGTTACCGTGACTGAAAATAACCAGTCGTGGACGAAAACATTGTCACAGTCAGGAAAATATCAGCTTAGTGTTTTAGATCTGAGTGGGCAAATCAGCATAATCAATTTTGTATTAAAATGATTCGGTTACGATTTGTGGAGTAGGTCAAATATTTCGCTATAGACAAAAAATTAATCGTATTTTTTGTTTTAAAGTAAACTTATTGCTGTTCTGTTCGGAATATATTGAGATTTAAAGGTGTTGAGTCAGTCAGTGTCAATTTATCTAATAGGTGTAAATTAATTCAACCAGTGAGGAAATAAAGATGAAAGTTGTTTCATATGCTTTGTTGCTGGGGTTATTTTATGTACCCGTTTCTTTAGCAGATACATCAACAAAAGATATTGATAATAAAATAGTCATTAAAGAAGTGGTTAATCAGGGCGCATTGAAAAAATGCACACATTTATTACCTGAAGGGCATAAATATACCATTAGCATTATCGGCACTTCTGATAAGACAACAAAAGACAGTAATGAGCAGTTTAAAGGGCAATTTGAAGTTTCTGATGAAACTAAAAAACCATTAGATGAGAAAAGACAAGAGCAGGTTAAGCCTTTTATTCAGTGTGTGAAAGACACGGTTTTGTAACTGATACTGTTTAAATAATGATATAAAGCATTAAGTCAATGATCTTGGTCAGAATGCCTATGCGGGAAATTATCGTCTGCATAGGCATTTTTTTATAAAATGAATCAATAAGACAGTGCATATTGATAGAAAAGTAAGATATCTGAAATAGGGGTTAGTGCTGAAAATGTGTTTAACTCGTATTGTCTTTAATTGGTTTGTACTGCAAAAATGTGATTTGTGCTAAAAAATTATCATTTTCGCTAAGAATGTTTTAATAAAATGTTGTGTTTTTTGTAGGCAAGCCGAAAGTCTCCTCCTATAATCAACGCCTATTTTTATTCCTGTCAGGAAAACAGGATAAATTCTGTCCTTCTGTGTCATCAGGAGGAGCAAAAAATTAAAATGAATCATCGCTGAAAGTGCCAAAGGGGTTATCCAATGACGATTGAACGTACTTTTTCCATTATTAAACCTAATGCTGTGAAGAAAGATGCTATCGGTTCCATCTATGCTCGTTTTGAAAGTGCCGGTTTTAAAATCATCGCCGCTAAAATGCTGCATTTAACTCGTGAACAGGCTGAAGGTTTTTATGCCGAGCACAAAGGCCGCCCTTTCTTTGATGGTCTGGTAGAGTTCATGACATCCGGCCCAATCATGGTACAGGTTCTGGAAGGTGAAAATGCAGTTCAGCGTCACCGTGATCTGATGGGTGCAACTAACCCGGACAACGCGCTGGCCGGTACTCTGCGTGCTGATTATGCAGATAGCTTTACTGAAAATGCGGTACACGGCTCAGATTCCATTGAATCTGCAAACCGTGAAATTGCTTACTTCTTCAGTGATGATGAAGTTTTCTCTCGCAGCTGATATTCAATAAGTTTCGAGCCGCTTCAAAAAGGCGACCTGAAAGATGGTCGGGATGTTTAGTTCTCGTAGCATCTGAACAGTAAAGTTTGTACAATGTCGCGCCCCGCTGATTTGACTTAGCGGGGCGTTTATTATTTCATTTCAATAAACGATTAACGCTGGATATGTTTTCGCAAAAGAGAATATATATTGAGTTATGTTTATTGAATATGAAGTCTGTTTACTGAATCAGTAGCCACCGCATGAAAACTTAGTGCTGAAATACCATCAGCACAGAGCCGAAAGTGTAACAACGAGGCGATGTAACAATATGTCCCAGACAATGTCCCAACCTAATACAGCCGAACAATCTTCAACTTCTGCCACTTCTTTCACACCTGATAAGACTTTTACGCGGGATAAGACAAGCGGCAAAATTAATTTGCTTGATCTCAACCGCAAACAAATGCGTCAGTTTTTCATTGAAATGGGGGAAAAACCTTTTCGTGCCGATCAGGTCATGAAATGGATGTACCACTATTGCTATGACGACTTTGAGCAAATGACTGACATCAATAAAGTGCTCAGAGCAAAACTACAGCAGGTTGCTGAAATCAGAGCACCTGAAGTTGCAGAAGAACAGCGTTCTTCGGATGGTACTATCAAGTGGGCAATTACTGTTGGCGATCAACAGGTCGAAACAGTTTATATTCCGGAAGATGACCGGGCGACACTGTGTGTCTCATCTCAGGTAGGGTGTGCTTTAGAATGTAAGTTCTGCTCTACTGCCCAGCAGGGTTTTAACCGCAACCTGCGTGTTTCTGAAATTATTGGTCAGGTCTGGCGTGCCGCTAAAATTATTGGTTCGCTGAAATCCAGTGGTCGCCGTCCAATCACCAATGTGGTGATGATGGGCATGGGTGAGCCGTTGCTGAACCTGAACAATGTGGTACCGGCCATGGAAATCATGATGGATGATTTTGGATTTGGCCTGTCAAAACGTCGCGTAACCCTGTCTACATCCGGCGTAGTGCCTGCACTGGATAAACTGGGTGATATGATCGACGTCGCACTGGCAATTTCTCTCCATGCACCCACTGATGATGTCCGTGATGAAATTGTACCGATTAACCGTAAGTACAATATCGAAGAGTTTCTGGCGGGCGTCCGCCGCTATCTGACGAAGTCTAATGCTAATCAGGGGCGGGTGACGGTCGAGTATGTGATGCTCGATCACGTCAATGACAGCGTGGAACAGGCTCACCAATTAGCCGAGTGCCTGAAAGATACACCAAGTAAAATTAACCTGATCCCCTGGAACCCGTTCCCCGGAGCACCTTACGGGCGCAGCTCCAACAGCCGGATTGACCGTTTCTCCAAGGTACTGATGGGGTATGGCTTTACTACCATCGTGCGTAAAACGAGAGGCGATGATATCGATGCAGCCTGTGGGCAGCTGGCTGGCGATGTTATCGACAGAACCAAGCGGACAATGAGAAAACGTCTGGCAGGTGAACCTATTCAGGTAAAAACAGTCTAATTTTTTGTTCAATTCTTGTAATTGGCTAAAAATCTGGCGAAGTTTGACATATCCTTATAAATGAAAATGATATGATACGGAAATCAATAATTTGGTCTATAGTTTGTTTGAGTCTGGTAGCAGGTTGTGCGGAACACCCTCAAAGCCAGTCTCATCGTGCTGTTGCAGTAGATACCCGATTACAGTTAGGGAAGGCATATCTGGCAGAACGTAATTTATCGGCTGCCAGGTTTCATTTTCAGAAAGTTTTACTGGCTGAACCCCGTCATCCGCAAGCTCATTTGGGGATGGCGTTGCATGAACAATATGCGGGCCAGCCTGAATCCGCCGACCGTCACTACAGAATGGCAATGCAGTACGGGCCAGGAGATGATACTGTAATAGGTCATTATTACGTTTTTCTCTGTGAACAAAGACGGTATAAAGAAGCTAAAAATTTGGTCTCGGACAATTTGGTCACAGATAAGTTGGTTAGAAAGAGTAACACCGGCTTCTATACCCATTGCGGTGAATAATTGCAATAAGTAGGAGTTGTGACAAATGATTGCCTACGTTTTATGCAGTATGAAATGATTTCGCTACACAAGTTAAATTGTGTCTGATAGTCAATTAACTTGTGTGAATATTTTAACCTGAACAGTACCAGTGTCCTTAGATAATGAAGACTGAAACTCATCCAGAAGAAGCTAATCTGACAGCGGGTCAGATCTTGCGTCAGGCTCGTGAAAAACATGAGCTTTCTCAGCAGACTGTGGCAGATCGCTTGTGTCTTAAAGTGTCCACTGTTCGTGATATTGAAGAAGATAATATTCCTGACAATATCGTACCCACATTTTTTCGTGGTTATATTCGTGCTTATGCGAAACTTGTTCAGGTGCCTGAGTCTGAGATCTTAGCCAAGCTAGATGTACAGATGCAGCATAAGGCCGTAAAAACATCTCAGATGCAGAGCTTTTCTGCCCAAAAAATACGTAAGAAACGTGATGGCTGGCTAATGAAATTCACATGGCTTGTCATTATTGTGTTATTGGGTATGACGGGTGTGTGGTGGTGGCAGAATTACAATATTCAGCAAAAAGACTTGGTTTCAATGACAGAACAGTCTGATATACGAGCACAAAAGTCTGCCAGCGAACTGACGGATACTCAACCTGTGACAGCCAGTTCCACCTTAAATGCAACAGAAGAGCAATCTGGTACAGCTCAAACAGAGAAAAATGCACTAGTTCCATTAAATAGTGCCGCTACAGACAGTAAGGAGCCATTATCTTCCGGGGCTTCTTCATCAACTCAGACTAATTCAGTGCCACAGTCGGTTAGTCAGACGTTGACAACTTCTGGTA
The DNA here is from genome assembly GCF_037996705.1 of Xenorhabdus bharatensis. Lineage (NCBI taxonomy): Bacteria > Pseudomonadati > Pseudomonadota > Gammaproteobacteria > Enterobacterales > Morganellaceae > Xenorhabdus > Xenorhabdus bharatensis. The sequence continues at coordinate 355,248 of NZ_JBBMXG010000001.1, read as the reverse complement.
ATACGGCTTCCACTGGTGTTGCTCCGGTAAATCAGGGAGCAGAGAATTCGGTTGCAACGAATATAACACCAGGCGCTGTGCCATCAACGAATCCTGTACCAACAAATCCCTTATCAACAACCGAAAATCAGTCCAGTGTCACGAACAGTAATGAATTGGCATTTAATTTCAAAGGCAGATGCTGGCTGGAAATTAAAGATGCCAACGGTAAGAAGTTGTTTAGTGGTACTAAAAGTAAGGGCGATAGCCTGAAATTATCAGGTGCTTTACCTTATTCACTTAATATCGGGGCACCTGCGCAGGTCGAGATAGAGTTTCAGGGAAAACGTGTGAATATGGATGCGTTTATTAAGAAAGGCACCAATGCCAGGCTGACACTGCCATAAGCGGATTTATGGCTTTGACTTTTTACTGGGCACATACTTTGAGACGAATGTTGAACTGGGGTTCAGGTTCGTCTATGTGTATTATTCACCACAGCATAGTTGTAATTTTTATAAATAAAATACAGGGATGTAGGGGAGTAATGTAAAAATGCATAATGAATCACCGATAACAAGACGTAAATCCACACGTATCTATGTCGGTAATGTACCTATTGGAGATAATGCACCTATTGCGGTGCAGTCAATGACGAACACACGGACAACAGATGTTGAAGCGACCGTTAATCAGATTAAATCGCTGGAGCGTGTAGGTGTTGATATTGTCCGTGTTTCGGTGCCAACCATGGATGCGGCGGAGGCCTTTAAACTCATCAAGCAGCAAGTCAATGTCCCGTTAGTTGCCGATATCCATTTTGATTACCGTATTGCATTAAAAGTTGCTGAATACGGTGTTGACTGTTTGCGTATTAATCCCGGAAATATTGGTAATGAAGAGCGAATCCGTCAGGTTGTAGATTGCGCCCGCCATCATAATATACCAATCCGTATTGGGGTTAATGGCGGTTCTTTGGAAAAAGATTTACAGGAAAAATATGGAGAGCCTACACCAGAAGCATTGGTGGAATCGGCTATGCGTCATGTGGATATTCTTGACCGCCTTAACTTTGATCAGTTCAAAGTCAGTGTTAAAGCATCTGACGTCTTTCTTGCTGTAGGTGCCTACCGTCTGCTGGCTCAGAAAATTGATCAGCCGCTGCATTTAGGCATTACCGAAGCAGGCGGTGCCCGTGCTGGTGCGGTGAAATCTTCAATCGGTTTGGGTATGCTGTTGTCCGAAGGTATTGGGGATACTTTGCGTATCTCTCTGGCGGCGGATCCGGTAGAAGAGGTTAAAGTTGGCTTTGATATTCTGAAAGCACTGCGCATTCGTTCAAGAGGCATCAATTTCATTGCCTGCCCGACCTGCTCTCGTCAGGAATTTGACGTTATCGGTACAGTAAATGCGCTTGAACAACGCCTTGAAGATTTGATCACACCGATGGATGTTTCCATCATCGGCTGTGTTGTTAATGGTCCCGGAGAAGCGGAAGTTTCTACATTGGGCGTGACCGGCGCAAAAACAAAAAGTGGTTTTTATGAAGATGGCGTCCGTCAGAAAGAACGTCTCAATAATAATGATTTGATTGACCAGCTTGAAGCGAAAATCCGGGCTAAGGCTGCGATCCTTGATGCCAGTAAACGGATCAGCATCAATCAGCTCGAAAAGTAAAATTCAATACCGGCTCATGTTATTTGAGTCGGTATTATTTTGTTTGCTGATTGAACCTTGAGAATATTCGCTTTTATAATCGACTCTATCGTAAAAATATTAATAAGAGATAAAACATGGCAAAAAACATTTCGGCTATTCGTGGCATGAACGACTGCCTTCCTGCTGAAACAGCGATTTGGCAACGTGTTGAATCTACAATAAAGCGTGTGCTGGCTGGTTATGGCTTCAGTGAAATCAGAACACCGATTGTAGAGCAGACCCCGTTATTCAAGCGGGCTATCGGGGAAGTGACTGATGTGGTCGAAAAAGAAATGTACACATTTAATGACCGCAACGGAGAAAGCCTGACACTGCGCCCGGAAAACACTGCTGGTTGTGTTCGTGCCGGTATCGAACATGGTCTGCTGTACAATCAGGAACAGCGTTTATGGTACATCGGCCAGATGTTCCGTTATGAGCGCCCGCAAAAAGGCCGTTATCGTCAGTTTCATCAATTGGGTGCTGAAGTGTTTGGTCTTCAGGGGCCGGATATTGATGCTGAAATGATCTTAATGACTGCGCGCTGGTGGCGTGAGTTGGGGATTGCTGAGCATGTGACACTCGAGTTGAATTCTATCGGCTCTCTGGAAGCCCGGGCAAATTATCGTGATGCTCTGGTTGCTTTCCTTGAGCAGCATAAAGATAAATTGGACGAAGATTGTCTTCGTCGCATGTATACTAACCCATTGCGTGTGCTGGATTCTAAAAATCCGGATGTTCAGGCACTTCTTAACGATGCTCCGGCTCTGTTTGATTATCTTGATGCAGAGTCAAAAGAACACTTTGACGGCCTGTGCCGGAATCTGGATGCTGCAGGTATTCAGTATCGTATCAACCAGCGTCTGGTACGCGGTCTTGATTATTATAACCGCACAGTTTTTGAATGGGTCACTTCTGCTTTAGGTGCGCAGGGTACTGTTTGTGCCGGTGGGCGTTATGATGGCCTGGTTGAGCAACTGGGTGGGAAATCAACACCTGCGGTCGGCTTTGCCATGGGCATGGAACGTATGATCCTATTGGTTCAGGAAGTAAATCCTGAATTTGTCGCTGACCTCACTGTTGCAGATGTTTACCTTTCTTCCTTCGGGGAAGGCAGCCAACAGGCAGCACTGATTCTGGCAGAGAAAATCCGTGATGAATTACCGGAATTACGCCTGATGACCAATCACGGCGGCGGTAACTTTAAGAAACAACTGGGGCGTGCCGGTAAGCACGGTGCCAAAATTGCCCTGCTCTTAGGGGAAGATGAAATTAGTACAGGTAATGTCACCGTGAAAGATTTACGCAATGGTGAGCAACAAACATTACCACAACAAACGATCGCAGCACGTTTGAGCGAACTGTTAGGCTAAGGAGAGACTCTGTGGAAGTCTATACCACTGAAACTGAACAAGTTGATGCAATAAAGCGTTTTCTCGTTAACAACGGTAAATATATTGCTGTTGGTTTAGTACTGGGGATTGGGGCAATTGTTGGTTGGCGTTACTGGCAATCTCATCAAACAAATCAGTTACAAGATACTGCAACGGCATTTGAGCAAATGAACCAGTCATTGGCATCAGGTTCGAAAGAAGGTATCGCGGCCGCAGAGAAATTCGCTAACGAAACGAATAATATCTACGGTGTGATGGCCGATATGGAACTGGCAAAACATGCGGCTGATAAGAATGATCTGGCGCAGGCAGAGAAATACTTGCTGACTGCTTCAGGTAAAGCTAAGGATCAGGATATGCAGGCTTTGTCTGATATTCGTCTGGCCCGCATGCAGTTAGCAGAAGATAAAACTGATGCTGCATTAAAAACGCTGGAGCAGGTAAAAAGCAAAGGATGGCAAATCATCGTTGAGAATATCCGGGGTGATATTCTGGCGAAGAAAGGCGATACAGCAGGTGCGCGTGAAGCATACTCCAGAGGGTTGGAATCTCAGGGAGCTCAGGCTTTGAAAGAGAGAATGCAAGTTAAACTAGATAATTTATCCAACTAAGGGAGCCAACTCTAATGCAACTGCGTAAAACACTTCTGGTTGGGCTGGTTGCTTCTGTTCTGCTGGCGGGTTGCTCAAGTGAACAGGATACAGTCATCATGTCCCCGCTGCCAAAGGTTGAAAACCAATTCAATCCTCACGTGGTGTGGGATAAGTCAGTTGGAAGTGGAGTTGGTCATTATTACTCTCACTTATCACCTGCATGGCAAGGTTCTGCTGTTTATGTTGCTGATCGCAATGGTATTATCAAATCATTTGATATAGATAGCGGCAAAGAGTTGTGGTCTACCGATCTGTCAGAGAAAGCAGGCTTTCTGTCGTCACGTTTGCCTGCGTTATTGTCCGGTGGTTTGACGGTATCAGGTGATCGTCTGTATGTTGGCACAGAGAAAGCCAAAGTTATCGCATTAGATGCTACAACCGGCAAAGTTGAGTGGGAAACTCAGGTTGCTGGTGAAGCGTTATCCCGTCCGGTGTTAAGTGATAATCTTATCCTTATTCATACCGGCAATGGGATGTTACAGGCATTGAATGAAAATGATGGCTCCATCGCGTGGTCCATCAATATGGATACGCCTCCGTTGTCCGTCCGTGGTGAGTCAGCTCCCGCTGTGGCATATGGTGCAGCGGTTGTTGGTGGTGATAATGGCCGCGTCAGTGCTGTTCTGCTTTCACAGGGGCAACTTATTTGGCAACAGCGTATCTCTCAGGTCACTGGTGCAACGGAAATTGATCGCCTGAATGATGTTGATATGACACCGGTCATTTCTGATAATGTCATTTATGCCATTGCTTATAATGGTAATCTGGTTGCAATGGATATGCGTTCTGGTCAGATTATCTGGAAACGTGATCTTGGTTCCGTCAACGATATGGTTGTAACTGACAACAATATTTTTGTTGTAGATCAGGATGATCGTATCTTATCCCTGCGTAAAAGTGATGGGGTAACAATCTGGTCCCAGAATGATTTGTTGCACCGTAATCTGACTGCACCGGAAATGTATAATGGCTATCTGGTTGTGGGTGATGGGGAAGGTTATCTGCACTGGTTGAATATGGAAGATGGTCAGTTTATGGCTCAGCATAAGGTTGATAGCTCAGGCTTGCTGAGTCGTCCGGTTATCGCCAGTGATAAGCTGATGGTGCAGGCAAGGAATGGTAAAGTTTACCTATATACGCGCTGATATACAGTAAATGTTTTAATGCGTTTTATCCGAACACGGCTCCTGTAATGACAGGAGCCGTGTCGTCTTTTTAGTATCTTGCAGTTATGAGAAGAAGATTTTGTTGTGAACGAACTTCAAGCGCCTCTTTTTTTGCGGGATATCGATTTACATTTAGTCATGAGGCATCAAAAATGATACCTGTCGTTGCGCTGGTTGGGCGCCCCAATGTCGGAAAGTCTACTTTATTTAACCGCTTAACCCGTACCAGAGATGCATTGGTTGCGGATTTTCCCGGTTTAACCCGCGACCGTAAATATGGACGTGCGGAAGTTGAAGGGAAAGAATTTATTATCGTTGATACCGGTGGTATTGACGGAACAGAAGAGGGCGTAGAAACACATATGGCTACGCAATCTTTGATGGCAATCGAAGAAGCAGACATTGTCCTGTTTATGGTTGATGCCAGATCCGGGATGATGCCTGCTGATCATGCGATTGCAAAGCATTTGCGCAGCCGTGAAAAATCGACATTTTTAGTCGCAAATAAAACTGATGGTATCGATATTGATACATCTGTTGCTGAGTTTTATTCTCTGGGGTTGGGGGATATACACTCTATCGCTGCTTCTCATGGGCGTGGCGTGACACAATTGATTGAGCACGCACTGTTGCCTTTCTATGCAGACGAGGAAGGTGCAGAGGAAATTGAATTAACGGAAGAAGAAGCTAACGCTGCTTATTGGGCTGAGTTAGAGCAGGCTGAACTAGACGCTGCTGAAGAAGCAGAGCAGGAAGATGATTTCGATCCGACAACACTGCCATTGAAGTTAGCAATCGTCGGGCGCCCAAATGTGGGTAAATCCACACTGACTAACCGTATTTTGGGTGAAGAGCGTGTTGTTGTCTTCGATATGCCGGGAACAACCCGTGACAGCATTTATATTCCGATGGAGCGTGATGGCCGTGAATATGTGCTGATTGATACAGCGGGGGTTCGTAAACGTGGCAAGGTGACAGAAACGGTAGAAAAATTTTCTGTTATCAAAACACTTCAGGCAATTGAAGATGCGAACGTCGTTATGCTGGTGGTTGATGCCCGTGAGGGTATTTCGGATCAGGATCTTTCCCTGTTGGGCTTTATTCTTAACAGCGGCCGCTCCTTAGTCATTGCAGTGAATAAATGGGATGGCATGACTCAGGAAGACCGTGATCATGTTAAGGATATGCTGGACTTACGTCTGGGGTTCGTTGATTTTGCCCGTGTCCACTTTATTTCTGCTTTACATGGTAGTGGAGTAGGGAATCTGTTTGATTCGATTCTGGAAGCTTATGAAAGTGCGACCCGTCGAGTCAATACGTCTATGCTTACCCGTATTATGCGTATGGCTGAAGATGATCATCAGCCACCAATCATACGCGGGCGCAGGGTTAAAATGAAATATGCTCATGCCGGAGGATATAATCCGCCAATCGTTGTTATTCACGGCAATCAGGTAACAGGCTTACCTGATTCGTATAAACGCTACTTAATGAATTATTTCCGCCGCTCTTTAAAAGTAATGGGTACACCAATTCGTATTCAGTTTAAAGAAGGTGCTAACCCGTATGCGGGTAAGAAAAATACATTAACAGCAACGCAGTTACGTAAACGTAAGCGTTTGATGGAACATTTGAAAAAGCGTTAATTAAGTAAAGAACTAAAAAAATAAAGAGCTATAAATAGCTCTTTATTTTTGTTTAAGATAATTAATCATACTGATGAATAATTAAATTGGTTATTTTCTGGGTCATGCTTTTTAACATCAAATGATTAATTGCTTTTTTCTTTATCAATTTTAGTTATATCTTTTTTTTGTAACGAAGAATTTTCAGCTGATTTTTTCATTAAACTATTAACATGATCTAATGTTTTTAGCACATATTCCTTATCTTTTTCATCGCAGTGCTTTGCAATATATTCCAGCAAATGGGGTGGAACGAAACAGCGTTGATTTGTTAGATTGCACATAATATACCCAATTTGTTAGTGTGTGAGCTTGGTATCTATCTAATATCCCGGGTTTTTCAAGTAGCTCTTTGCTGGCTATACTCAATCCCCAGTCACCATTTTTATAAATGTACGATGCATTATGATCCTAGGGATTAATGAGCGGCTTTTGTGTTCCATCGGAAGTCAGCCTTTGTTATTCCTTTACTGTAGTGATGCACATTGAAACCCGTTGGGTATCACTTACCTTGCTAGTCTAAATATTAGTCAAAATGATTAAATCAGTCACTACTAAAAATGTAAATTTTTTTATTCATTTTTTCTGTTAAAAATATATGTGATAAGCAGATAAGTTTTAAGAACCAACGCTGATTATATATTATTGGGAATTCATGTGGTTGAAGACTTTAATTAAGATAAAACGGATGTGATTAGGAAAATCATAATCTGATAAAAAAGAATATAGAAATATATATGACGATAAAAACAGGGGTTAGGAAACCCCTGTGCCAAAAATATTATTTTATAGTCAGCGCAGGACACCCACTTGATGCCATGCATCAGTGACATGATTTGAAACACTTTTACCAAAGAGTTTGCTGGCATTACTTACCGTTAATTTCGCAAAATCATCAAAATTTGCTTTGTTAGACAGGTTATTATCTGTCAAAGTGTTGTACCAGATTTTACCTGCCTGTTCCCATGAATATCCACCTAAAGCCGTTGCTAATAGGTAGAATGCTCTATTTGGAATACCTGAATATTTATGAACTCCACCGTTGTCATTTGAAAAAGGAAGATCTTCATACTGATCCATATGGCCGATTTGGTCATCATCTGAATACGCAGTTCCCGGATCCTTGAACGAACGCAGTGCAAGATTGGGATCATTATTAGGGTTCATTTTTGGCCCGAAGATCCCTTGACCTACGAGCCATTCAGACTCGCCGGATTTTTGATTATTAGAAAATTGTTTCACCATAATACCGAATACGTCTGAAATAGACTCATTGAGAGCACCCGCTTGATAGGCATAGTCCAGATTTGCTTCATATTGAGTGACACCATGTGTCAGTTCATGGGCTGTAACATCAATACAGGACGTGAAACGATTAAAATACGACTTCATTCCATCACCAAAAACCATCTGATTGTCTGTCCAAAATGCATTTGCATAATTTTCAAGGTAATGCACTGTGGCAACTAACTTAAGTCCTTTATTATCAATTGAGTCACGACCAAAAATTTCTTTATAGAATTGATAAGTTACACCAAGATGTTCATAGGCTTCATTAACACAAATATCTTTACTTTCAGAAGAACCTTCAGTCCGAACTGTTTTTGTCCCTGGATACTTATCTGTATTTTCGGCATCATATATTATTCTATCCAAATTCTTATCATCCCCCGGGTTATATATTAGTGATGAACTTCCCATGCCAGCATAATAATTCATTAAATTATAAGTATGATTTAATGCTTTTAATATTGGAGCCTTATCATTTTCATCGCAATTTTTAATAATATATTCAAATAAGTTTGGAGGAATAATGTTGTGTATCGTATTTTTGTACATAATGATACCCCGGTTTATTTTTAGATGCTGTGTATTTTTTGGGATCCCAATTAAATTATTAGCCTAAGTCACAAGGTTTTCTACTAATTAAATGCTTTTTTTCTTCCTTTTGATTTATTAATCTATAAATATAATAAACAGATTTAATAGACTATCCATTATTAATTATATGATTAAAATGGAAATTAATTTAATATTAAGGAATAATACTATATTAATATTTTGGTTGCTGTTTTTTGGGTGAAAGTACACCAACCTCTTTCCAGCACTCTTTAGTAATTTTGGCGATATTTTTACCAAATAATCTTTCTGCACTCTTAATAGTTAATGTAGCGAACTCATCAAATGTGGCATATGAAGATAAACGATTATCTAACAAAGTTTCATACCAAATTTTTCCAGCCTGCTCCCATGAGTAACCTCCCAGCGCGATTGCGAGTAGGTAAAATGCCTTGTTAGGGATCCCTGAATATATATGGACTCCTCCATTATCCAGCGTAATTGGTAGTTCTTCATATTGGTCCATATGAGAAACCTGCCTGTCGTTGGAAAATGCGGTGCCCGGCTTTATAAATGAGCGTAAGGCAATATCAGGCTTATTCTCTGGGTTAAACCGGGGACCTAATATTCCTTTTCCCAATAACCAGTCGGATTCATCTGCTCTTTGATTATTGGCATACTGTTTTACCATAATACCAAATGCATCTGAAATAGACTCATTCAGGGCACCAGACTGGTAGGCATAGTAAAGATTAACTTCATTTTGAATAACTCCATGAGTCAGTTCGTGTGCTACCACATCAATAGCAGAGGTAAAACGATTGAAGAACTGACCATCACCATCACCAAAAACCATTTGCTTTCTTGACCAAAAGGCATTTAAGTAGTTTTTGCCATAATGAACAGTCGCAACTAATTTCAACCCCTTATTATCAAGTGAATTGCGATCAAAAACTTTACTATAAAACTCATGTGTTTTTCCAAGATACTCATAGGCTTCATTGACGGCAATATCATCGCTGTCAGGCATATCTTCACTCCGGGTCAATTTCTTTCCGGGAAACTCTTCTTTTTGTTCCGCATCATAGATAGTTCTGTGTGGTTTTATTTTTTTATCATATTTTATTTCATATTCCGGCTGTGGAACACCTTCTAATACCGTAATATTCATTAAGCTGTAAATATGATCTAATGTTTTTAATACATATTGGTTAGTACATTCATCGCAGTGGTGTGATATTTGTTCTAAGACAAATGGAGGAATTAAACTGCATCTATTAATTGATTGTTTATTCATAATAATCCCCTGTTTTGTCAATGTTATGTTTATTGTTTTGAGCGCTCATTTGCATACTATCGATAATTGAAGTGATAGTCATTAGGGTAAATATTGACTTTTTATAACAGAATATTGCTAATGAAATATGGACAATAAATTTATTAATCTATTGATATAAAAGCAGAGTGGTAATATATGCAATTAATCTAAAGATACGTAGCCAGAAAAGAGATAATTTGAAAGACGAAGTGTATATTCAATTTTAAATTTAGATTAGAACAGTGATAAATAGCCCAATGCCTATTTATGCTAATGGGCTACTTCCGAATTTATTTATATCCAGTCTTTTTTTATCAGAAATGATGTATAGAGTTCTTCTTCTGGAGAATTTGGCTCAGGGGAATAATTATACTCCCAGCGAACTAAAGGAGGCATAGACATCAGTATAGATTCTGTTCGACCGCCACTTTGCAGTCCGAACAATGTTCCTCTATCCCAGACTAAATTAAATTCGACATAGCGGCCACGGCGATATAATTGGAATTGCCTTTCCCGCTCTCCCCAGCTGATATTTTTTCTTCTTTCAACAATAGGCAGGTAAGCTGACAGGAAACCATTACCCACAGCTTGGGTAAAGTTGAAGCAAGTATCAAAATCGGGGCTATTTAAATCATCATAAAACAATCCGCCAATACCGCGAGGCTCATTACGATGCTTAATAAAGAAATAATCATCACACCATTTTTTATATGTGGAATAAATATCCTCTCCAAATGGCTGGCATAGTGTACTGGCAACGGTATGCCAGTGAACGGCGTCCTCTTCAAAACCATAATATGGGGTGAGATCAAACCCGCCACCAAACCACCAGATGGGGGACTCACCTTCTTTTTCTGCAATGAAAAAACGCACATTAGCGTGACTAGTCGGAACATAAGGATTTTGGGGATGAATAACAAGAGAAACGCCCATTGCCTGATAGCTGCGACCCGCCAGTTCAGGACGGTGAGCTGTTGCTGACGAAGGCAGTGAATCTCCGGTTACATGGGAAAAGTTCACACCTGCCTGCTCAAAAACCTTACCCGACTTTAAGACACGGCTGCGTCCGCCACCTCCTTCCTCCCGTTGCCAGCACTCTTCGATGAAATGGGAATGATCATCCAGACGTTCAAGTTGTTTACAGATTTCGTCCTGTAATGAGAGGAAAAAAGTCTTAACTTGAGATATATTAGCTATATTCATTTCTGCTTTCATTCTGGTTAGTTTATGGCTATAGGCAGTATACCTGTTAGTATCAATGAACGCATTTTCATATTGATTCCGAAATGAAAGTAGTGATTATTGACATTAAACTGATTGCTTATTAAACAGGCTGGCTAACTATGGAAATTAGGGTATTTCGGCAAGAAGATTTTGAAGCCGCTATCACACTTTGGGAGCGTTGTGATTTGATTAATCCCGGTGATGATCCGGAACTCGATATTGAGCGTAAATTAACTCATGATGCTGATTTATTTCTGGTTGCCGAGGTGGCGGGGGAAGTTGTTGGAACAGTAATGGGGGGATATGATGGGCATCGTGGTCATGCTTATTATTTAGGTGTTCATCCCGAATTCAGAGGAAGAGGCATTGCTAATGCATTGGTTTCCCGCCTTGAGAAGAAATTATTGGCGAGAGGTTGCCCTAGTATTCTAATTATGGTTCCAGAAGAGAATGATGCCACAATTTGTATGTGTGAAAAAATGGAATATGATTATTGGGGGCAGGAACATACTGTATTTAATAAGCGTCTGATTATTGACTAAGTATTGAAGGTAAGTGGCTGAGAAATATTATGTTGTTCGGCCATTAACCGTATCTTTATACAAAAATTTTAATAATTTCCTCGCTGTTTTTTTTATCATATGATGGAATTTGAATTGATGTTTATTTTCTGTAATAAGATTTTCTGATATTAAATGATTTTTACTTTCAATTTCAGGTTTAATCACGATTTGGATTTTTCCATTTTTATCTTTGAAAAAATAATAATGATATTTAATTGGTAATTCAGGCTTATTGATTAAAATCCGCCAGTTGATTAAAGGAAGATTGCAGACTTTATTATCCTTTTTGTTTTTGAATGTCTTTTCATTCCCCTGAATGATAATATTTTTTTTTATATCACTTTTCAGATGTAGTGTTTGAGGAATTGCAGTTTTTGTCATATCCCTTGTTGTTACAAAACTGTTTGTTACAGTAGGGATATCTAGAAAATCAATAAATATTGGGGTCATTTCTATCATCACGCACTTCCGCCATCGGTTTATATTTATTCCATCTTCCGATATCATATACATCCTTTTTTAAATAATTGCACAATGGAATTATAAAACTGTATTTTTATCTGTTTTTTCTACATCCCGCTGTATTAAAGGGATGTATTTATCCTTAACTTGCTGTTTTTGAATGATCTTAATAATAAGATGTTAGAATGGACAAAGGTAATAAGTTGTAATGAAAAGAGATTTTATATCTAGCCTGCTATTTAAAAAAAGAATTATGGCGTTCAGTGGTCTGATAGGAAGTTCATTGTTATTAACTGCTTGTGCAGGTTCATGGTCTTCCCTGTCTCCTTTAAATTGGTTTAGTCGTACTCTGGAGGTATCTGAGCAGGGAGTAGGGGAAGTCAATCAACAAACAGACATGAATTTATCTGCTATCCAACAGGGGCTGGATAACCGGTATCGCTTACGCAGTGGTATGGAAATTAAAAATGGAAAATTTTTTAACGTAATACAGGGAATGGAAGGAAATCAGGTCAGCATTGAATTATCGGGTCTGAATAATGGAAAGGTGGATCATATTATCATTCTGGATGAAAGGGTGAAAACCACGTGGGGAACAAAAATAGGTACATCTTTCTCTACGCTGTATGACAAAGCTTATGGTGCCTGCCAGCGTTCCGACAGTTTACTCACTATGCAGCAGGAGATTGTCTGTATTGCCCCCCAAAGTCAAAATATCAATTATATATTTACAGGAACATGGGATGGGTCGGAAGAATTACTGCCCCCTGATGATGTGCTGAAAACATGGAAAATTTCCCGCATTATCTGGAAAGCCAAATAAAAAAATATACCTAATGAATTTCAAGTTATTGTGGCGGCAAGGGAGAGCTGCCAACAAAGAGGCCATTTGAAAGATAAAGATGATAAGGAAGTATTTTAATCAAGATAATATCCCCATTCCAGTCGACAAAATCAGCTTCAGTACGTCAGGTGTTAATTTCCGCTACCCTCAATAACCCTATATTTTTTATAGCTTATCTCGTTTCATCATTTCTCATAAAAATTCGGTATATAAAACAGAGGGTAGTTAACTATCCTGTTATAAATATTCTGGATACAGTATGAATAACTTATTGTTAAAAATCGTGGTTAAAAAATTCTTGCTGAATAGCTTGATGGGTAAGGTTTGAATGAAGGTTGTGGCTGAGTTACTGGATAATTCTGATAAAAATTCACTTCAACACTATCAATGTGTGGGAGCAACTTTGATAAGTGGGTACCAATAATGTTTGTTGCATCCAGTAAACGAGTATTACCCGGATTTGGGCTGAGTCTGGGTTGTAGCTTGCTTTATACTTGCCTGATCCTGCTATTACCACTCAGCGCGTTAGTCATACAGCTTTCCAGCATGACATGGGAACAATATTGGCAGGTAATTGCAAATCCACAGGTTGTTGCGGCTTATCAGGTGACTTTATTAGCGGCTGCTGTCGCCAGCTTATTCAATATGGTTTTTGGAATGCTAATGGCGTGGATACTTACCCGCTACCGCTTTCCGGGGCACAACCTGCTTGATGGATTGATGGATTTACCCTTTGCATTGCCAACAGCCGTCGCTGGGCTAACTCTGGCAACGCTGTTTTCTGCAACCGGGTGGTATGGTTCTTGGCTTGCTCATTTTGATATTAAAGTCGCAAATACTTGGCTAGGGATTGCGGTTGCGATGGCATTTACCAGTCTGCCTTTTGTTGTTCGTACCGTTCAACCGATACTCGAAGAATTAGGGCCTGAATATGAAGAAGCTGCTCAGACATTAGGGGCGAATCGCTGGCAGACTTTTCGGCGGGTTATTCTGCAAGAAGTCTCTCCTGCGCTGATGGCTGGTACAGTGCTCTCCTTCACTCGCAGTCTGGGAGAATTCGGGGCAGTTATTTTTATTGCGGGCAATATTGCGTGGCAAACCGAAGTGGCTTCCCTGATGATTTTTGTCCGGTTGCAAGAATTTGATTATCCCGCTGCCAGCGCAATTGCTTCAGTTATTCTTGCGGTATCACTGGTATTGCTGTTTAGCGTTAACTTATTACAAAGTCGCTTTGGTAAGCGGATTGGGGGACTTTAGTGGTTGATTTTTCTGAATACACGCAGATGATGCGCCCCTCAATGAACTGGGGGAAATGGTTCTTGATTGGAGCGGGAATGGTTATTTCCATTCTGTTTCTGGTTATTCCGATAGCGTGGATTTTTCTGACTGCTTTTTCACAGGGAATCGATATTTTCACCCAGAATCTTGTTGACCCCGATATGCTCCATGCTATTTGGCTGACTGTGTTGATTGCGCTTATTACAGTGCCTATTAATCTGGTTTTTGGCGTAGTGACTGCATGGTTGGTAACCCGCTTCCAATTTCCCGGCAGACAATTGTTGCTGACATTAATTGATATTCCATTCGCAGTTTCACCGGTTGTGGCCGGGTTGCTTTATCTACTGTTTTACGGTGCTAACGGTTGGATGGGGGAATGGTTGGGAGACTATGACATCCAGTTAATGTTTTCATGGCCGGGTATGGTTCTGGTCACTGTATTTGTGACATGTCCATTCGTTATCCGTGAATTGGTGCCGGTAATGCTGAGTCAGGGCAATCAGGAAGATGAAGCGGCAATATTATTAGGTGCTTCTGGCTGGCAAATGTTCTGGCGTGTGACATTGCCGAATATTCGTTGGGCATTGCTGTATGGCATTGTTTTAACTAATGCCCGGGCAATTGGTGAATTTGGTGCGGTATCTGTGGTATCCGGCGCAATCAGAGGGGAGACATACACCTTACCTTTGCAGGTTGAACTGCTTTATCAGGATTACAACACTGTTGGCGCATTTGTGGCGGCGGCTTTATTGGCAGTTATGGCGATGATTACCCTGATTGTCAAAAGTGCTTTGCAGTGGCGTCTGAGTCATTTGAGTCGCCAGTAAACGAAGGTCGGGAGCAGGATATGAGTATTGAAATCAGCAAAATCAGTAAATCTTTTGGTCGTGTTCAAATACTGAATGATATATCACTGAATATTGAATCTGGTGAAATGGTTGCTTTGCTTGGTCCATCCGGCTCCGGCAAGACGACTTTACTGAGGATTATTGCCGGACTTGAACAGCAGAGTGCGGGGCGACTTAAATTTCACGGTAAGGATGTCAGTCAGGTACATGCAAAAGATCGGCAGGTTGGTTTTGTTTTTCAGCATTATGCTCTGTTTCGTCATATGAGCGTGTTTGATAACGTTGCTTTTGGTTTAACTGTACTTCCACGACGCCAGCGACCTAAGCGAGAGGCACTGCGGCGTAAGGTAATGTCGTTGCTTGATATGGTGCAGTTATCCCACCTTGCAGATCGCTATCCGTCACAGCTTTCTGGTGGTCAGAAACAGCGAGTGGCATTGGCAAGGGCGCTCGCTGTTGAGCCTCAGATTCTCTTACTGGATGAGCCATTTGGTGCTCTGGATGCACAGGTTCGGATGGAATTACGCCGTTGGCTACGCCAGCTTCATGAAGAATTGCAATTTACTAGTGTCTTTGTCACTCATGATCAGGAAGAGGCAATGGAAGTTGCTGATCGGATTGTAGTGATGAATCAAGGTGCTATCGAGCAGGTTGGTACGCCACAGCAGGTATGGAAAGAGCCGGAAAGCCGTTTTGTGATGGAATTTATGGGCGAAGTAAATCAATTACATGGTGAGATAAAAGGCGCTCAGTTGTGGGTTGGCGGAAAAATTTTTCCATTGGAGGTAGCACCATTACATCAGGGAAATGTTGATGTGTTCCTGCGCCCGTGGGAGATGAACCTCAGTACACAACAAACATCATCCTGCCCTTTGCCTGTTAAAGTGACGGAAATCAATCCACGAGGGCATTTTTCACTGTTGTCTGTCCAGCCTGTTGGTTGGGGGGATGAGAGTTTATCGGTTATCTGGCAGGATAGCACATCAATGCCAGTTCGGGGCAGCCAGTATTTTATGGGAGGCAAAGGTGCCCGCCTGTATGAAGGTAATTCACCATTAAAAGTATTAAAATTTGCTGAATCTGCTTAATTTTTCATTATTCTCATCACTTTGGGTTTCCCCTGTTTTTTTGTAGAAAACAGGGGTTTTTTATTTAGAGCTTGCGACAGTTTTCTGAATCCGATTATTCTGTTGGCTATTCTCATATGTGATTCGGGTAATGCAGTGGCAAGCTTAGAAAATTTTATCGGTAATACTCCGTTGGTGAAATTACAACGAGTTACTGAAAGTATTGATGCAGAAATTTGGGTGAAACTTGAGGGCAATAATCCGGCTGGTTCTGTAAAAGACAGAGCCGCTCTCTCAATGATCCAACAAGCCGAACTACGGGGAGAAATTTCACCCGGGGATGTCCTGATTGAAGCCACGAGTGGTAATACGGGTATTGCATTGGCGATGATTGCAGCAGTAAAAGGTTACCGGCTTAAGCTACTGATGCCTGAAAATATGAGCCTTGAGCGTCAGGCTTCAATGCGGGCTTATGGTGCTGAATTAATTTTAGTCAGTAAAGAGTTAGGAATGGAAGGTGCCAGAGATTTAGCACAGCAAATGGAGCTGAATGGTGAAGGAAAGGTGCTTGATCAATTTAATAATACAGATAATTCTCTGGCACATTTCAAGACAACTGGGCCGGAAATTTGGCAGCAAACGCAGGGACGTATTACCCATTTTGTCTCCAGTATGGGCACAACCGGCACTATTACCGGAGTGAGCCGCTACCTGAAATTTCAGTCAGATAATATACAAACTATAGGATTACAGCCGGCACAAAACAGCCATATTCCCGGTATTCGGCGCTGGTCGCCAGCATATATGCCCGGAATTTACCAGAAAGATTTGGTGGATCAAATACTGGATATTACTCAGAGTGAGGCCGAAGCGATGATGCGGTCGCTGGCACAGAAAGAGGGGATCTTCTGTGGAGTTAGCTCAGGTGGAGCCGTTTCCGGAGCATTACGTATCGCGGCTGAAAATCCGCGAGCTGTTATTGTGGTGATTATTTGTGACCGGGGTGATAGATATTTATCTACAGGTGTTTTTAATTAACTTTTCTTATTTACTGAACCTAAATTAGTGAGTTAAAGGTTATGGCCTTATTTTCAAAAACGATCACCGACTATTGGCAGTCTTCATTATTAAATGGAGAAATTATTTATAGTGATGATGTTCTTACAGTCGCTATTCATGCAAATTTGTCAGAGGAGGCTCGTGTAATGGTGCTGGAAACTACTGATGGGCAAATTATATCAGTGATGACTCCGGCACTGGCTGAAAAAGCAGGGCTTTATCATCAGGACGAAATGTCTGAATCGATTTTTCGCCAGAAATTACATGAAGCCGCTATTACTCTCCATGGTGCAGATTATATTTTTTATTTTTCAGAAGAAGAAAAGAAAAAATTATTACAGGAAGATATTGATAGCATGTTACGTCAGCTAATGCAAAAAGAAGATAAAGAGGTTTTCTCTGCATTTCAGTCTGCTGCTTCTGAGGAGGATTTAGATAGTGCTTATGTTGAGCTGGAGCATTGGGCTGTGTTCGGTTTTTTTGAACAAGAAGGTCTGATTTGTGCTGCGAGTATGTACCCGTGGAATGATGCGCTTATTGCTGATATGGGGGTTCTGACTTTAGAACCTTTCAGAGGAAAGGGGCATGCCAGACAAGTTGTACGTGCAATCAGTAAACATGCTTATGCTCAGGGATATGAGCCTCAATACCGATGCCAAATTGATAATTTTGCGTCTTCGGCATTGGCAAAGTCTGTAGGGTTGACGTTGTTTGGCAAATGGGAAATGATTTCCCCTGATTCAATTCACTGATAAAAAATCGCTCTGTTTTATCATTTAACCCGATAAAACAGAGGCGACCCACAACAGATTATCAGTGATGTATTCAGCTACTTCTTAATTCGCATGATAACAGATTCACCAACGACCACTGATCCACTGACTTTAGATAATTCTTTGATTTCGTCCATGTTAGAGATAACAACAGGAGTTAAGGTTGACTTAGCTCTTTCTTCCAGAAACGCTAAATCAAACTCTAAAACCAAATCACCTTTCTGTACCCGTTGGCCCTCTTCGGCAATCCGTTTAAAGCCTTCACCTTTCAGTTCAACGGTATCAATACCGAAATGAACGAAAAGCTCTATCCCGTTATCAGATTCGATGGAAAAAGCGTGATTAGTTTCGAAGATTTTACCAATGGTGCCATCAACAGGGGAGACAATTTTATTACCTGTAGGCTTGATAGCGATACCATCACCTACAATTTTTTCCGCAAAAACAACATCCGGAACATCTTCGATATTAACTATCTCACCTGATAATGGGGCGATAATTTCAATACTGCCGCTGTTCTTTTTGTCATCTGAAACTAATGATTTCAGTTTATCAAGCAGACCCATAAATCTTCTCCTAATTGTTTTAATGGGACCGTGTACCGGCTAAGGCGCTGTCTTGGTCAATTAACTTAGCAGAGTGTTTTTTCTCTGATAAAAGTATCAACCAATTCCATCAACTCCTGTGCAGTTGGCTGAGTTAAAGCTTGTTCTGCTAGTGCTTTTGCATCACCGTAATTCGCATTACGAATGATTTTCTTGATGCCTGGAATGGATATTGCACTCATACTGAATTCATCCAATCCCATGCCAAGAAGCAATAGTGTAGCACGTTCATCTCCAGCCAGCTCACCGCACATGCCCGTCCATTTACCCTCTGCGTGTGAGGCGTCAATCACCTGTTTGATCAGGTTCAACACTGCTGGCGACATTGGATTATAGAGATGAGAAATCAGCTCATTACCACGGTCTACCGCAAGAGTATACTGAGTTAGATCGTTTGTCCCAATACTAAAAAAGTCAACTTCTTTTGCAAGATGTTTAGCAATGGTTGCAGCAGCAGGCGTTTCTACCATGATACCGACTTCAATCGATTCATCGAACGCCTTATTTTCATTACGTAGCTGATCCTTAAGCATCAACAGTTCTGTTTTCAGTTCCCGAATTTCTTCAACAGAAATAATCATTGGGAACATGACGCGAAGTTTGCCAAATGCAGAAGCTCGCAGAATAGCACGTAACTGAGCATGTAATATTTCTTTGCGATCCAGACAAATGCGGATTGCTCGCCAGCCAAGGAATGGGTTTTCTTCTTTGGGCAGGTTCATGTAAGGCAGTTCTTTATCACCACCGATATCCATAGTGCGGATAATTACGGCCTGATTACCAACAGATTCGGCAACAGCTTTATAGGCCTCAAACTGTTCTTCCTCAGTCGGCAGAGAATCGCGATCCATAAACAGAAACTCAGTACGGTACAAGCCGACGCCTTCTGCTCCATTGCGTTCTGCGCCTGCAATATCACGGACTGTACCGATATTGGCACAGACTTCTACCTGATGACCATCCAGCGTAATGGCTGGCAGATCTTTCAGTTTCGCTAATTCGGTTTTTTCTGACAGATATTCGTTTTTGATTTTTTTGAGTTGTTCAATTTCAGTGTCAGATGGGTCTATATAGATATGGTTATTAACAGCATCCAGAATAAGGTAGCTGCCATTTTTAATCTGAGTTGTTGCGTTGGTTGTCCCGACAATCGCAGGCAGTTCCAGAGAACGCGCCATAATTGAAGTGTGAGATGTCCGGCCACCTAAATCTGTAATGAACCCCAGAACTTTATCCAGATTGAGCTGCGCGGTTTCTGAAGGTGTCAGGTCATTTGCAACCAGAATAACTTCTTCAGCAATGGAGCCTAAGTCAATAATTGGCATACCCAGAATATTTTTCAGCAGCCGTTTACCAATATCACGAACATCCGCTGCCCGCTCTTTTAAATATTCATCATCCAGCTCTTCCAGTGCTTTGGCCTGATCTTCAATCACAGAGTGAACGGCGGCATCTGCTGTAGCCAGATTTTTCTTTATCAGCGTAATAATTTCCTGTTCCAGTTCCTCATCTTCCAGCAACATGATGTGGCCTTCGAAGATCTCAGCTTTTTCTGTACCCAGATTTTTTTCGGCTGTATTTTTGATGACTTCTAACTGGGCTGAGGCTTTATCCCGGCCTTGTTTAAAGCGGGAAATCTCTTGCTCGACCTGTTCAGGAGTGATTTTTTTATGATTGATAATGATGGGGTCTTCTTTCAGCAATAATGCCTTACCGAAAGCAATACCTGGTGATACTAAGATGCCTGAAATCATACTATATGACCTTAACTGCGGGTGATTATATTTCATTGCGCCTTCAGAGGCAGGCTCTAAATATCCCCAGATCTTGTATTCCGGGGATGGTACTGGATGAAATAGACTGGCCTTATATACTCGTTGTTTTTCAAATTGGCTATTTTTTGGCTTCGCTAACTATAGTTCCCGTTTTTATAAGAATACGGTGCTTTATACTCTAAAGGTTAACTTCCTTGCCATGGCGATGCCGCTTGAAATTCATTGAGTATGAGTGGGTGATTATTCCAATTCACCCATCAGTTTCACTAAATGTTCAACAGCTTGTTGTTCATCTTCACCTTCAGCAGAGATGGTAACAACAGTTCCTTGAGTCAGCCCCAGCGTTTGCAATTTAAACAGACTTTTCGCACTAGCTGATTTACCGCCGGAAGTCAGAGTAATATCGGAAGAAAAACCCTTCGCTTCTTTGACAAACTGTGCAGCAGGACGAGTGTGAAGGCCATTTGGTGCAGTAATAGTAACTTCTTGCTGGAACATAGTATTTCCTCAATAACTTAAATTTTTGTTGGTAAGCCAAGAGAACACTAAAACGAGTTTAGTTGGATTAATCCTGACTTGTACAACCGTTAAATTAATAATGATATATGCCTTTAATCTTTCAGGTCGTTTTTTAGCGGCTTTATGCATTTGCAGCCTTAATACAGCACGAAATTCATAGGTATAAAATGCACTAAATCATTATCAAAAAATTAACATATTTGATGCCACTCCATTGTTGACTGGATGTTAATACACACTAACCCAATATGAGTTGAACCAAACAAGATTCTTTATGGTGGTTTTGCGATTAATTTCGTGCATCAAAATAATTACTGGTTAAATACTAAAGCTGTCTGAATAAATCATCTAGGAAAGTTTTAAACTTTGATCTGATGCACAAAAAAGCACCCTTGAGATGCTTTTTTGTCAATAAAGTTGAAAAAGGAATGAGGTGAAGATCTAATCGCTAGCTAAATCGGCAAACAGTGCGGTGCTCAGGTAACGTTCAGCAGAAGAAGGCAGAATAACAACAATATTCTTATCTTTGTACTCGTCTTCCTGTGAAAGTTTAATCGCTGCCGCAACCGCGGCGCCTGAAGAAATGCCGGAAAGAATACCTTCTTTTTCAGTCACTTCTCGAGCTGTTTTAATGGCTTCTTCGTTACTGATTTTAAATACACGGTCAACTAATGTTAAATCCAGGTTATCAGGGATAAAACCTGCCCCAATTCCCTGAATTTTGTGTGGGCCGGGTTTCAGTTCCTCGCCTGCCAGTTTTTGGCTGATTACCGGGGAATCTTCAGGCTCGACAGCAATAATTTTTACTTGCTTACCTTGTGTATTCTTCAGATAGCGAGCAACACCGGTAATCGTGCCTCCGGTCCCTACGCCAGCAACAAAAACATCAACATTCCCATCGGTATCTTCCCAAATTTCCGGCCCTGTCGTTTTTTCGTGAATTTCAGGGTTTGCCGGGTTACTGAATTGCTGTAGCAGAACATAGCGTTCAGGAGCACTGTCACGGATTTCATTCGCTTTATCAATAGCACCTTTCATGCCCTTAGCGCCTTCGGTCAGCACTAATTTTGCTCCCAACGCTTTTAGCAGCTTACGGCGTTCTAAGCTCATGGTTTCCGGCATTGTTAGTGTCAATTTATAGCCACGGGCCGCAGCGACATAAGCAAGAGCAATTCCCGTATTACCACTGGTCGGCTCGATAAGCTCTTTATCCTTTGTCAAAATGCCTCGTTTTTCTGCATCCCAAATCATGTTGGCACCGATACGGCATTTCACACTGAAACTCGGATTACGGGACTCTATTTTAGCCAGAATGCGACCATTTCCGAAATTTTTCAGGCGTACCAGTGGAGTGTGACCGATGGTCAACGAATTATCTTCATAAATTTTGCTCATTGTCCGATTGCCCTTAAGATGCTCATGAGTTGTGATTAATTAACCATACGCGAACAGCTTATGAATGGAAATAAAGTTTCAGTCTATTCTTATTATATAAAAGAATATTTAACGATTTCTGATAGCATGCTGAGCACGGTAACGATCAACCCACATAGCTGTAGCGCCACAAACGGCAACAGGCATAATGAACAAATTGATTACTGGGATCATCGTTAATATACTCACTGCTGCTCCAAATTGCAGGTTGTCAATTTTGTCCTGTCGCAGGGTATTACGCATACCTATAAAACTGACCTTGTGGTTATCAAAAGGGTAATCGCAATATTGGATAGCCAGCATCCAGGCACTGAAAATAAACCAGAGAACGGGGGCTACAGTCTGGCCGACACCCGGAATAAAATACAATAATAATAGAGCGATAGCGCGAGGAAGATAGTAGAAGATTTTGACTATCTCACGTTTCAGAACACGGGGAACATCTTTCAGTAAATCAAAAATACTTGTATCGGGTGCCGGAATACCCGTTAATTGCGCTTCCAGTTTCTCTGCTAATAATCCGTTAAAGGGTGATGCAATAAAATTTGCCAGCGTGCTGAAAAAATAAGTAAAAATAAGCAAAACAGAAATAACAGCCAGTGGCCATATTAAATAGCTGAGCCATTGCATCCAGTCGGGTACTTTATCTAGCGCCCACTGTATCCAACCATCCATTTTCTGATATAGCCACCAGAAAGCACTACCAATCAATAAGATATTAGCCAGTAAAGGCAATAAAACGAATCTTTTGATGCCCGGGCGGGTTACCAGATGCCAACCTTGTACAATATAATGAAATCCGCTTAGCTGTTTTGGCAATTTTGTCGAATTCGTCATATTTTCTTATTCTCTCCTGAGTGATTGAGACGGTATGATATAGGCTCGATTTTCCACTGACCAGTGGTTTAATGTGTAAAAAACACTCGAAAAAACAGGGGATATCTCTCTTTATGATAAGAAAAGTAAGCAGAGGCTTGCACTTGTGCTATTTGGCAAATACTCTTATCTAAAGAATATTCAGCCGTGGTGGCAATTAATTTAAACAACAGAGATAGCAATGATGCAGGATTTGCGTCTGATATTAATCGTTGTTGGTGCGATAGCCATAATAGCTTTGCTATTACATGGGTTGTGGACCAGCCGTAAAGAGCGTTCGTCACTCTTTCGTGATCGCCCAGTGAAACGTCGTAAGCAGGAGCGTGAGAAAGAGTCAGAGGATAATGATGGCGATGAGCTGTTTAATAATTCGTCAAATTCACCTGTTCATAAATCAGCGAAACTTCGCCGTGAACAGCGTGAAGAGCCGGTTATTGAGCGTAATGCACCTGATTTGTCAGAAGTAACATCGGATAATGGAATTGATCCTTTACTCTCAAAACAACAACCTGAAGCAGCAATGGCAAAAGAAAAAGCCATTGATGAAAGCCAGAAAGAATCGCAGCTTGGCCTGTTTGAATCTGCTGAGCAAAATAGTGCGGAAGGTATGGAAACGGAGGCTGTCAGCGAGCAGTCTGAATTGGAAAATGCCGCAAAAGCTGAAGCTGAAGCTGAACAGGCTAAAAAAGAGACTGTATTGGTACTGCATGTAGCAGCCCATCATGGTCAGGAGCTGAATGGCGAAGTATTGCTTCAGAGCATTTTACAGTCCGGTTTCCGTTTTGGGGATATGAATATTTTCCACCGCCACCTTAACCCATCGGGTAGTGGTGCAGTACTGTTCAGTCTGGCTAATATGGTTAAGCCGGGGTCATTTGATCCAGAACATATGACTGATTTCAGCACTCCGGGGATCTCCATGTTTATGCTCGTTCCTTCATATGGTGATTCTAATCAGAATTTTAAACTGATGTTGCAGGCAGCACAGCGTATTGCTTCTGATGTAGGAGGAGTGGTGTTAGATGCGGAGCGTAAGATATTAACACCGCAAATGATTGAGAATTATAAGGCACGTATTCGCAATACACTCAGTGCTCAGGAATAAATTTTCTTTTTAGTATTAAGCCCCCGCTCAGTCGGGGGTTTTTAATGATGTAATGCTTTGATTATAAATGGATTTTATAATGAGGTATCCACATTTCATCCACTTTATGACTGAAATCTTTAGCAAAAACCCTTCGTACTTTGAGGGGCTTCATATAATTCACGTCACGTTTCCTTTTTGACTTTCTCAATCACAGATGAAATGCCACGCGCTTTCCTCAGAAAGGCCCGGCTATTCTTCTGGCGGTATGCAATATTCTGAGAACCTTTATCGTTTCCCTATCCTCATCGTAACGGTAGAGCATAATGAAGGGAAAATGTGGGATAACGAGTTTTCTATAACGTTCATCCGGATTGTTACGCGCCTTTATGCTTGCATATGGGGTCACTTTCAGAAGCTCAGCCATTTCCACGAACTTTGCGTCAACCTCATCAGCCAATAACAGCCAAGCTTGCTCAAAGAAGTAGAGATAAATTTGCTCTCGGTTAGTTTGTGCGCTTTCTTCCCATAAAATACTGATCACCTTATCCCCTGCTCAGCTTAGTACGCAGTAGAGCCATCCGGCGCTGGCTTTCAGCCTCATCAATAAAATGAGCCGAGCCGTTTTCACATTGGTCAATCGCTTTTTCAATTTCCGCCTCTAACCAGTGAGCATGGGTATTTTTTTGATATTCACGTTCTTCATTTGCAGTTTGCTATCTTTTGAAAGCCATAGAGTATATGCCAATCTAACTATTGGAGTCATGACCTGAGATCGTTTGAAGCGCGCCAGCGCTGGTGCTTTACGGGATATGAAATCTTAATTTGATCTTGTGTATTTTGGCTGGGAATGGCAGATTTTATGCAAGAGAATATCACTGGGTTTTTATCCGAAAACGGAAACGACTTAGCGGATATGTCATGATAATTTGCAGGAGGTTTTATGGTTCAATTACCTACATCCAATGAATATGTTACTGATTTTATTGCATCTGAAAGTAGACATTTCGCAGTGTGGTACAGAAGCAGGACTCCCAATATGAACGCTATATCTCTCGAAGATACGTTACAACAAAACGACGCTTATTTATTATTAACTTATGATAATAATTGTCATTTAACAACACTCACTTATCATTTCACTGAGTATCATGCACCCCCTACCCCCCCTGTAAACAGAGTTTTACTCTTATTTCAAAACAACTTATGGCACGATCTTGCGTTCAATCAGATACAATCTAGAGATATAACAGATGCTGTCAGACGCATTAAGCAGTATTGGACGCCCAGTCATTGGCGAGGGTTTTAATTTATTACTCCGATCCTTCCCATCAATGCAGGATAGAGGTAACAGTGTCGTGACATGTCACATCCTCACAATTTGACTTCATGTTAGCCCAGCGTAGCCCAACAGGCTGAATCACCAGACAGGCAGCATTTTGTCACCGGAAGTGCATCACCACATTTTGGACATTGCTGTGCTGCCAGTGTTTCTATTGCCTGACGTAATTCCATATCGTCTTTACGAATAAGCAGCGTGAGGTATTCAACCACGTCATAGGGATCACGTCCCGACCGGTCATGACTCCAATAGTTAGATTGACATATGCTCTATGGCTTTCAAAAGATAACAAACTCAAATGAATTAGTGAATTACGAACTCATGTTCCTCTTCAAAAAATACGTATCTAACTATTGGCAGCACGACCGGTTTTCTCTTAGCTCAATACTTAACCAGAAGAAAGTAGAAAAATATACAACATGATTTGTCACCGGAAAGATTGCCCCTGAAGCTGGTCAGATTCCGCCGGCTATCGCACACAGTGGGCATGCGAAAATAATATTGTCGTTTTAAGAGACAAAGATTGGCTAACTATTTATCAAGACTATGTTTTTTGTACAGATAGAGAAATACCTCGCCTAACTGGAGGGCGCAATCATGGCAATTAAAGCACTTGAAGGTGGACGTTATAAAGTGGATGTTAAGACCGCAGGGCAGATCGGGAAGACGAGTCCAGCGCATATTTAACAAAAAGGCGGATGCAGTTGCATTCGAACGAAACATCTTAGCTAATGCTGATAATCAAGACTGGATACCAATAGAAAAGGATTACAGAAAGTTATCTGAGCTTTTTGATATTTGGTGGAAATATGAGGGGCGTAACTTAATCTGGGGTATAAAAAGGCATAAAAGCATCAACAGTCAATAGAGATATGACAATGCTTGGCGGTATTTTTACTATTCTGATTGAGATAAAGGAATATAAAGGAACTCATCCAATCAAGGGCATGAAACCGCTCAAGGAAAAAACGCCGGAGATGTCTTACCTTACTGAATCAGAGATTGCTGCATTATTGAATTCTATTACTGATGATGCTTGGCGTTTAACGATTCTATGTTTGAACACTGGCGCAAGATGGGGAGAGGTTACTAAGCTAAAGGCGGAAAACATGTTGCATAATCGTGTTACATTTACTGAAACAAAAAATGGAAAACACAGAACCCTCCCTATTTCTGATGAGGTAATGGAGGCCGTTAAGACTAAACAGTCAGGTCTCTTATTTGATGTTAATTATCAATCTTACAGAAAGATGCTGAAAGAGATAAAACCAGACCTACCTGTTGGTCAGGCAGTGCATGTTTTGCGGCACACTTTTGCTGCTCATTTTATGATGAATGGAGGAAATATATTAATATTACAGAAGATAATGGGGCATGCCAGCATTCAGCAAACTATGACCTATGCGCATTTTGCTCCGGATTATCTATTGGATGCTATTAAGTTTAATCCACTAAGGGATGTATATACATTCCATCCACATTATCGGGGAAACATGGGCATCAATAGCACCCCGATAGATTCATAATCTATTGAAACATAAGATCAGCCCTTGTATAAAGGACTGCTTTATCCCCGTTCAGTCACGGGGGCTTTTCATCTCTGGTGAGAATTCATGAAAAATATTATTCAAAAAATCAACGAACTAAGAACAACATTGCGTCATCATGAGTATTTATACCATGTTATGGATGCACCAGAGATCCCGGATGCGGAATATGATCGCTTAATGCGGGAACTAAAATCACTGGAAGAACAGCACCCGGAACTCATTACCGCGGATTCACCTACCCAACGGGTCGGAGCAGCGCCACTAACTGCATTTGAGCAGGTACGTCATGAAATCCCGATGCTATCTTTGGATAACGTATTTGATCAAGAAAGCTATCTAGCGTTTGATAAACGTGTTCGTGACCGCCTGAAAGACAGTCGTGAACTGGTATTTTGCTGTGAACTCAAACTTGATGGTCTGGCGGTTAGCTTGTTGTATGAAAACGGCGAGTTAGTGCAGGCAGCTACCCGTGGCGATGGTACTACGGGAGAAAATATAACTGCTAATGTTCGTACGATCCGGGCAATTCCTCTACGTTTGAAAGGAGACAATATTCCAGCCCGTGTTGAGATCCGCGGTGAAGTCTTTATGAAGCAGGCTGGTTTTGAAAAACTCAACGAAGAAGCCCGTCGGACAGGTAATAAAGTATTTGCCAATCCCCGTAATGCCGCTGCCGGATCATTGCGCCAACTTGATCCTCGGATTACAGCTAAACGTCCACTGACTTTTTATTGTTATGGTGTTGGCGTTATTGAAGGCGGAGATTCTGAAAACGGAAATCTGCCAGCAAGCCATTACGGTCGTCTGATGCAATTCAGGCAGTGGGGGCTTCCGGTCAGTGACAAAGTGAAATTATGTCAGGGAACCCAGCAGGTATTGGATTTTTATCGTGAGATAGAACAACAGCGCCCTGAGTTGGGTTTTGATATTGATGGCGTTGTTATCAAAGTTGACTCCCTTGAATTGCAGGAAGTATTAGGATTTGTAGCCAGAGCACCTCGCTGGGCGACGGCATTTAAGTTTCCGGCACAAGAACAAATAACCATCGTACGGGATGTTGAATTTCAGGTAGGGCGTACAGGCGCTATTACGCCGGTTGCACGTCTGGAGCCGGTACAGGTTGCAGGTGTCATCGTCAGTAATGCCACTTTGCATAATGCAGATGAAATTGAGCGTCTGGGACTACGTATAGGCGATACAGTAGTTATCCGCCGTGCAGGTGACGTTATTCCGCAGGTTGTCGGCGTCATTCAGGAAAAAAGACCCACAGAGAGTCAGGAAGTTGTTTTCCCGAAACATTGCCCTGTTTGTGGTTCTGATATTGAACGTGTTGAAGGAGAAGCGGTAGCACGTTGTACCGGTGGATTATTCTGTGGCGCACAGCGTAAAGAAGCATTAAGGCATTTTGTTTCCCGCCGTGCAATGGATGTGGATGGAATGGGAGAGAAAATTATTGAGCAGTTGGTTGATAAGGAATATGTCAAAACTCCGGCTGATCTTTTCCGTCTTACCGCAGGGAAATTAACGGGTCTTGAGCGTATGGGGCCGAAATCCGCTCAGAACGTAGTGAATGCGCTGGAGAAATCTAAGAAAACAACCTTTGCCCGTTTCATTTATTCACTGGGAATTCGTGAAGTTGGAGAAGCGACAGCTGCTAACTTAGTTGCCCACTTCGGTACACTGGAAAAATTGCGCGTAGCAGATACGCAAACTCTGATTGCTGTTCAGGATGTGGGAGAAGTTGTTGCCAGTCATGTGGTTAACTTCTTTAATGAACCACATAATCAGGCCGTTATTGATGATCTGGTCAATAATATTGGTATCCATTGGGAATCATTAGAAGTACCGCAATCCGCAGATATTGATAGCCCATTTGCGGGTAAAACCGTGGTGTTAACCGGATCACTAAGCCGCTTATCCCGGGATGAGGCTAAAGATAAATTGGCTGCTTTGGGAGCTAAAGTTACAGGCAGTGTTTCCAAAAAAACCGATCTGGTGATTGCGGGTGAAGCGGCGGGTTCCAAATTAGCGAAAGCCACAGAGTTGGGGATAGCTGTAATTGATGAAGACGAAATGCTTCGTCTTTTAGGTGAGTAAAGTAGGGACGTAATCTTTAGAAAGGCGCTATTTGAGATTTCGGTAGCGCCTATACTTTGCATACATGATAGCCATATTCTGGCTAAAAGTGTGATCCGGTTTGCTAAATTTAGGTTTTGTTGCCTCTCACATAATAAATTGGTGTGATAATTATCACAATTTATTATCGCGTATGACGAAATACGGTTATAAATTTGCACCTCGTCAGATTTGGAGTTCTTTTTATGTCTCATATTTTTCATTTTGTCCTCGCTTTATTGGTCATTGGTGGCCTGGCGATTTTGGCGAGTAATAACCGGAAGGATATAAGGGTCCGGTATATTATTCAGTTACTTGTTATTGAACTTGTTCTGGCGTGGTTTTTCCTGAATTCGAATGCCGGATTAGGGATCGTCAAAGGGTTTGATAACCTGTTTGTTCACTTGCTGTCTTATGCCGCAGAAGGTACTAACTTTATTTTCGGTGGCATGATTGACGCAAAACTGGCGTTTTTCTTCCTGAACGTGCTTTGTCCTATCATCTTTATTTCCGCCCTGATTGGTATCCTGCAACACGTTAAAATTCTGCCGATTGTGATCCGTGTTATTGGTACAGTGCTCTCCAAAGTGAATGGTATGGGGAAACTGGAATCTTTCAATGCAGTCAGTTCATTGATTCTGGGCCAGTCAGAGAATTTCATCGCTTATAAAGATGTATTGGACAAAATGTCTGAACGCCGGATGTACACCATGGCTGCAACCGCAATGTCTACAGTATCCATGTCCATCGTGGGTGCCTATATGACGATGTTGGATGCAAAATATGTGGTTGCAGCTCTGATACTTAATATGTTCAGCACCTTTATCGTTCTGTCCCTCATCAACCCTTACTCTGTTAAAAGTGAAGGGGATATTCATATGAGCAACCTGCATGAAGGGCAAAGCTTCTTTGAAATGCTCGGTGAATATATTCTGGCGGGTTTCAAAGTCGCATTGATCGTATCGGCCATGTTGATTGGCTTTATTGCTCTGATTGCGGCTATCAACGCTGTCTTTGACATGATATTTGGGATTACCTTTCAGGAATGCCTGGGCTATGTTTTCTATCCGTTTGCCTGGATCATTGGTATTCCTAGTGATGAAGCACTGAAAGTAGGCAGCATCATGGCGACTAAGCTGGTTTCTAATGAATTTGTTGCTATGCAGGGTTTACAGGAAATTGTCGGGCAATTGAGTGAGCGTTCAAAAGGAATTTTGTCGGTATTTTTGGTTTCTTTTGCTAACTTCTCCTCTATCGGAATTGTTGCCGGAGCTATCAAGGGATTGAATGAAAAACAGGGAAATACTGTTGCACGTTTTGGTCTGAAACTGTTGTTTGGTTCAACATTGGTGAGTTTCCTGTCCGCAGCCATCACCGGACTGGTAATGAGTTTTTAAATTCACAGTGACTTGTGTTTCAGAATGAAAATGGCATCTTACCGATGCCATTTTTTTTACATAAAGAAAAAGGCTTAAAGAATGAATAAAGAAAACCTATTGGAAATCGCTAATACGGTAATGCCATTTGGAAAATATAAAGGAAGAATGTTAATTGACCTTCCTGAAGAATATTTGCTTTGGTTTTCCCGTAAGGGAGAATTTCCACAAGGCAAACTGGGGGCACTAATGGAAATGACCCTTGCAATTAAGATTGAAGGGCTGGATTCATTGGTAAAGCCACTGAAGAAATCTTAGTTAACCGTAAGTTGGATCAAGTGGCGCTATCGGTGATGAAATATCGATTAATGCACCACTTTTATCCTTGATTAACATGCGCCGTTGCCCATAAGGTAAGTCACGCGGTGGTTCTATAATATCCAGCTTAAGTGTTTTGGCTGTTTCAAAATAAGCGTCAATATTTTTTACAACAAAAGTGATAATTACGCCTTGGCAAGCTTGTTGATATGCTTCCGGAATAAAGTCACTTGTTTTTAAAAATGCAGAAACTTGCTCATTTGATTCAGAAGACATGGAGATGAACCAGCAGGATTCATATTCAACACTAAATTTCAATAAGTTAACAAATAAATCCCTCGTGCTTATCAAGTCATCACTGAGAATATTAACTAACATATTGATTTACCTTTAAAGGTTAGTGAGATGATACTTAACGTTAAACTTTTTTACATGGTCATAAATTTATACGAAAATTTATGATGCATGTTTAAGTATTCTCTTAAATTTGAGAGCTAATACGATTGATAGAGTGATACAGTTTGTTAATAAGCCAAAAACAAGCCCATACCAAAAGCCAATCAAGCCCATTTTCTCTGTTATCAAGTCTGTTAACCCTAATGTAAAAGCCAAAGGGACGCCAATAAACCAATAACCGAAGAGAGGAACATAGAAAACTATTTTTGTCTCATGAAACCCACGTAAAATGCCTGATAATATGGAGTGTATAGAGTCAAATAATTGGAGGAAGAATAAAAATACGATTACTTCGAGAGCTATCTTTATTACAAGAATATCTTTTGTATATAAACTGATAATATGTTCAGCATAAAGAAAAAACATAATTCCTAGTATAAGGGTAATCAATGTAGTAGATATTAAAGAGAGTAAACTAAATCTTAGTGTTGATGAATAATCTTTCTTAGCACTCAAGTAACTTATTTTTACTGTTGTGACAGCAGACAATCCACCGCCAATAGCTAGTATCATGGATGATATGATAATCATAATATTATTGGCTGCAATATATACGGTACCTAAGGTTGCAATGCCAAGTGAAATGGCATCAATAAATATCACTTCAACAAAGAGTGCTAATCCACTTGGGATACCGATCAAAAACAATCTTTTTAATCCTGAGTTGAGTTTTAGAGATAATCTAAATCTGTATTTTTCATATTCTTTTTTTCGCAAAAAATAGATAATCAGTAAAATAGCACTGAGAGTGTTGATAATCGCAGTTGTGATCCCGGCTCCTACTCCCCCCATTTCTGGTACGCCAAATTTACCAAAAACGAAAATATAGTTTAAAGGTATATTGACTATGAGAGCAAAAATAGAGATATACATCGCAACTTTGGTGTTTTCAAGTGCTTGTAACAAAGAGCGAAATACATTGAATATCATCACTCCTGGTACACCAAATGCCATAGCTATAATATAACCTTTTGTGATGTGTACAACATCTTCATCAATCCCAATAAGCGATAAAAGCTGAACCGCTAATAACAAGAAGACAATGATAGGGAGCGATAAAATCAATGCAGCAGATATGTAATTATTAACACACTCTTTAATTCCTTCGATATCATTATTTGCCCGAAGTTTTGCAACATCAGCAGATAGCATCAGAATAACGCCAAAGCCCAATACAAAAATGGGGAACCAAATACTACTTCCCAGCGATACGGCAGCAAGCGCATTTGTTGAATAGTGGCCTGATACGATAACATCCACGGCGCTCATTGCTATTCTGGTAAGCTGCGTTACTATGATCGGTGTTGATAGTAAAAAAAGATACTTGATATCGTTCAATAAGGCCGTTTTTTGCATGATAGTCCCTGTAAAAATATTATTTTTTCAATTACCCTGTATTAATTTCAACATAGCAGAATGATTATAGAAGTAGCTACAGTATTTTATTTTTTAAGCAGCTTATTACTGAGTAGCATAGATGAAGAGTAGAATGTGTTATTAGGACTGAAATTTTTTAGTTTAATTAGAACTAAAACTAATTATAATCATCAAATAAAAATTAATGCAACATATTGCTAACACTTTATTCGTAAAATGTCACTTTCATTAGGTTTTGAGAGTACGGCTACTTTAGGTATTCTATTAACCATTTGATATGTAGGGGGTTAATTATTTTATTCTATGTTAATGACAGACAGGTTTTTGTTGTAAGGGTAGTATTTTAACTTTTGTGATTGTATTTTCAGGTGATAACTATTTTTCATTATCAAAATAATTTATGTTTTTTTAATATGTTTTATGATTTTTCTTTACATTGAAGATGATATGGAATTTTTTATTTTATTGGGTTTATACTAAATAATTTTAAAGTGGTAATATGAATATTGATAATAATATGGTTTTACCTGAGAAAAAAGAAGAATCACCATCTATTACTGTATCTATACCTGATGGTACTGATGTTATTGTGGAGCAACATATATATCTAGTCGTAACAGTGAAATCACCACAGGTTAAGTCTATTAAAAGTATCACAATAGATGTTACAAATAAGAATATAGTTGTAAAAAAGAAGAGGACTGGAAACTTATCGATGATAATTAATCTTATTAACTTAGCTGGAAGGATTCTTAAAAAAGAAAAAGAAGATAAAAAGTTTAGAGTATATATTCCTAACTATCTAAATTCTCGTCCAAACAATGTTATTATATTTTTAATTAAAGATGAAAATAATAATAGTATTACACTGGAATCAACAATTATAGGGGAAGTTAACTCTGCTGGTTATAATTTTCAGTTATCATATGAAAAAATACCATTTAATAAAAAGCTTGGGCTCTATTATATAGCTTTGGACATAGCTGCAAATTATGCGTATTCTAAGAGTCTAAATGTTATCTTTGAAGATGATTCTGCATCTGGAACTGATCCCAATAATGGCGGCAACACAGGGAATGGAAATCACTGTGATAATGGTCTCTATAACAAAGTGGATGTCGATTCAAACTATGAAGACGGGAAATTCAGCTTAAAAATAAAAAGCATTACACTGATTTGATGCTTTTAAATTACCTGAGCATAAAAAGAAAAGCAGGGCGATTTAGTTATACATGATAATAAGAAAAAATCCCTGAAGACTTGCGCCTTCAGGGATTCAGAATTTTGGTGGAGCTAAGCGGGATCGAACCGCTGACCTCTTGCATGCCATGCAAGCGCTCTCCCAGCTGAGCTATAGCCCCACAAATGTGGCGTTCCGAATCAAGATATTTTTGGTGGAGCTAAGCGGGATCGAACCGCTGACCTCTTGCATGCCATGCAAGCGCTCTCCCAGCTGAGCTATAGCCCCAAATCAAAATCCTGTGGAACGGAGCGCATCATATGAAACCCAGAGAATTCTGTCAACGAATTCATTAGTATTCTATGTATAAGCGCTGAAAAAGCCATCAATATACCCGCTGTATTTCAAGTTGCCCTTCGTTGGCTGCGTTCATGTACCCCAGTCACATAGTTATCTATGTGACTGGGGATGCGTTTACTTGCCGCTGTGATGTAACTCGAGATCCATTGTGTATATCAACTTGTTATAGTTAATTTAGCGTTTTGATTATTGCGCTTCACGCTGTGCAATATAAGCCAGTGCTTTATCAATACGAGCCAGTGAACGAGCCTGATTGATGGCGTGAATGGTCACATCAACACTTGGTGATTGGCCTGCACCAGTAACAGCAACGCGCAGTGGCATGCCGACTTTACCCATTCCTACTTCCAGTTCGTCAGCTGTTGCCTGAATCGCGTGATGAATATTTTCAGGTGTCCATTCGGTAATGGCTGCTAGTTTCGTGCGTACAACTTCTAATGGCTGACGGGCAACCGGACGCAGATGTTTTTTCGCAGCATCAGCATCAAATTCAGCAAACTCTTCATAGAAGTAACGACCAGCGCTGGCCATTTCTTTTAATGTTTTGCAACGCTCACCCAGCAGTTTGATCAGATCCACTAACTCTGGACCTGTGCGGGTATCAATACCTTGCTGTTCAATATGCCATGCCAAATGAACGGCAACTTCTTCTGCTGGCAGGGTATTGATGTAATGATGGTTCAGCCAAAGCAATTTTTCAGTATTGAAAGCACTGGCTGATTTACTGATAGCATCAAGGCTGAACAGCTCAGTCATTTCTTCAACTGTAAAAATTTCTTGATCACCGTGTGACCACCCCAAACGTACCAGATAGTTCAGCAATGCTTCTGGCAAGTAACCATCATCGCGATATTGCATTACGCTGACTGCACCATGGCGTTTGGACAGTTTCTTACCATCGTCACCGAGGATCATAGAAACATGCGCATATTCCGGGACTGGTGCGTTGAGCGCTTTCAGAATGTTAATCTGACGTGGTGTGTTGTTGATATGGTCTTCACCACGAATAACGTGAGTAATTTCCATATCCCAGTCATCAATAACCACACAGAAGTTATAAGTTGGTGAACCATCAGTACGGCGGATGATCAAATCGTCCAGTTCCTGATTGCTGAATTCAATCGGGCCACGGATGCTGTCATTAAAAATAACAGAACCTTCCTGTGGATTGCGGAAACGTACAACATGAGGTTCATCATGGCTATGCTGGCACTCACTATCACGGCAACGACCGTCATAACGAGGTTTTTCACCATTTGCCATCTGAGTTTCACGCAATTGCTCCAGATGTTCTTTGGAACAGTAACAACGATAAGCTGTACCATTGACCAGCATTTCATCAATAACCTGGTTGTAGCGATCAAAACGTTTAGTCTGATAATAAGGGCCTTCATCCCAATTCAGGTTTAACCAGTTCATTCCGTCCATAATCGCATCAATGGCTTCCTGAGTTGAGCGCTCCAGGTCAGTGTCTTCAATGCGCAGAACGAATTCACCTTTGTTATGGCGACTGTATAGCCAGGAATAAAGGGCGGTGCGTGCGCCACCAACGTGAAGGTAGCCAGTAGGACTTGGCGCAAAACGGGTTTTTATTTTACTCATCAGGAGTTGCCTTAATGACGTTCTACTTGTTAGAGAACGTTTTGGATGATTGAAGTAACAATTAAAATAACAATAGTGGGGTGCATTTTATCACTGGACTTCAATTCCTCAATGGCGTTGATGGTAGGTTATTGAGAAAAACCAAAATACATTGTCCAAATGATAACCTTATGTGATTATAATTGTTTCATTCTGTGTAATTTTGCGACGAACGGAAATTTTAGCAATAAAAACCGTTGACTCACCTCGAACTATCCCTATAATGCGACTCCATCACGACGGGGCGATTAGCTCAGTTGGTAGAGCATCTCCCTTACAAGGAGGGGGTCATCAGTTCGAATCTGGTATCGCCCACCACTCTCAGTGATAAACTGAAAGCGGTAAGACCGTAGTGATAAAAAATGATTTTATGATTGGGCGATTAGCTCAGTTGGTAGAGCATCTCCCTTACAAGGAGGGGGTCATCAGTTCGAATCTGGTATCGCCCACCAATCATAAATCAGTGATATATCGATGTCGTTACAGATAGTCATTCAGTAATAGTCATCATGCAGTAATAGTCAGCATGAAGTGGGCGATTAGCTCAGTTGGTAGAGCATCTCCCTTACAAGGAGGGGGTCATCAGTTCGAATCTGGTATCGCCCACCACTTCATTAGATTGTTCCGCAGTATCACACTGATATTTTAGATGGGTCGTTAGCTCAGTCGGTAGAGCAGTTGACTTTTAATCAATTGGTCGCAGGTTCGAATCCTGCACGACCCACCATCTAAATATCAAAATCAAAATTATCTAATTGGGTCGTTAGCTCAGTCGGTAGAGCAGTTGACTTTTAATCAATTGGTCGCAGGTTCGAATCCTGCACGACCCACCATTTAGATATAAAAATCAGAATTACCTAGTTGGGTCGTTAGCTCAGTCGGTAGAGCAGTTGACTTTTAATCAATTGGTCGCAGGTTCGAATCCTGCACGACCCACCATTTAGGTAGCCATGAAGTGGGCGATTAGCTCAGTTGGTAGAGCATCTCCCTTACAAGGAGGGGGTCATCAGTTCGAATCTGGTATCGCCCACCACTTCATATAAATCCCCTAATAGCCTCTCAGAAAATATCAAAGCCAGTCCGGTTTATATTCAAATTTTTTTCCAAAATTTCCTGCCTTACCAATAAATTCGTTATGCAAATAAAACAGCATATCTTTAAGTGAAATCAAAGCATGCTGTTTTTTAATCTTTTATTACGCTTTCAATCCGTAACTTTTGAACTTGA
The DNA here is from genome assembly GCF_037996705.1 of Xenorhabdus bharatensis. Taxonomy (NCBI): domain Bacteria; kingdom Pseudomonadati; phylum Pseudomonadota; class Gammaproteobacteria; order Enterobacterales; family Morganellaceae; genus Xenorhabdus; species Xenorhabdus bharatensis. The sequence goes on along the minus strand of NZ_JBBMXG010000001.1, from coordinate 318,163 downwards.
TCAATACTTTTTGCATTTCTTCGGGTGAGAGTACAGGGATCCGTTCTGCAATATTTTCTACAGGGTTTCCGATCACGGGGAGTATTTTCAAATAGAGTTGTGCCAATATCTCTATTTCATTGGCCAGCCATAATGCTTTTTCCAGACTGACTTCCATCGCAATCATACCGTGATGCTGCATTAACAGTGCTTTGCTGTGCCTAATTCCTGTTTTGACGCTTTCTGCCAGTTCTTGTGTCCCGAAGGTTGAGTAGGGAATACAGGGCACATGATCCGTTCCTGTCACTGCTACCATATAATGAACAGCCGGGATGCTATGATTGAGAATTGAAACGGCAGTTGCATTGACGGCATGATTATGTACAACAGCATTTAACTCAGGACGTGCTTCATAGCAGGAAAGATGGAAGTGCCATTCGCTTGAGGGGATTTTATCGGGTTCTGCTTCTCCCGAATAATTAATGTAGACAATTTGATCCGGAGTCAATTTTTCATAGGGTACCCCACTGGGGGTAATAAGAAATCCATCCTGATAACGGGCACTAATATTACCAGATGTGCCTTGATTTAAACCCAACGCATTCATCTTAAGACAAGTGTCGATAATGGCTTGAGCAATATGTTCTCTACTTACGGTCATAAAAATTAATCATTATAAATTATATGGATATAAATCAGGAAAGAGCATGCGTAAGCCTTCTGCACTGGCATCACAAATTCCACGTTCTGTAATCAATCCGGTAATTAATTCTGCCGGGGTAACATCAAACGCATAATTCCCGCAAGCCGTTCCTTGAGGTGCAGTATTGACCCAACTGTGTTTTCCTTCAGCAGTCATTCCGTAGACATGTGACTGTTCATCGCCTGAACGTTGCTCAATGGGGATCTCTTTTACGCCATCCCAGACGGTAAAATCCAGTGTCGGTGAGGGTAACGCAACATAAAAGGGTACCTGATTTGCTTTTGCAGCCAGAGCTTTCAGATAAGTGCCAATTTTATTACACACATCACCTCTTGCAGTTGTCCGGTCTGTACCTACGATGCACAGATCCACTTTGCCATGTTGCATTAAATGTCCGCCTGCATTATCGGCAATTAAAGTATGTGGTACACCATGTGAACCTAACTCAAAAGCCGTCAATCCACCCTGATTGCGAGGGCGGGTTTCATCAACCCAGACATGAACCTTGATGCCCGCATCGTGTGCCATGTAAATAGGTGATAATGCGGTTCCCCAATCCACAGTTGCCAACCACCCAGCATTGCAGTGAGTTAATATATTCACTGTTTCACCTGCTGATTTTTGGGCTGCAATTTCTTGTATGATTTTCAAACCATTCTCACCAATCTTATGACACAGCCGGACATCTTCATCTGCAATTTCATTGGCAATACGATAAGCAGTTTCTGCACGTTGAACGGGAGGCGTGTTTTCTAATGCCTGATATGCGCGATCCAGCGCCCATTTTAAATTAATGGCAGTTGGCCGGGTTTTAACTAAAACATCATAAGCCATTTGCAGATTTTCACTGCTGTTACTTTTACGCATTGCCAGTGCCATACCATAGGCAGCAACAGCACCAATTAAAGGTGCACCTCTCACCCACATATCTTTGATAGCTGTTGCAGCATCTTGAAAGGTATTCAATCGAATAATCTTTAATTCAAAAGGCAATTTGGTCTGATCGAAAATTTCGACAGTATATCCATCATCAGCAAGCCAAACAGAGCGATAATGGGTTCCATTAATTTTCATCTCGGTTTCTTAACCTTATGTGATATAACGTTTAATCTGTAAAAAATTCTGGTAATTATGTTTGTTGACAATTAACTCACGAGCCAGTTTCAGCGCTTGTTTTTCACAATCAGCTCGTAGTGCCGGATCATCAATTTTTCTGAAATCAGCAACGCCGGCAAAGCCAATAATGCGGCGATTAATTTCAAGCCCGGCATATACCAGTGTTTCTTCGAATAAATTGGAGAAAAAATTATCCTGGGCAGCTTTAAGGAACGATGAATTGAAAATTCCCTGCTGGTAAATAGTGACAGGATAGGCTTCTCCGGTTGTTTTTTCATTCCATAATTGACGAAAACGACATTCAAATATTTCCCATGTTGTTTTAATCTGCATGAAGAGCCAAGACTGATAATCAGCACATTGCTCCTTATTTTTCCGCAGAGCAGGTTGAGCAAAATAAGCCATAAACAGATTGCCGATATAATTACCTATATCGAATGCCATTGGGCCCATAAAGCTAAATTCTGGATCAATCACTTTTGTGGAATCAGGTGTGACCATAATGGAGCCTGAGTGGAGATCACCATGCAAAAGTGCCTGCGTTTCAGTCATGAATTTGTATTTATACTGCATTGCAGTTTGGATCATGACCTGATCCTGCCAAATGGCATGAATATCATGATTAAGTTGAGGAGAAGTCCAGTCGTTTCTTTCGGCATTAAAATATGGTTCTGTAAAGATTAGATCTTCAGTGATTTTACAAAGCTCATGGTTATTGGCAAAACGACTTACCAGTTCTTTTTTCTCTTTGCTATCCATCCCTATATCTGAGGTATGGAATAGTGTATCAGCAAGAAAAATTCCAATATCTTTAGCTAGATGAGAAAATTTTTCACCAGAAATCAGTTTATTGCGTAAGATAATGTGTTTATCTAAATACTCCATCGCAAACAAAGACATTTCTTCATCATAGAAATAGACATTGGGTACATATTGATTAGCAAACTTCTTTTCTTCTAATAGGGCATGGTATTCGAAGTAGGTTCGGACAAGGGAAAGTTGCCATGATTCACCAGCAGCCCGAACGTAAGGTAAGGATTGTTTGACCACAATAGTTTTTTCTGTTCCGGCAACAATAAAAACTAAATTCAGGTTTCCATCACCTATTTCCTGTACTTGCCAGGTTTCAGGCAATCCTCCGAGTGAGATAGTGGCGGGTAAATTTTTCGCAAGATAATGTGGTAAAGATTCACAGGTCTGGGGGATATACTCAGTAGGAACATAAACAGACATTATTTTTCATCCTGATAATATCATGAAAGAAAGTTCATAAAATGAACAGGGATAGCACATTCTGCGGCAATGGATTTTTACAGTTGTTAACTATAAGTATACAAAAGTAAAGTGTCTGTGATGAAAATAACGAATATGGTCAGATAACAATAAGATATACCCAGTAGATTTCAAATTGCATCATAATGATAAAAATACAATGAATGTGCTGGCTCAGGTTTGTGGTTTGGGTAGTGGAGGAAGGCCATAAGCGGCTCTGGCACGATCACAGGCTTCATTGTAATTGTCGGTTTCCCATGCTTGCGAAAATTCCCGGCAAGGGGACGGGCGTTTGTTATAAATAGTACAGGAAACGGAGTGACCCACTTCCCCCTGCAAGTGTATACAACGAGGATGGGGTTCATTCGTACCTTTCATGCAGCACATAAAATCGTTGAGTTTCTCAGTGGCAGCAACCGGGACTTTACCTCCTCCATCCTCAGCTTCCGCCCAATAAAATGAAACTCGGAAAAATGCACAGCAGGCACCACAGCTGATGCAGAAATTATTCTGTGATTGGGTATTTAATATTTGATTCATACCAGATGTCTCTATCTGATGTTTAAGAGCCGCAGTTTGACGAAATTATCAACTATAAGAAATCATCTTTTTTGTAAAAGATAACTATTTGAGGATAGGTTATTTCTGTAGAAAATGATGAAATTCAAAAGAAATTTATTTTGGATTGAAAAAAGAAAAACTGCCTCTTTGAAAGACAGTTTTTTATTTAATTACAGATTGTTACTCTGAAATAGGTGACTTTTTTATTTAGGGAATACTTGTTGGAAAAAGATAAGAATGTGGTTCAGGATCTCATTGTGAATTTCTTCCCGGCTTCTATCTCCACCATCTTTACAGATAATTCCGCCTTTTGGGTTATTTTCTTCAATAAGAGCGATTGCATTGGGTTTACAATTCGGCCTAAAGCTAAAATGCATTGCATCGTCAATAACGATGTATTTTGACTTTTCTTTTGGAAGGTTTTTGGCCAGATATTCAGACTCTAACTCAGCCGGCATATCCCCGATATTAATACCAGCGGCAATCACGAGTGTTGGTATATTCACCATGCTTAAACTTTGAGGTGAAAAGCCTCTGGCTAACGCTAGATCAAGGGAAATAACAGCTTTAACTCTCTGGTCACCTAAATCACCATCTAATTTTGCTTTGGTGGTTGCATTCTTACCTATTCCTAATTCAGGTAATATGTTACAAGAAGCAAGAATTTGATTGGTTTTGCAGTCAGTCACTAATAAATCTGAGTTGAATCTAGCGCCTGTCAGTTCAACAACAGACCAGCCACCTAATGAGTGACCAATTGCTGCTATGCGCTCTTTATCAACTAGCTCGGCAAAATCAGATTGTTCCAGAATAAAGTCAATAACCCGGCTTAGATCCCGTGGTCTTTCCCATAATTGTGCGGCAGATAGGGAGCTTCTATCTTCTGTTGTTGTGCCTGGATGATCTGGGGCAGCCACGATAAAGCCCTTTTTGACCAATTCCCCTGCCAGCCAGTTAAGATTTCGCCAATTTCCCCCATATCCGTGTGATAGAACGACAAGAGGATGTTTTTCTATATCAGGAATAGCATCTTTTATTACTGAAATACCATAATAAGTGAGGTGTTCACCAACAATTACAGTAGGCCCAATATCATTGGAAGGGTACCACACAACAAAATGTAATGGTCGTTCACTGTTCTTATCTAAAAATATTTCCCGAAAACCTATATTTTCTGATGCGTAAGTTTTCACAGAAAAACAGAGAAACAGGAAAGTAGTAGTCACTATACGTTTAAGCATTACATCCTCAGTAGAAAATTCCTTTTAGTTAATTATATGATTTCTATTATCTAGAATTAAGTAACGCATTTAACGCGGCATAGCCTAATTTTGATTGCTCATTATTCTGTAACAAACCATCCCGCAAAAAATGTTCCATACCTGACAATGTAGCTCCATAGGCTTGTTCGGCAAAGAAAGATCCACCAGAAACCCTTCTTGCGCCAGCAGCAAAAAATTCTTTTACACTCGGTCCTCCGGCTTGAGCCATGATATTTAATGGGCCATTGATGCGGGAGCTGATAGCCCGACATACTGATAGATCGGTTAATCCGGGGATAAAAATACCATCGGCACCGGCAGCAAGATAAGTATTAGCACGGGAAATTAAATGTTCGGGATTAGTATCTTCCCCACGGATCCATGAGTCTATACGTGCATTGATGAATAAACTGTAATGTATTTTATTTGCTGCGGTACGTACAGAAGCAATACGTTCAGCACCATCATTTATAGACCTTGATTTGCCATTGCAGGAATCTTCAATATTAATTCCAACACATCCGACAAAATATAAATCTTCTACAAGATCATCCATACTTTCATCAGGTGCTAATAAACCATCTTCAACATCTGCTGTTACAGGTAGATTGGTACTGGATGTAATTAAACCAAGTGCCTTCATTACGATTTTTCGGTCTGCCAGTTGATTATCTGGATAGCCTAAACTCCAGGATATTCCGGCACTGGTTGTTGCAATGGCTTTGGCTCCGGAGTGTTCTGCTAAACGGGTACTCATAACGTCCCATGAATTGGCTAATATGAGTTTTCCTTCTTCATGTAATTGGCTAAAAATTTGAATTTTTTCATCCAGGCTTATTCTTGTCATGTTGGTTTCTCAATATTTTCTTATAAATATATTCCATGATTGTAAATATCATGGATATGTGGTTTTAGGATGTTGCTAAATAATTACACTGTATATTTATATAGTCAATGTTTTGATCGATAAAAAACACTCAAAATTAAAGTTGTAATATCATTATTGCTGTTATTATTATTTCAAGTGAAAATATATCTATGTGACTGAATTTTATTTCAGGTTGTTTATCTATTCTTCGATGGTATTTAGAATTGATATAATCGCTATTCGTCATTTTTTAATCTTTGAGAATAGAGAGAAAGCCCCGTTATTTATAACGGGGCTATTAATTGATGGTAGTAACTTATTAAATGATTTTAATTATCAATAAGATGAAAGATGGCATTAGTAACTTGAACTAAAGGGATATTGTTAACATTTTTGGGGTCATATAAAGTAATACATATATCTTCTGATGCCAGTGGCAACCAATTTTCAGGTTTTGTAACACCATAAAGAGCGACAAGTTTTTTCTTCAGTGCGGCTGCTAAGTGGCAAATGCCACCATCACCAACGACGATTAAAGTCATTTCATTTAATAATGATAAGAAAGAATGTAATGAATTGCATATGACGATTTGGCTATTCCCATTTATACGGGAAACTAGATCTTCAGCTAAATTTATATCATTTGGTAAAGCAGAAATGATAAAATTTGCAGTAGGGTATTTTTTTGAAATTTTATCTGCGATTAGTGCAAGATTTTCATTATTAATTAAACTATTTTCTCTATTATTAGAAACAGAAAATAAAATCGATGGATTTCCTGAATAAACAGGTTTTGATTGATTAATGAGTTTTATTTCAGGAAATAAATCTGGTGTTAAAGATTGTTCATTTGGTGAAATAGTGCGTAAAACTTTTAGTGCCTGATGATAACCTTTTACTGACTTTGTATTAGTCTGGCAGTTAATTAATTTGGAATCCCATTTTTTATCTGCAACAACCGCATAACGCTTTTTAGCTCCAAGCAACCATAGGAATAAGTTATTTAGCTTCATTGGGCTGGGTTTGGCTGAAATGGCAATGTCAAAGTGCTTTTTGCGGAATTTGAGGGCAGTTTTGGCGATAGAAAGATATTTATTTCCTTGTGGAAGGATATTGATGTCTACATCAGAGCATACATACTTGGCGAGTTCATGATTACCTTGTTCTATGAACAGGCTAATCTCTGCATTTGGGTATTTTTTCTGTAAAAATTTTATTAATGGCTGGGTACAGATAAGATCGCCAAGTCCATTTCTGCGTAATATAGCTATTTTCATGTTGAATAATAAAAGAAAACTCTTTCTTCTTAATGATAGATATTGGATGTAAAGTAAACTATTTATCTCATATATTCAATGTATTATGTTTTAAATTCCATATTCCTGTTTTTTATAACGACAATATAGTGTACTTACGGTAATTGGCTATAATCTAATCTATCTGATGCTCACCGAAGGAAAAATGCAATGACTATGTTGAAAGAGAGACAGCATATGATTGTTCGGGCGATGAATGATAAAAATCATGTGATGAAACCTATCAGTAAGGAAAAGCTTCAATTCTTGGGGGACGCATTTGGATGGGATCAGTTGGCTGATGATATAAATTATTTAGTAAAAGTGGGTCTAGTTAATCATTTCGCCATCCATTTTGATGATAATGGGGGTTATGGTTTTAATCCTGATTCAATGGCGCTTACTGCTGCTGGTGTTGATTACGCCAATATGGACACAATGGATGATGAGATGAAGTCATTCAGGATAAAGATTCATAAAAACACACTTGAACAGGTTGAAACAACCATTAAAACAGCAAATATTCCAGATAATGAAAAGAAAGCAATCTTAGAGTTTATTAAAGAACAAGGTGTTGAAACCGTGCTTGGTAAGTGTATTGATACTCTGCTGACGAAGGCAGATCTTACTACAACCTTGTTTTCTGAAGTTGCCAAAATGAGGTGAGATTGGTAGGAAGGATTATCCCTTTCCTGAAATTTTTCACTTTTTAAATAGTGGCGCTGGGTAAATTGTAAGATGTATCCCGAAAGTGAGGAGAAAGTGTAACTCACTGTTAGTCTATATAATCACCACTCATTTTGATTACCATTAAAGAAAAATTGGCAGTATATTTAGCGGGTGGAGCCCATTAATTGGCATACATTAACGAGCGGAAGTAGGCAATGGCAAAAGTGATTATGTGGAGAACAGTATGAAGTATCGCCTGAGCGGGGTTGCTCTTACAGCAGTGTTACTGGCGGGATGCGCAAATTCATCAAATAATTATGAACAAGGGCGCTCTGATCCGCTGGAAGGGTTTAACCGGACTATGTTCAACTTTAACTATAATGTTCTCGATCCTTATATCTTACGGCCTGCTGCTGTTGTCTGGCATGATTATGTACCGATGCCGGCGAGAAATGGTATTGGCAATTTCATGAGTAATCTGGAAGAACCCGCCAGCATGGTGAATAGTTTTTTGCGCGGAGATATAAAGGAAGGCGCAAAGCATTTTAACCGATTCTTCTTAAATACCATTCTGGGTATGGGGGGGCTTATTGATGTTGCTTCAATGGCAAACCCCAAACTGGCAAAACAGGAGCCAATGCGTTTTGGTAGCACCCTTGGGTACTATAATGTTGGTTATGGCCCTTATGTTGTTTTACCGGGATATGGCAGCTTTACTGCGCGTGATGAAGGTGGGGATATGGCAGATATGACTTATCCTGTATTGAGTTATCTTACCCCTTGGATGGCTGTCGGAAAGTGGGTATTTCAGGGGCTCGAAACTCGCGCACGTTTGCTGGATTCAGATGGCCTGATAAAAAATTCTTCAGATCCGTATTTGATGATGCGTGAAGCCTACTTCCAGCGTCATGATTTTCTGGCTAACGGCGGCAAGCTTCTGCCGGAAGAAAATCCAAATGCTGCTGTTATTGAGGATGAATTGGATTCTATCGATTAATTTATTGATAGAATTAACAAAAAAGGATAGCTGAAGCTATCCTTTTTAGATCATCGAAGATGATTAGAATGTGTAGTTAAGGCCAACACCTGCTAACCATGCAGTTCCTTTAGAATCGAACTCATATGGTGCGCCATATCCTAATTTATGGAACTCTTCTGGCAATTTTTCACTCACATGAACTTTTTTACCACGCATATAAGAAACACCCACATCTACGGAAGTATCTTTATTAAATGCGTAAGTTGTCCCCACACTTAACCAGAAACGATTTTGGTCTGGAATGGATATAGAGCGATTTTGGGCTGGTACAGGGCTTTCATCGAAAGCGACACCTGTACGGAATGTCCAGTTGTCATCATGGTAGTACGTGGTTCCCAGTGAGATACGGTAAGCATTACGAAAGTTTTCATGTTTCTCAAATGCGACTTTACCATTATCGTTGCGGGTGGCTTTTAATTCTTTGAAGGTATCCCAGCCTGTATATAGGAAGCTGTAGTGAATTGCCCATTGTGGTGCTACGCGGTTATAACCGGAAATTTCCCACATATCAGGCAGATTCAGATCCAACCGTCCCTGAACTGTCTTGCCGTTTAATCCGCCCAATATTTCTGGCAGCTCATTACTGTAATCACCTTTTTTGAACTTAATTTTAACTTTTGAACGGTAAGTTAAGCTGTAACGATTATTTTCATCGAACTGATACAGAAGGCCTGCATTCCAGCCGTAACCCCAATCCTTACCTTCTAAACGGGCTATTTCTGTGGTTGCCGGGATATTTTTTCCAGTAAATTTGGCAATGGCGGAATTTACTTCACCCAGATGACGTACAATTTCGGCATCTGCATAAATAGTATTAAATCCCAAGCCAAAACTAAACTGCTCATTGAGTTTATACGCACCGCTCAGGTTAAGGTTTCCGGTTACGAGTGAAGTCTTCCCGCCAATGGAGCCGGCAGCATAGTTATTACTGAAATTTGTGGCTAAACCAAAGTTGCTTGTGAGTGATGCTCCAACGAAAAATTCATCGGTGATTGGAGTAATGAAATGCAGATTTGGTACCGGCGCATTTGGTGCGATATTTTTTGCGTCAGTATTTTTGTGCGCGCCAGTGATATCAACTTTTGGTTTAACATAAATCAGACCGCCAGAAAAGGATGGGCGATCAAATAGGGTCATGGCTGCAGGGTTGCGGCTACCTTCAGAGGCGTCTTCTGCAACAACACCTGCCCCAGAAAATGCACGACCTAGTCCTGATGATGAATATTCATTCAATTGAAAACCTGCAGCATTAGCGTTAGATGAAATAATCGCAACCGCCACTGCTAATGCTGAACGTGAAAATAGGTTTTTCTGGTTCATAACCAAAACCTCATTGTTTAATTATTATTTAACATGCTACTCAAGTAGCTGAGAGCGCGGAATTGTAGAGTCGGTTCATCACAATGACAAATCAGACCAGTGTGAGAAGTATAGGCCTGACATCGCAATGTGTTGCAAGAATGTTTTTAAAATATGACGAAAATGATTACTAAAATGGGACTTGCTTAACAAAAAATAGACACTTGGTGTTAACGGGATGTAAACGCGATTTAATTAACGTGCTGAGATCAATAAAGAGTGAAATAAATGGTATTACACAGTGCAAATAGTGGTTATTAAAGGAAAGTACAACGTAAAATCAGATTTGGATTTTTATTGTCGGAGAAATAAGATGACAGATGTACTTAAGCGTCATGGGGCTAACGAAACAGCTGCTTGCTGTTGTGTTGATGTTGGTACAGTCATTGATAATGAAGAGTGCACGGCTTCTTATCAACAGATTTTTGCCAGTAGTCAGGAAGCAGATGCAATGCTTAATATATTGACAGAAAAAGCAAAAAAGGTGGAATCTGATCCTTGCATCATCAGCCATAAAATAGAAGAAATGCATGATGGTGTTCAACTGATCATAGATTTTACATTTAGTTGTCAGGCAGAGGCTATGATATTTCAGCTGGGATTGCGTTAACTACTTTTAGCGTTACTGTTTTCCCATTGTGGTCAAAAATAGTCATAGCAATGGGAAAACTGATGATTATCTGTCGTAATCAATAAGTGTTTCTTCATCTTTTTTTCGCATGCTATCTGTTCAGATCGTATAAATTATAAATCTATTAAAGTTGCGCTTGCTCGCATTTTTAGTTTATTCCTGTTTGCTATTTCCCAACATTACGTTAACAATGCTTCATCAGGTCTGACCTCTTATGAGGTGAGTAAATAATTTTAATCAATTGATTTAGTTAATGATTATTGCAGGAGTTGCTATGAGTCGTTCTTCAACAAAAGTGGCACAACAAAAGGAACGAGTGGCCATTGTCAGTGGATTGCGCCTTCCTTTTGCTAAACAGGCAACGAACTATCACGGTATTCCGGCTGTTGATTTGGGGAAAGCTGTTGTCAGTGAGTTGGTCATCAGAAGTGGGCTGCCACCAGAGAAGATCGACCAATTGGTTTTTGGTCAGGTTGTTCAAATGCCTGAAGCCCCGAATATCGCAAGGGAAATCGTGTTGGGGGCGGGTTTAAGTGTCGGTACAGATGCCTATAGTGTTTCCCGGGCCTGCGCAACCAGTTTTCAGGCAATAGCTAATGTAGCAGAAAGTATTATGGCAGGAACCGTGAATGTGGGAATTGCCGGTGGGGCCGATTCTTCATCTGTTCTGCCAATTGGGGTGACTAAATCACTGGCTCGTACTTTGGTTGATATGAATAAAGCCAAAAGCCTTTCACAACGGCTCAAATTGCTGAGCAAATTGAAATTAAAAGATTTGCTGCCCGTATCCCCCGCTGTTGCTGAATATTCCACCGGGTTAAGAATGGGCGATACTGCTGAACAAATGGCGAAAACCTACCATATCAGTCGTGAAGCTCAGGATGAGTTGGCGCACCGTTCTCATTTGATGGCAGCTAAGGCCTGGGAGAAGGGACTATTACGTGATGAAGTGATATCCGCTCATTTCCCGCCATATCGCGAATCTTTGCAGGAAGATAATAATATTCGCAAAAACTCAGAACTGACATCTTATGCGAAATTACGTCCGGCTTTTGATCGCAAGTATGGCACAGTCACAGCGGCCAATAGTACCCCGCTAACTGATGGTGCAGCGGCAGTGATTTTGATGAGTGAATCTGCTGCTAAGGAACTTGGCATGGTGCCATTAGGCTATTTGCGCAGTTATGCATTTTCTGCCATTGATGTCTGGCAGGATATGTTGCTGGGGCCATCATATGCAACGCCACTGGCGCTGGACAGAGCGGGTATTACGTTGAACGAACTTTCCCTTATCGATATGCATGAAGCATTTGCAGCTCAGACTCTGACAAACCTGAAAATGTTTGCCAGTGATAAGTTTGCCCGCGAGAAATTAGGGCGTTCTCAGGCGATTGGTGAGGTTGATATGGATAAATTCAACGTACTCGGTGGTTCAATTGCTTACGGGCATCCATTTGCTGCCACCGGTGCCAGAATGGTGACACAGACTCTGAATGAGCTACGTCGCCGTGGAGGCGGCCTCGGGCTGACAACAGCCTGTGCAGCTGGTGGCTTGGGTGCGGCGATGGTATTGGAGGTGGAATAATGGCTCTGGATGAAACAATCATGTCAGCAGAACAATCGGTATTCAGTTTTTCTGTCAGAGATGACAGAGTCGGCGTTATTACTATTGATGTGCCGGGTGAGAAAGTTAATACACTGAAAGCAGAATTTGTAGAGCAGTTTTTGGCGGTTTTCGAGCAAGCACAACAGGTTTCCGCTTTAAAGGGGTTGGTAATTATATCCGGTAAGCCCGATACCTTTATTGCCGGCGCAGATATCACGATGATCGCGGGTTGCCAGACTCAACAGGAAGCCACGGCTCTGGCTGAAAAAGGGCAGGAATTATTTGATAAAATTGCTAACTATTCTTTACCTATTGTTGCGGCTATTCATGGTGCATGTTTAGGTGGTGGGTTGGAGTTTGCTTTAGCCTGCCACGCACGTATTTGTTCTCTGGATGATAAAACCCGTCTTGGTTTACCCGAAGTACAGCTCGGGTTACTGCCGGGTTCGGGCGGGACTCAACGATTACCTCGTTTGATCGGTGTCAGCTCGGCATTAGATATGATCCTGACAGGCCGGCAGCTTAAAGCAAAACAGGCAAAACGACTGGGTGTTGTTGATGATGCTGTTCCTTTGGATATTTTGCTGGATGTAGCCGTTCAATATGTTAAGAAAGGGGTAGCTAAACGCAAACCTCTGGCATGGTCACAACGCCTGTTAGCGAGCGCTCTTGGGAGGCCATTATTATTCCGTTTGGTTCAGCAAAAAACGCGGGCTAAAACTCATGGTCATTATCCCGCACCGGAACGGATCATTGATGTGATCCGCCTTGGTCTGGATAAAGGGCAAAAAGCCGGTTTTCAGGCGGAGGCCAAAGCATTTGGTGAGCTGGCTATGTCGTCCGAATCATCAGCACTGCGTAGTCTGTTTTTTGCGACCACCTCATTAAAAAATGAAACAGGGTCTTCGGAATTGCCTGCTCAAATCAGGCATGTGGGGATTTTAGGTGGAGGCTTGATGGGGGGCGGAATTGCCAGTGTAACCGCAACTCGTGGTCATTTACCGGCGCGTATCAAAGATATTAATGAGAAAGGCATCAATCAGGCGCTGAAATATACATGGGATATGCTTTCCAAGCGCGTCAGTCAACGGCGTCTGACCCCATCAGAGCGTTCTCGCCAAATGTCTCTGCTTTCAGGTACGACAGATTACAGTGGTTTTAAACAGGCTGATATTGTGGTTGAAGCCGTATTTGAAGACTTAGTACTGAAACGTAAGATGGTCGCAGAAGTTGAAGCGAATACAAAGGCGGAGACTATTTTTGCGTCTAACACGTCTTCATTGCCGATTCACCAGATTGCGGAAATTGCTAAACGACCGGAGCAGGTTATTGGCCTTCATTACTTCAGCCCTGTAGATAAGATGCCATTAGTGGAAGTCATTCCACATGCAGGAACAAGTGAAAAAACAATAGCGACAGCAGTCGCACTGGCGAAAAAACAGGGTAAAACAGCCATTGTTGTGGGAGATAAAGCCGGTTTTTATGTTAACCGGATTTTATCTCCTTATATTAATGAAGCGGGCTACTGTTTGGTGGAAGGTGAGCCTATCGAACATATCGATAAAGCGCTGGTTGATTTTGGTTTCCCGATTGGGCCAATCAATTTGCTGGATGAAGTCGGTATTGATGTCGGAACCAAAATTATTCCTGTGCTGGTGGATCAATTAGGGGAGCGGTTTATACCGCCGGCAATTTTGGATGCTGTGCTGAATGACGATCGTAAAGGTAAGAAAAACGGACGTGGTTTTTATTCCTATGCAACTAAAAAGAGTAAGTTCCGGCCATTCAGGAAAAACAGCAAAGAAGCTGATCCTTCCATTTATTCCCTGTTGAAAGTTCAGCCTGTGGCAAAAATGTCACGCCCAGACATTGCTCAACGTTGTCTGATGTTGATGCTAAATGAAGCGGTACGTTGTCTGGATGAAGGCATTATCCGCAGTCCTCGTGATGGTGATATAGGTGCCGTATTTGGTATAGGGTTCCCGCCATTCCTGGGTGGGCCATTCCGTTATATGGATCAGCTGGGTAGCCGTCATATTGTAGAGACTTTGCAACGTCTGGCGCAGCAGTACGGAGACAGGTTTGTACCTTGTGAACGTTTGGTTCAGATGGCTGAACAGGATAAGCGATTCTACGAATAACGCATATATGCTTCTTCTGGTATCGTTTTGAAAAATAAGTGATACCGGCCCTTTTAACTTAAAGGGCCGGTTTTATCTGTAATTGCTAAACAATATATTGTTTATAAGTTTTTTATTGTTAAGTTATCAGGTTAATATAATAGCCAAACAATACATATATCACCCATTATTAGTAATTTTATTTCGCCGTATTTTGCGGCAGAATATCCTCCAATTTTCAGTGAAGCCTTTTATCAAAGGTTCACAGTTTACTCGCCATAATATTATTTTGCTTTCGTGATAAATTACCTGAAAACGGGTGACTTCAATTCAGCTAATTGCCTGAAAATTTCAGGGTTATTTTTAGTAGAATGAAAGTAAATATTAGAATTAGTTCTGAAATTTAACTCAACGGTGAATTATGTTCGTGTTTATTATGCGTCACGGTGATGCTGCTTTTAATTCAATCAGCGATGCAACGCGGGAGTTAACGCCGCGGGGCTGTCAGGAATCGCAGAAAATGGCGCTTTGGCTTGGACAAAAGAAGCCTGAGATTGATTGTGTACTGGTCAGTCCTTATATCCGGGCAGGGCAGACTCTGCAAGTGGTGCGTGAGAATATGGCATTGCCTGATAGTGAGGAAATGTTAGAAGAGCTAACCCCGACGGGTGATGCTGAACTGGTGGCAAGTTACTTGCAGGTTTTGGAAGAGCAAGGGAAAAAAGCCGTTTTGGTCGTGTCTCACTTACCATTAGTTGGCTATCTAGTGTCCGAGCTTTGTCCTGCGCAAGTTCCTCCGATGTTTTCTACATCCAGTATTGCCTGTGTGGAACTGGATAAGCAAACACAGAAAGGCCGCCTGCTATGGCAAACCTCCCCGGCACAATTGTGAAAAGCCCAGACCAGCCCACAGGTTAAAACGTGTTTTGGCTAACGCTGTATAAACTCATCCTGTTCAACCAAAATGAGTAATGCAGCGTTTCCCCCCCATTCTTTCGGTGCCTGATGAAAAGCAATAATATCGGGGTGTTGGGCGAGCCATAGTGGTGTTTGTTGCTTGAGGATATGCTTACCGTGGCCATGCATAACACAGGCACAATAGACATTTTCTCGGCGGCAGGCTGCAATTAACGCCCCAATTTCCTGTTTAGCCTGTAACTGTGTTAATCCGTGTAAATCCAGAAAAAGCTCAGGGGGATAATCACCGCGCCTCAGCTTTTTCAGTTCATAATGATTAGCTCCTTCTCGTACATAGCGAGTTGGGCCTTCCATGTCTAAATTAGGTTGAAACTCATCAGAAAAATAGTAACTGGCATCGACCTGTTCTTGCATCAGGCGCTCAGGTGCCACTTGACTGATTTTTTTTCTTTTGGGGGCGTGTAAGACTTTATCCTGAGAAATCCGACGGGTTCCCACTACTGACGTTCTAAATAGACTGATGTCTTCTTCATTTAATGGTTTTTTCTTCTTCATTACATGCTAATTCATTAACAACTTTCGGTGATTGTACCCGATTTATTCTGATTTTGCTCAGGCGCTATTATTTTTGGGTACATGCTGTTCATAAAATTATTTGACAATTGAGTCTGGTTATAAAATAAATGTATATACAACATAACCACTGTCAGTAACAACAAAAAATAACAGGACGAAAATAATGTCGATTGAACTGAAAGATACCGACATTATCTGGCGTAATGCCAGACTTGCCACAATGAACCCTACAATCAGTAACATGGATGGCAAGCACAATTACGGTATTCTGGAACACTATGATTTGATCATACGGGATGAAAAAATTCTGGCAGTTCTGCCAACGGAGAGTGTGCCAGCTAACCGTTGCAAAGTGATTAATGCAGAACAGCGATTAATTACTCCCGGCCTGATTGATTGTCATACTCATCTGGTTTTTGGGGGTAATCGGGCATCAGAATGGGAACAGCGTCTGAATGGTATTTCTTATGCAGAAATCAGTGCTAAAGGTGGTGGTATTAATGCCACAGTCAATGCCACCCGGCAAAGTTCAGCCCAACAACTGGAAATCGCGGCTCAAAAGCGGCTGAGTGCGTTGATAGCTGAAGGAGTCACAACCATTGAAATGAAATCAGGCTATGGGCTGGATTTGGAGAATGAAGAGAAGCAACTGAAAGTTATTCGGATATTAGGGCAGAAAAATCCGGTTGAAATCAGCCCGACTCTGCTTTCTGCCCATGCTGTTCCTCCCGAATACAAACATAACCCTGATGCTTATATTGACTTAGTTTGTAGCACTATTCTGCCCAATCTTTGGCAAAAGCAGTTATTTGAATCTGTGGATGTGTTTTGCGAAAGTGTTGGATTTAATCTTGAACAGACTAAACGTGTCTTTGATGCAGCCAGAAAATTAAATATTCCCGTCAAAGGCCATGTTGAGCAGCTTTCTAATCTGGGTGGCACTGAGTTGGTTGCTGATTATCAGGGCTTATCTGTTGATCACATTGAATATCTGGATGAAAAAGGTGTTCAGGCAATTAGCCGCAGTGGAACGGTTGCTGTTTTATTGCCGGGTGCATTTTATTTTCTGAAAGAGACACAATGTCCTCCGATTGCTTTATTGCGTCAGTATCGCGTGCCGATGGCGATTTCTACGGATTTTAATCCGGGAACCAGCCCGTTCACATCACTACGCATGATGATGAATATGGCTTGTGTCCAGTTCGGTCTGACACCGGAAGAAGTATGGCAGGGTGTGACTATTCATGCGGCTCGCGCATTGGGCAGATCCGAAAGTCATGGTCAGATAGCAGCAGGTTATATGGCTGATTTTATTGTTTGGGATGCAAAAGAACCCGTAGATATATTATACGAATTAGGGCGTAACCCCTTGGTTTACCGTGTCTATCGCGGCGTAATTACGCATAATTTTTTGTGAACAATAAATATTAATGAGGGAAATAGCATGAAATTATGGCATCCGACATCAGAAAACATTTGGCAGGGGCGTAATGATCTTGCCGAAGCCAATAACGCTTTACGCATGTTCCAGACGATAAAACAACCTGCTGGTTTTTCTCCTGAACAATACCCGAATCATATTGCATTGTTGGGCTTTGAGTGTGATGAAGGCGTGAAACTCAATCAGGGGCGGCCGGGAGCAAAATCAGGGCCTGAATATTTGCGTCAGGCGCTGGCAAATATGGCAAGCCATGATGGGCATGAATCGCTGGTGGATTTGGGAAATATCCGGGCGGATAGCGGTCAGTTAAGTGAGGCCCAAAGTGCGCTGAGTGATGCTGTCTATGCTTGTCAGAGCCAGAAAATGCGTACTCTCATTTTTGGTGGCGGTCATGAAACTGCATTTGCTCATGGTATGGGCATTTATCGTGCGTTCCCAACGCAGCGGGTAGGAATTATTAACTTTGATGCGCATCTGGATCTACGGAATGCGCCACAGGCAACTTCAGGCACACCATTTCGTCAGCTTGCTGATTATTGTCACCAGCAACAGCGCCCGTTTAATTACAGCTGTGTGGGCGCCAGTCTGGCCTCAAATACGCAAGCTTTATTGGATGAAGCTAATCACCTTGATGTCACTATTATTTGGGACACTCAATGTATTGATTCTATGTTGGATAAAGTTCAACAACAGATACAGGATATGCTGAATCAGGCTGAAATTATCTACATGACGATTGATTTGGACGTATTACCGATTTGGCAAATGCCGTCAGTTTCAGCTCCGGCTGCGCTCGGTGTTCCGTTGGAGCGTTTATTATCACTGATCCAGCCGATTTGCCAGAGTAAAAAATTACAGGCTGTTGATCTCGTTGAGCTTAATCCATTGTACGATATTCAGGGGATGGGCGGTAAAGCCGCCGCTCGCCTTGCATGGCAAATCGTGCATTGGTGGAATAGATAATTGGCAATACGCTCGGGAGTAGAAAGGAATTTATTGTGACTATTGATTTATCAGACAAAATAACGAAACCCGTACCTCTGTATGCGAAAGTCAAACAATCCATTATTGAGAAAATTCATACTGGGGAGTGGCAACCCCATGACAGAGTGCCTTCAGAATCTGAGTTAGTAAAACAATTTAATTGTAGTCGCATGACAGCAAACAGGGCATTACGAGAACTGACGGCAGAAGGGCTTTTATTCCGTTTACAGGGAGTTGGCTCATTTGTGTCAGAGCCGAAAGGGCAGTCCGCCCTGTTTGAAATTCACAGTATTGCTGATGAGATTGCGGCACGTACCCATCGCCATAACTGCAAGGTATTAAAGCTGGCGGAAGTCACTGCGAATATGACGCAGGCTAAAGAGCTGGGAATAAAAACCGGTACAGCGGTTTATCACTCAATTATCCTCCATTATGAAAATGATGTGCCCGTACAAATTGAGGATCGTTATGTTAATGCGTTAGCGGCACCGGAATATCTTCAACAGGATTTCCATCAACAGATTGCCCATGATTACTTATCGATGGTGGCCCCGCTTACGGAGGGGGAACATATTGTAGAAGCTGTTGCCGGTGATGCCCGCTCCTGTCGTTTACTGCAAATAGAGGAAAATTCTCCCTGTTTGTTAATCAGCCGTCGAACTTGGTCGGAAGAACATATAGTTTCCAGTGCCAGATTATTATTTCCCGGTCATCGTTATAAGTTGAAAGGGCATTTTAGCTCGTGAATTGATGTTTATGGTTGGTTTTCTCGGTACTCAAAAATCTCCTCTTTGCATTATGCATGAGAGGAGAAGGTAACAAAAATGTAAAGCATATGTGATATAAAACACAAAACCAGCAAAAATTACCTTCTGATATTTTGCGGGTAAATTATAACCATCCTATTGATCTTCAATAAAAAAGAAAAATAACAAAATTATTGACTTTATCTTCGTCACATTTTTGCCTATTGAATATACATGTATATACAACTATACAGTTAATAAATTTTCATAAATATGAAAAAGGAAAAACTGTGACAACGCAAAATAATAAATTCAGTAATACGGTTATCCGTGCTCCCAGAGGAACAACACTCACAGCAAAAAGCTGGCTGACAGAAGCCCCGCTTCGCATGCTTATGAACAATCTTGATCCTGACGTTGCAGAAAATCCCCATGAGCTGGTGGTTTATGGTGGCATTGGTCGCGCAGCCAGAAATTGGGAATGTTATGAAAAGATTGTTGAGACTCTGAAAAACCTTGAGAGCGACGAGACATTACTGGTTCAGTCAGGCAAGCCCGTCGGCGTTTTCAAAACCCATGAAAATGCTCCTCGTGTATTGATTGCCAACTCAAATCTGGTGCCTCACTGGGCAACATGGGAACACTTTAATGAACTGGATGCCAAGGGATTAGCGATGTACGGCCAGATGACGGCCGGTAGCTGGATATATATCGGCAGTCAGGGAATTGTGCAGGGGACGTATGAAACATTTGTTGAAGCCGGGCGCCAGCACTATAACGGCGATCTAACAGGCCGCTGGGTTCTGACAGCCGGATTAGGTGGTATGGGAGGGGCACAGCCTCTGGCCGCCACACTGGCAGGTGCTTCATCACTGAATATTGAATGTCAGCAAAGTCGGATTGATTTTCGTTTACGTACTCAGTACGTGGATGAGCAGGCCACAGATCTGGATGATGCGCTGGCACGTATTGAGCGTTATACCCGCGAAGGTAAAGCCGTATCGATAGCATTGTGTGGTAACGCAGCGGAAATTTTACCAGAACTGGTTCGCCGCGGTGTTCGCCCTGATATGGTGACGGATCAAACCAGTGCTCACGATCCATTACACGGTTATTTACCGGTAGGGTGGACATGGGAAGAATATTGTCGTCGTGCTGAAACTGAGCCGGAACACGTTGTTCAGGCAGCAAAAGCATCAATGGCTCGGCATGTAGCAGCGATGCTGGATTTCCAGAAACAGGGTATTCCTACTTTTGATTACGGCAATAATATCAGGCAGATGGCTAAGGAAATGGGTGTTGAAAATGCCTTTGATTTCCCGGGTTTTGTTCCTGCTTATATCCGCCCGCTTTTCTGTCGCGGAATAGGGCCTTTCCGTTGGGCGGCACTTTCTGGTGATCCTCAAGATATTTATAAAACAGACGCCAAAGTAAAAGAACTATTGCCGGATGACAGCCATCTGCATCGCTGGCTTGATATGGCACGGGAACGCATCAGCTTTCAAGGCTTGCCAGCACGTATTTGTTGGGTAGGGTTGGGCGATCGCGCCAAATTGGGTTTGGCTTTCAATGAAATGGTGCGTAATGGCGAACTTTCCGCGCCAATCGTGATCGGGCGTGACCATCTGGATTCAGGCTCAGTAGCAAGCCCTAACCGTGAAACCGAATCAATGAAAGATGGCTCTGACGCAGTATCTGACTGGCCATTGCTGAATGCTCTGTTAAATACAGCCAGTGGAGCAACATGGGTATCGCTGCATCATGGCGGCGGCGTTGGTATGGGGTTCTCCCAGCACTCTGGCATGGTCATTGTCTGTGATGGTTCAGATGAAGCGGCGGGGCGCATTGCCCGGGTGCTCCATAATGATCCGGCGACAGGCGTTATGCGCCATGCAGACGCAGGTTATGAACTGGCAATTCAATGCGCAGAAGAACAAGGGCTGAATTTACCTATGCTCAATACCCGAAAAGAAGACACTCAAGCGGCAGAAATAAAATAAGGAGCGTTACTAATATGAAATCTATCACTATTCATCCGGGAAAAATGACGCTTGAAGAGTTACGCCACATCTATCAGCATCCGGTACAAATAACGTTAGATGAGCAATGCGTTCCGGCGATAGAGAGCAGTGTTGAATGTGTTAACCGCATCATCAACGAAAACAGAACTGCTTACGGAATTAACACGGGTTTTGGGCTATTGGCGAATACCCGAATTGCAGAACAGGATTTAGAAGAACTGCAACGTTCGATTGTTATGTCACATGCGGCCGGTGTCGGTGAACCGCTGCCGGATGAAATTGTTCGTTTGATGGTCGTATTAAAAATTAACAGCTTAGCCCGTGGTTACTCAGGTATTCGTCTGGAAGTAATTCAAGCGTTGATAGCATTGGTGAATGCCGAAGTTTACCCTTGTATTCCGGCTAAAGGGTCGGTTGGGGCTTCTGGTGATTTGGCTCCGCTGGCACATATGAGTCTGTTATTGCTGGGTGAGGGCAAAGCCCGTTATCGCGGTGAATGGTTGCCGGCAAAAGAAGCTCTGGCAAAAGCAGGTCTTCAGCCATTTAAGCTGGTGGCAAAAGAGGGGCTGGCATTACTGAACGGTACTCAGACTTCAACAGCATTTGCCCTGAAAGGCTTGTTTGCAGCGGAAGAATTACTGGCATCAGCCGTTGTTTGTGGTGCTCTATCAGTTGAGGCGGCTCTGGGTTCCCGTAAGCCATTTGATGCACGTATTCATGAAGTCCGCGGGCAGCAGGGGCAAATTGATGTTGCCGCTTTATACCGCTTTGTACTGGAAGAGAAAAGCGATATCTCTGACTCCCACGAGAACTGCCCGAAAGTTCAGGACCCTTATTCACTGCGTTGCCAGCCACAGGTTATGGGCGCTTGTCTGACCCAAATTCGTCATGCTGCTGATGTCATTATGGTTGAGGCTAATGCGGTTTCTGATAATCCACTGGTTTTCACTGAGCAGGACGAAGTGATTTCTGGCGGGAATTTCCATGCTGAACCTGTCGCAATGGCATCGGATAATCTGGCTCTTGCGCTGGCGGAGATTGGTGCACTGGCAGAACGAAGAATAGCTTTGCTGATGGATAGTAATATGTCTCAGTTACCTCCGTTTCTGGTCAAAAACAGCGGGGTGAATTCTGGTTTTATGATTGCTCAGGTAACCGCTGCTGCACTGGCAAGTGAAAATAAAGCGCTAGCACATCCTTCCAGTGTTGACAGCCTGCCGACTTCAGCGAATCAGGAAGATCATGTTTCTATGGCACCGGCAGCAGGTCGTCGCTTGTGGGAAATGGCGGATAACGTCAGGGGTATTCTGGCAATTGAATGGCTGACGGCATGTCAGGGGGTCGATTTCCGTGAAGGATTAAAGAGTAGTCCGACGCTAGAAAAAGCCCGTCATATTCTGCGTAATAAAGTGAAGTATTACGATAAAGATCGTTTTTTCTCACCAGACATTGAAGCCGCTATTCAGTTATTGGCAGAACAGCAACTTTCTGCATTATTGCCAGCAGATAAAATCCTGCCAATTGGTAATATCCTGAAAAACCACATAAACTAAATCGTCAGAAGGCCGGTTTTCCCGGCCTTATCGTTGTATTTATCTTTCACATCTAATAATAAAAGAAATAGGGATAAATCATGCAAAACACCTCACAACTCAAGCGTGGGCTAAGTGTTCGTCATATTCGGTTTATGGCACTGGGGTCGGCAATTGGTACCGGGCTTTTTTATGGTTCTGCGGGAGCTATTCAGGCCGCAGGGCCGGCGGTATTGCTGGCCTATCTTATCGGAGGAGCCGCTGTTTTTATGGTTATGCGGGCATTGGGGGAAATGGCGGTTCATAATCCTGTGCCCGGTTCATTCTCTCATTATGCCAGCCATTATCTGGGGCCGCTGGCGGGTTTTCTGACCGGATGGACTTATGTTTTTGAAATGCTGGTGGTTTGTCTGGCGGATGTCACTGCATTTGGCCTCTATATGAAATTCTGGTTTCCCCATGTTGATCAATGGATTTGGGTTCTTGGTATCGTCTTGTTTATTGGGGCGATAAATCTGTGTAACGTTAAAGTTTTTGGTGAGATGGAATTCTGGCTTTCCATCATAAAAGTGGTTGCTATCATTGCCATGATTGTCGGTGGCTTTGCAATCATGATGTTTGGATTTAATCAGGGAACTGACCATGCAACTGGTTTATCAAATCTGTGGGAACATGGTGGCTTTATGCCGAATGGTGTTGCCGGGATCATTGCTTCATTTACCGTTGTGATGTTTGCATTCGGTGGTATTGAAGTTATTGGTATTACCGCCAGTGAAGCGAAAAATCCGACATATTCTATCCCAAGAGCCATCAATGCCGTCCCGGTGCGTATTCTGCTGTTTTATGTTCTGACCTTGTTTGTTCTGATGTGTATTTATCCGTGGGATCAGGTTGGTCAGAACGGTAGTCCGTTTGTGCAAATTTTCTCCAGCCTGCAATTCAACTATGCTGCCCATATTCTGAATCTTGTCGTTATTACAGCGGCAATTTCAGCTATCAACAGTGATATTTTTGGTGCCGGACGGATGATGTATGGCATGGCGCAGAAAAAACAGGCTCCTGCTGCGTTCAACAAACTGACAAAACACGGTGTACCATGGGTTACGGTACTGACAATGTCAGTAATTTTGCTGGTCGGTGTCTGGTTGAATTATATATTACCGGAAGAAATCTTTTTGATTATCGCTTCCATTGCAACCTTTGCCACAGTATGGGTATGGCTGATGATCCTGCTATCACAATATAACATGCGCCGTAGAATGCCTGCGGAAGAAGCTGATCAGCTGAAATTCCCTGTTCCTTTCTGGCCGGTAGCGCCAATGCTGGCAATTGCATTTATGGCGTTCATCATTGTGGTGCTGGGTTATTTCCCTCATACACGTGTGGCGTTATATGTAGGCATTGGTTGGGTTGCCTTACTGACTGTCAGTTATTTCCTGTGGGTAAAAAAATCGGGTGATAAAACAGCCTGATTAATAAAAAGATAATACGAATGAAAGCCATCTTGCCAGAGCAGGATGGCTTTTATGTATTTGTCGAACTCACATATGATTTTCACCTGAAATAATTCACATGCGCAGATAGCTGATTTGTGGCGGGGATCGTGGCAAACTAGCAGACTTAATATTCTTGAGGTTTAGAGGTGCTTGTGGATAAGATTTTTGTAGATGAAGCCGTCGCGGAGCTGCATACCATTCAGGATATGCTGCGCTGGGCAACCAGCCGTTTCAGTGCAGCCGGCATCTATTATGGTCATGGGACAGATAACCCATGGGATGAGGCTTTGCAATTGGTTCTTCCAACATTGCACCTGCCTATCGATGTACCAGAAAACATGATGGCATCCCGCCTGACAACAACAGAGCGCCAACGTATTGCTGAATGTGTTCAGCGCCGCATCAACGAGCGTATTCCGATCGCATACCTGACTAACCGTGCATGGTTCTGTGGGCATGAGTTTTATGTCGATGATCGGGTTCTGGTGCCGCGTTCACCTATTGGTGAGTTGATTAACAACCAATTTGCCGGGTTACTCCCACAGGAGCCAGCAACCATTCTTGATCTGTGTACCGGAAGCGGTTGTATTGCGATTGCGTGTGCTCATGCTTTCCCTGAAGCTGAAGTTGATGCTGTTGATATTTCTGCTGATGCGCTAGCTGTGACAGAACAGAATATTGAAAACCATGCTCTGTTACATCGCGTTATACCTATCCGTTCTGATATGTTCCGCGATATGCCTCCGATGAAATACGATCTTATCGTGACGAATCCACCTTATGTGGATGAAGAAGATATGAGTGATTTGCCGGATGAATTTCATCGTGAACCGGAATTGGGTCTGGCTGCGGGTGTGGATGGGCTGGATCTGGTTCGTCGTATTCTTGCGACCGCCCCGGATTTCCTGACAGAAGAGGGCGTGCTGATATGTGAAGTCGGCAATAGCATGGTTCACCTGATTGGGCAGTACCCTGACGTACCATTCACATGGCTGGAATTTGAACATGGTGGCGGTGGTGTTTTTATGCTGACCCGTAGCCAGTTAGTCGAATATCACGAACATTTTCACCTGTTCAAAGATTAAAGTTCGTTACACACAATATTAAGCACAATGGTTAAGGCGTTCTTTATCACATTTTAGTTAAATAAAACGAGTGAAATAAATTATGCTTTAACCATTTGTTAGTTTATTGTTATTTAACATCTAATCTTAATACATAAGAAATAATGGCAGGATAGGTATGGCAGGAAACAGTATTGGACAGTTTTTCCGTGTTACCACATTTGGTGAATCTCACGGTCTTGCATTAGGTGGAATTGTTGATGGTGTTCCACCTGGTATTGTTATTTCGGAAGCGGATTTGCAAATTGATCTGGACAGGCGTCGTCCCGGAACTTCCCGCTATACCACTCAGCGCCGTGAACCTGATGAGGTTCGTATACTTTCCGGTGTTTTTGAGGGCGTGACGACCGGAACCAGTATTGGTTTATTAATTGAAAACACCGATCAACGCTCGCAAGATTACAGTGCGATCAAAGATGTTTTCCGTCCCGGTCATGCCGATTATACCTATGAACAAAAGTATGGATTGCGCGATTATCGCGGAGGTGGCCGTTCATCTGCCCGTGAAACTGCAATACGTGTTGCTGCGGGAGCGATTGCCAAAAAATATTTATTCGAAAAACAGGGTATTCGTATCCGTGCCTGCCTGACTCAGATGGGAGATATTCACTGCGAAATGAAAGACTGGGATCTGGTTGAGCAGAACCCGTTTTTCTGTCCTGATGAAAGTAAATTAACTCAGCTTGATGAATTATTACGTGCCCTGAAGAAAGAAGGGGATTCCATTGGCGCCAGAGTGACTGTCGTGGCTGAAAATGTTCCGGCTGGGTTAGGAGAACCGGTTTTTGACCGTCTGGATGCTGATATTGCTCATGCCCTAATGAGCATTAATGCTGTGAAAGGCGTAGAAATTGGTGATGGTTTTGGCGTAGTTGGCCTGCGTGGCAGCGAAAACAGGGATGAAATCACCTCGCAAGGCTTTACCAGTAACCATGCGGGCGGCATTCTGGGTGGGATCAGTAGCAGTCAGCCTATTGTTGCCCATATTGCGCTGAAACCGACATCCAGCATTATGGTTTCAGGTAAAACAATCAATCGGCAGGGTGAAGAAGTGGATATGGTTACACGGGGTCGGCATGATCCTTGTGTTGGTATCCGGGCAGTGCCTATTGCAGAGGCGATGATGGCGATAGTCCTGATGGATCATTTGTTGCGCCAGCGAGCCCAATGTGCAGATGTGTCACCTTCGCTTCCGCGCTGGTGAACCCGAGCTCAACAAATATGAACAGGTGCCGAAAGACACCGTGATAACGGATAAGCAATTTTCGGGTGAAATTCATCATGGAATGGTCATTATTGGGTCCGGAAGTTTATGGTTTTCTTTTTTTAGTTGCTCTGGTTGCTGGTTTTATCGATTCAATTGCAGGTGGTGGCGGGCTGTTAACGATCCCTGCTTTATTATCTACAGGTATTACGCCGGTTCAGGCACTGGCAACAGGGAAACTTCAGGCTGTAGGGAGTTCTCTCTCTGCCAGCCTGTATTTTATCCGCCGGAGGATCGTAAGCTTACGTTCTCAACGATTTGCTATCACGATGACGGTTCTGGGTGGCATGTCAGGCGCATTACTGGTTCAGTTTGTATCACCGGATTTACTGCGCTATGCCCTACCGGTTCTGGTTATGATTATCGGACTTTACTTCCTGTTGGTACCCAATATAGGCGCAGAAGATCGACCAAGCCGTTTAGGGCCGATTGCATTTGGTTGCCTTGCCGGAGGAGGAATTGGGTTTTACGATGGTGTATTCGGGCCGGGAACCGGCTCTTTTCTGGCCCTTTCTTACGTTATGCTCTGTGGTTACAATTTGGCGAAGGCAACCGCACATGCAAAAGTGCTGAATTGCGCAGCTAATCTCGGTGCATTGGTTTTCTTTATTCTTGGCGGGCAGGTTTTATGGCTGCTGGGTTTTGTTATGCTGGCCGGTCAGATGATAGGAGCCCGCTTAGGGGCTGGTCTGGTATTAAGCAGAGGGCAGAAATTGATTCGTCCGATGCTGGTAACCATCTCTTTTTTAATGAGCATCAAATTGCTCCATGAACAGCATGGTGAGACCATCCGCTCCTGGCTGGCATTTTATTTTTAATTTTTAGGATTGTATTAATAAATGGCTGAACATCATTATCAGCAACTAATTGATATTTTTGATAATTGCTTTAGCGATGACTATAACACCCGTTTGATCAAAGGTGATGATGAGCCAATTTATCTCCCCGCAGATGATAAAGAAGTTTATAACCGGGTCGTATTTGCTCACGGCTTTTATGCCAGCGGATTACATGAAATTTCTCATTGGTGCATTGCAGGTACAGAGCGTCGTAAATTGGTTGATTTTGGTTATTGGTATTGCCCCGATGGCCGCGATGCTCAGACACAGTCTGAATTCGAAAAAGTTGAAATTAAACCTCAGGCTTTAGAGTGGTTATTCTGCATGGCTGCTGGTTTTCCGTTCAACATCAGTTGCGATAATCTGGACGGTGATTTTGAACCGGATCGTTTTGCTTTTCAGCGGAAAGTTCATGCTCAGGTCATGGCATACCTTGAAAATGGAATCCCCCTACGCGCAGCGCGCTTTATTCGTGCCCTGCAATCGTTTTACAATACCCCTCCACTAAAGGCAGAACATTTTCCTGACCCGGAAAATCCTTTTGCTAACTGATTTGATTTTTGAGGAAAAACAATGCTCGCAGAGTTTGAAACACGCATTCTGGCACAGATAGATGACATGGTTGAATATGCCAGTGATGACGAATTATTTGCTGGTGGATACCTCCGCGGGCATCTGACGTTGGCCGTTGCTGAACTGGAGCAGGAAGGGGCTAATACTATTGAACAGCTTCATCAGCGTGTAGAGGAAAGCGTTCATAAAGCGATTAAGGCTGGCGAATTGACACCACCGGATCAGGTTTTGATTTTATCGACCTGGAAAAAGCTACTGGATAGTGCGAGAGCATAATTTTTTGACGCTATTTTGAGGGTTGTTTTACAACCCTCTCTTACATGGAAATGCGTAGCAGTTCGCAATTAATGATAAATAAAAGATAATCGTAAATATTGAATGTTCTTTTATGAATAAAATAAAGTAAAATCATTGTCTGGTAATATTTGATTTTTTATATATTAAAGTTACATGCCAGCGTAATTCAATGATCTTCTTGTATACGCTCGATAAACGTCAAGTTGCAATGGGTAATATGAGGCGAATTCTTATATCTCACCGCGATGCGGGGAGGTATAACACGCATCTTGAAATTGAATTTGTATATAATCTTTTAATTTTTATTTTGTTATTAGTGGAACAACTGATGATTTGAAAAATGAATGGTGATAGAGTCTATAGCATTATGAAAAAATAATATATTTTAAATTTATTGCTAATATATAAATTAAAAGTGAAATCATTAATTGGTTATTTAAAAACGATGGATATAAATTCTCTGTAACAACACAGAATAGAAAAAGGACATTTCGGAGGTGGTATATGAGAATTGAGAACAAGGCTGTTCAAAAGGGGTATGAGCATGACAATGAGCAATATAAAAAGTATTTTTTACCTGAATCGATAAATTTTAGTACTTCCAACCTGACAGGGAGAAAGGAAATGAATGTAATGTTAGAAAAAAGATTTGAAAATATGGAGGTAGATGTTTCTCAATTAAAAACAGACGTAACACAATTAAAGTCAGATGTAACACAGTTAAAATCAGATGTAACGGAACTAAAAATAGATGTAGGCATTATAAAAAACACCCATGCAACTAAGGCTGATATTGAATCGGTAAAGGTACTTATTTATACTGAGATTGCATCTGTAAAGAAAGAAATGGCATCTATTCATAAGACGCTATTAGAGAAAATAGCATCTCAGACAAAATGGATGGTAACAATGATGTTTGGTTTTTCTGGTATTATTATCGCGGCAATGAAATTGATGCTTCCATCCTGAATAATTACAAGGTGGTATAATGTTCACTATTCGTTCAACACAGTTATCAGATATAAATCAGTTAGCTATAATTGAGCATTCCGCTGCGCAATTATTTCGAACTATACCTGAACTAGCTTGGATTTCTGATGGTCATGTACATACTGAACAACAACATTTGGGCTATATTGTGCAACACAATAGCTGGGTTGCAATAAATAATAAGGGAACTCCTATAGGTTTTATTCTGGTGAAACCTCTGGATGACGGATTGCATATTTTTGAACTGTCTGTGCATGGGGATTGGCAAAGAAAGGGCATAGGAAAGAAATTAATTGAAACAGTTATTCAGGTTGCTAAACAGCGTCAATTACAGTTTGTAACTTTGACAACTTTCCGTAATATCCTTTGGAATGCACCTTTTTATCAAAAACTGGGGTTTGCTATCTTGGAATCACAGGAAATGAGTAAGGGATTACAGCAAATTTTGCAAGGTGAAATTGAATATGGATTTTCGACAGAACAGCGTTGTGCCATGAAACGTCCCATAATGATATAAAAGAGTGGTAATTCAGTTATGAATTATTCCCCCAGTCACATAACTTATCTATGTGACGGGAGATTGGCTTCTTTATTGCTGGGGAGCATCAGTGTAATTTAAGATTTCTCAGTTTTTACTTTTTTGCCGCGCAACAGTTTTCTGACCCAGAAGCGGTTAGGGTTTAAAGCCGCTAATGTTTCATCGTCAAGCGGCAGAGCTTCACCAAAAATTTGTCCTGCGAGTAACTCAGCGCTTAAAGGAGCAGAGCATAAGCCACGAGATCCTAGTGCTCCGATAATAAACAGATCAGGATAACAAGGTGACTCGTCAATTTTCTCCCCGGACTGTATTTGTTGGTGTAAGTTGGCATACTTTTTCATAATTTCTTTGAGAACAGGCACATTACCCACCATTGGCATGTGATCCCGAATGACACAGCGTATTCCCTGACGAGATTTGTTTTCTGAGATATCAACCTCTTTCACCCACTCAACATCAGGAAAACACTTCAGTAAACGGTCTCGGTTTTCTTGTTGTTCGGCGGAAGAATACTCAGTATCCAGAAAATGACGCTGATAACTTGCGCCAATACAGTGATATTGATTCTGTGGGTTGACAGGTGTCATATAACCATCGTAACAGAGTACAGTTTTTAGCTGGTTGAGGCGCTCGGTAGTTGGGATATGACTGACTTGTCCACGAACAGCGGTAACTGGGAGCTTTTCAGTTTGTTCAAATTGTGGCAAGCAGTGCCCGTTGGCAATAACAACCACTTTATGGGTTTTAAGCTGTCTTTGCCCCTGATGTTCAATATGTAGCTGCCAGCCGTCTTCATATTGATCCAAGCGTATTATCTTCTGGTTGAAGTGCGTACACATACCACGCTGTTGTGCAAGTCTGATAGCTTCCTGAGTCAACTGTCCCGGATATAACCATCCTCCTTGTGGATAATGCACACCATGATAATTAACATCCAGCCCACTAGTCTGGCTCAGGTGCTGGCGATCCATTTCAACGGCAATGTCTTCTGGCCATACTGTCTGGAGTATCCCTGAGATTTTTTTATCCGATTTTTCATCGTAGGCCAGCTGGCTCACTCCATCCCACTGATGATCAAATAAAACGCCTTGTTCAGTCAGGTGGTCGTACTGACGACGGGCAAAGGTAAATGCGCAGGTAAAAAAACGTTCGAGTGGATCATTCTGACCATTCAGTAAGGGATACAGCGCGCCTTGTTGATTACCTGACGCATTTTGTGCCGGGTGTTCATCCTGACAATATAGGGTGACTTTTGCTCCACGGCGCAATAAAGCTAGCGCAGTAAGTGCGCTGGCAATACCGCCGCCAATGATGGCGATATCATCAGTGTATGCTGCGCTTTGTCGGGTAAACCAAGGGGTATCCGGGCTGGAATTGAGAGCTGTGGGAAGTAAAGTGCCTGTCAGCATCTCTCTTTTACGCCCGAAACCTTTTATTTTTTTGACATCAAAACCTGCTTCCTGTAATCCGCGGCGAACTAAACCGGCGGAAGTAAAAGTCGCAAATGTCCCTTCTGAGCGGGAAAATTTTGCCATTGAAGTGAACAGTTGTTCGCTCCACATTTGTGGATTTTTGGATGGGGCAAAACCATCTAAAAACCATGCATCAACTTTGCTGTTCAGGCCAGAAGTTATCTTGGGTAATAGCTCATTTACATCACCAAACCAAAGATCCAGCGTGATAGCACCATTATCCAGAATTAACCGATGACAACCTGAGAGTGGTAAGGGCCACTGTTGACATAACTCTTCAGAGAATGGCTGAAGTTCTGGCCAGCGTTGATGGGCATTTTTCAGATCTGCGATTTTTAATGGATATTTCTCAAAGCTAATGTAATGAAGCCTTTTTAATGTAGCATCGGGTGATTGTTGCCTGAAAGCTGAGAAAGCCCGCCAGAGTGCCAGAAAATTTAACCCTGTACCAAATCCGGTTTCAGCAATAACGCAATCAGAACGAGGATGTGTGTTAAAACGTTGAGGAAAATGATTGCCTTTCAAAAATACATATACCGTTTCTTCCAACCCATCTTGATTTGAAAAATAAACATCATCAAACTGCTCAGAAATAGGTGTGCCCTGTTCATTCCAACTTAGGGTTGCGCTACTGATAGTACTGTTTTTCACGATACTGTTTTTCAAAATAAGACCTGTATTGTTGTGAAGAATAATGGGGGATTTTAACGGTCTTGATGCTGTTACACCACCTATTGAGGATCTTAAGAACTGACTCTGATCAATTGTTCCACAATTTTTAACCTGATCGGACTTGTTCAGCGTACAAGTGTACGCTAAAGTGCGAGTAGGAAATCCCGCAGGTAAACATATTGATGAGGTAATTAATGAAAAGAGCAGTAATCACTGGTCTGGGAGTTGTTTCCAGTATTGGTAATAACCAGAAAGAGGTGCTTAAATCTCTGAAAGAAGGCCTTTCCGGGATAACTTTTTCCGAAGAATTCAAAGAAATGGGGCTTCGCAGCCAAGTTTGGGGAAATGTCAAACTGGATACAACGGGTTTGATTGACCGAAAAACACAGCGCTTTATGAGTGATGCTTCTGTTTATGCTTATCTGGCAATGGATGAGGCAATCAAAGATTCCGGCCTGTCAGATGATCAGGTTTCTAATTTACGCACAGGGCTGGTTGTCGGTTCTGGTGGCGGTTCACCTCATAATCAGGTTGTCTGTGCAGACGGTATGCGTGCCCGTGGCTTGCGGGGTGTCGGGCCTTATATGGTTACAAGAACAATGGCTTCCGGCATTTCAGCTTGTCTGGCAACACCTTTTAAAATTAAAGGCGTGAACTATTCGATCAGTTCTGCCTGTTCGACCTCTGCGCATTGTATCGGTCATGCTGTTGAGTTAATTCAGCTAGGCAAACAGGATGTTATTTTTGCGGGTGGCGGTGAAGAGCTTAGCTGGGAAATAGCCTGTGAATTTGATGCAATGGGTGCGCTTTCCACCAAGTATAATGAAACTCCGGATCGGGCTTCCCGTACTTATGACCAAAACCGTGACGGCTTTGTTATCGCAGGCGGTGGCGGTATCGTGGTTGTTGAGGAGTTGGAACATGCATTAGCCCGTGGCGCGCATATTTATGCTGAAGTTATTGGCTACGGAGCAAATTCCGATGGAATGGATATGGTAGCACCTTCAGGCGAAGGAGCGGTTCGTTGTATGAGAATGGCGATGGACGGTATTGATGGTGAAGTAGACTATATCAATACTCATGGCACATCGACGCCGGTTGGCGACCTGAAAGAGCTGGAAGCTATCAGAGAAGTATTTGGTGACAACACACCTGCAATTTCAGCGACTAAGGCGATGACCGGGCATTCTTTGGGAGCGGCGGGTGCTCAGGAAGCAATTTACAGCCTGTTGATGCTGGAGCACGGGATTATTGCACCGAGCATTAATATCGAAGAGTTGGATGAAAAAGCGCTGGGTATGAATATTATTACAGAACCGACCGAACGCGAGCTAAGAACAGTGATGTCCAATAGCTTCGGGTTCGGTGGTACGAATGCATCTTTGGTAATGCGTAAATATTCTGCTTGATTTTCTAAAGTTGAATATTTTATCGTTCTGAGTAAAAGCCAATTCATCAGTTATGTGGATTGGCTATAAATTTTCCTGCTTTTCTGCCGTTTTTTACGAATGATCCGTAATGTAGGTGGAATAATTAGAACCAGTGCAGCTAAAACCAGCAAAGACTGAGCGATAGCACTACTCCACAGGATATCAAAACTACCATTGCTGATTGAAAGAGCCCGCCTTAAGTTTTGCTCCAGCATTTCACCGAGCACAAACCCCAGAATAAGGGGTGACATTGGGAAGTTCATTTTCCTGAGGATGTAACCAAAAACCCCCAGACCAACCATTAACATCAGATCGAACGTTGTGCTGTGTACTGCATAAACGCCGATTGCTGAGATGCTGGCAATGATCGGAACTAAAAACCAATGTGGGATGCTCAGCATACGGGTAAATAGACCAACCATTGGGATATTCATAATTAGCAATAGAATATTCGCAATAAGTAGTGCAGCGATTAATCCCCATACGATATCAGGCTGTTCGGTGAACATAGCAGGTCCCGGAGTGATGTTATAGAGCGTCAGTGCGCCTATCATTACCGCTGTTGTGCCTGAACCGGGCACACCCAGTGTCAGCATGGGAATGAATGAGCCACATGCGGATGCATTATTGGCCGCTTCAGGAGCGGCAACGCCCCGGATATCACCTTTACCAAACGAATCACTGTTACCACTGAGCCTTTTTTCGGTCATGTAGGTGATTGCGCTGGCAATGGTCGCTCCGGCACCGGGAAGTATTCCGACAAAGAAACCAATAACTGACGAGCGTAATATTGGCCCGGTACAGGCTTTAGCTTCTTTTTTATTAAACAGCAATCTTCCGGTTTTACTTATTACTTTTTGGCCGGTAGACGTGCTTTCCAGCATCAACAGAATTTCGCTGACAGAGAACAGCCCAATGACAACGACAATAAACTGAATTCCGTCGGAGAGGTGGACACTATCGAAGGTGAAACGATAAACACCTGTATTAGAATCAACGCCTACAGTGGCTAACCCCAAACCAATCAAGGCCGCCAGTAGCGATTTAACCGGATTCTGGCTCATCATGCTGCCAAGACAGGCAATTGCAAAAACCATCAGGGCAAAATATTCGGCAGGCCCGAAGGCCAAAGACCATTTTGCCAGAAGAGGCGCAAACAAAATGATCCCAGCAATAGCCAGAATTGACCCACAGAATGAACTGACCGCTGAGATAGATAATGCAACCCCGGCTTTCCCTTGTTTTGCCATCGGGTGCCCATCCAGAGCGGTCATAATGGCAGCGGCGTCCCCCGGCACATTCAGCAGAATTGAAGATATCCGCCCTCCATATTCACAGCCAATATAGACCGTTGCCAGTAAGATTAAGGCGGATTCTGCGGGGAGTTTCAGAGCAAAAGCCAGAGGTAATAAAATCGCAACCCCATTGATTGGGCCAAGACCCGGAAGCAGGCCAACAACAGTACCAATAAAACAACCGATTAGCGCAATGACCAGATTTTTAGGGATTAATGCGACTTCAAAACCATGTGTTAGGTATATCCATGTATCCATTTTATCTCCTTACCTGAACAGGCTACCAATTGGCAGAGTGACATCTAGCAGGCGATCAAAGATAAAAAAGAGAGAGGTACCTAAGATCAAGCCAGAAATAATTGCGGCGGGAAGTGTGGCGTTAAACAGTAATGCAATGCTGACAGTCAATAATGTTGTTGCAAGAGGGAAGCCTAACCACTCAAACGTTCCGGCATAAAAGATCAGTGAAGTAACCAGTAAGAATAAACGGAGCAATGTTTGTGGAACAGGCCAGTCAACTATTTCCGGTTTTCTGAATAGTAGTAGCAGTGCGCACAATATCATTAACGAAATAATAGCAATCGGAAAAGGGCGCGGGCCGAGTGGCTCATAGCTGTATTCACTATGGATACCCCAGCCAATGACCAGCCCTATTCCACATAACACTAACCAGATGACGGCAAAAATACGATCACTCATAATGCAGTCCCTATTATTTCGCTAAACCAAAAGATTTAGCCATTTCATGGTACTGAGTAACCTGTTTTCTCACATAATCATCCAGCTCTTTGCCTGTCATATTGAATTCAAATAGACCGCGTAGTTCACGCTGCTTTTTAAATTCGTCGGTTTGTTGCAGTGTGTTGAACGTGTCAACCCACCATTGATATTGTTCATCAGAAACTTTCGGCCCCATGTAAAAACCCCGGATCACCGGCCACACAATGTCGTAACCCTGTTCTTTAGCTGTCGGGATACCTGCCAGAACGCCATCCAGTCTTTTGTCTGCATAGACAGCAAGAACACGGATTTTATCACTTGTCAGGTACGGTAGAGCCTCGCTGATATCGCCGGAAAAAACCTGAATATGGTTACCCAGCAAAGCTGTAAGCGATTCTCCTCCACCTTCAAAGGCGACATAACGCATTTTGTGTGGATCAATACCGGCTTCTTTGGCGAGTAATGCGGTTTTCATCCAATCCTGACTGCCGATGGAGGCACCGGCACCAAATACAATATTGGCGGGGTTACTCTTAAATACATTGAGGAGATCTTTTAAGGTTTTATAAGGAGAATCCTGACGAACGGCAATCATACCGTAATCAGTACCAACACCGGCCAGCCAGCGCACATCATTCACGTTGTAACGCCCGAATTTTCCCTGAGCAAGATTTAACAGCGAGCCACCGGAAAAGGCGACAATCGTTCCCGGCTCGGCTGGTCGCTGGGCAACAATAGCATTGTAGGCCACAGCGCCGACGCCACCGGGCATAAATGTTACCCGCATAGGTGAATTAATAGCTTTAGTTTCTAATAATGAGACCTGAGCCAATTTACAGGTTAAGTCAAACCCGCCTCCGGGTTTGGCTGGAGCGATACATTCAGTTCTGTCAGGGGCGCTGGCTGCAAAGGTATTGATACAGAAAAGTAAACCAGTAGCCGCTAATAATGTTTTTAATATTTTCATTTTTTATTCCTCACATGGCACCAGTCCAGTAATGGTGACAATACAATAAATCTCTGGTGCATTATTATTTATAGAACCGAAATCTCTTATTAGCCGTGAAAAATGTTTATATGTGACACTAATCACCTAATGTCACATTTGGTTTGCTTTTAAATACACCAAAATACTTAATGTTATTGATAACTGAAATAGAGTAAGTCTGGCCTTATTTTTTATACTAATTCAACTTCAATGTGCATGTTATATATCCCCACAATGTGGCGAGATATAAGGACTTTCCTCAGATTACCCGTTGTAACTTGAAGTTTATCGAGTATATATTAGAGAATCTTCTTTAAATGTATCTTTAATAGAACTCAGTATTAATATTTATTAATACTGAACAAGTTTAACTAATGTGTTTTTCTAAATTGTTTTGATATTAACAAAAATAAATTTATAGATTATAGAATCACTAGATTTCAGTTTAATAACTCATCTGTGAGTTATGAACAATAAATGAAGAGAACAGTAAATAGATTCAGTTCGGAGGGAGGTATTACGATCTGTTTTTGCAGTTATTGCCCAATGATACTATTGGGCAATAACTGGTGATAAAGTTATTTAAAATGTCTTACGATTAACTTTTGATACTATTTTCAGTTTGTTTTTTATAACTGTTAATTGGGGTACGTAATTGTTGGGCAATCATCACACCAGCCAGCACAATACCTCCTCCGATAAGATGATAGCTATACATCTTCTCATGAAGTACTACAATCGCAATGATGGCGGTAAAGACCGGAGCCAGATTCATAAATATCGATGTCATATTTGCACCCAATCGTCTAACTCCCTGTATCCACACATAAGGTGCAATAATTGAAGCCGGAATACCCGCAAACAGTACAAGAGGAATATTATCACTGGTTAGCTGAACATCTTCTGTCATCATGAAATTAGGAAAAAGTAACAGTACGCCAAACCCGATTTGTATATAAAGAGCCTGCCAGTTGGGTAATGGAATTGCCCAGCGTTTGGTCAGGACGCCGTACAAAGCATAAGCGGCTGATGCAATAAACATCATTGCGTCTCCGATCCCTAATCCGTTCTCCAATAAAGTAGACGGTTCACCTTTACCCACTAGCCATATCAGCCCAAACAGTGAAAAAGCCGTTCCGAGTATAATGCCAACGGTCGGCGTGATCCGTAGTATAAATATACTGAGTATGATCGTCAGCAACGGAATTAATGAGGTTAAGATCCCAATCAATGTTGCACTGACAGTATGGGCAGCATAGTAAATCAGGCTTTGATTAAGAACCATACCAAGAAAACCCAGAATCAATAATTTCCACCAGTGTGGGATGACTGCTTTCCACTGCTTTATTACCGGCAGTAAGATAAAAGGCGTCAAAATCAAAAACGCGATAAACCAGCGATAGAAAGCGATAGCGCCGGGTTCAATTGAGATTGCTGCGGATTTACTGACTACCGCATTAGCTGACCAAATCAGTACAGCAATAAGGGGAAATAATAAATTTTTCATTGAGTTTCATTGTGTGTAGAACATCGTGTACTTAGTGTAGCAGTGACCGATTTATTATACATATTGATAATCCGCCAACTGATGTGGCAATCAGGACAATTTATAAATGCCTCTCCGTTTTTGGGAGTAAAAATGAATTTTTTGAAAGGGAGTTAATCAAATGATGTTTCAGTTACCGGACTGGGATATACCCAACACCCTCATTTTTCGTGATGAAACCCTGAGTGCTGATACTGAATTTATGCTGCATTCCCATCCATTCGGGCAATTAATTTATGTTGTAAGCGGCGTTATGGAGATGGCTGTGGAAGGACAACGTTTTCTGGCTCCTCCGGAATTCAGTATCTGGATCCCGAAAAATAAGGTTCATTCGAGCTATAACCGGAAAACGATGCAGTTTTGGATAATCGATATTTCACCGCAATTGAGCAAATTTTTGCCCCAACATCCCTGTATTATCCGGTTAAGTTCTATTTTTAATGCCATTATGCAGGATTTCTTTAGCCGTAGGATTATCCGGCCCCAGACAGATAAAGATCAGCGTCTGGCACAGATCCTGATTGATCAGCTTGAAATTTCACCAAGCCAGAATACTTACCTGCCCTCATCAAAAGATAAACTGCTTGCACCGATCTTACAGGCATTAGAGCATAACCCCGCTGATAATACTTCATTGGTAGAATGGGCAAAGAAGCGTTATACCTCGGAAAGAACCTTATCACGCCGTTGCCAGCAGGAGTTGGGGATGTCTTTTAGTGAGTGGCGACAGCGTCTGCGTTTTCTGCATGCGATTTCTTTGCTGGAACAGGGGAAAAGCGTTCATGAAGTTGCATTTGATGTGGGTTATAGTTCATCGTCGGCTTTTATTGTTATGTTTCAACAGATTGCCGGAACAACACCGGAACGATTCAGGAAAGGATCAGCTGAAAGTAACACCAATCAGAGTGCATGAGGCTGCGGAAATTTTCTCATTAAAGAGCTAAGCAGAAAGAGAAAGCGGGATTAGGCATTATGTCGATTAAATGGCAGAATAGCGGATCACGCCCACTCAAGTCGTTGGATATGAAAAGTGAAAATTTTAGTCGATGAAAATATGCCT
This sequence comes from Xenorhabdus bharatensis, assembly GCF_037996705.1. Taxonomy (NCBI): domain Bacteria; kingdom Pseudomonadati; phylum Pseudomonadota; class Gammaproteobacteria; order Enterobacterales; family Morganellaceae; genus Xenorhabdus; species Xenorhabdus bharatensis. The sequence continues at coordinate 279,161 of NZ_JBBMXG010000001.1, read as the reverse complement.
TATGCTGAACAACTCTTTAAACAATTAGGAGAAGTTCAGGCAATTCCGGGGCGCCCTGTGCCTGAGGGGGTTCTGGAACACGCGGATGCTTTTATGGTGCGTTCTGTCACTAAAGTTAATGAGTCCCTGTTAAAAGGCAGTGCTGTAAAATTTGTCGGCACAGCGACCGCGGGTATGGATCATGTCGATCAGCCGTGGTTAGAGCAGGCGGGGATCGGTTTTTCTGCTGCCCCCGGATGCAACGCAATTGCTGTTGTTGAGTATGTCTTCTCCGCGCTGATGATATTAGCAGAACAGGATCAATTTCAGCTGAAGGATAAAACTGTCGGTATTGTCGGTGTTGGAAATGTCGGGGGGCGTCTGGCTGCACGACTGGCCGCTCTGGGCGTGAAAACTCTGCTGTGCGACCCACCTCGGGCAGATAGGGGTGATGAAGGTGAATTCTGGCCTTTGGAAAAATTGGTCAAAGAGGCAGATATTCTGACTTTCCATACTCCGCTTAATACATCAGGCCCTTATCAGACTTATCATCTGGCAGATGCAGAACTGCTTTCTGCCTTGCCGGATAACCGGATCTTAATTAATGCCAGCCGTGGCGAAGTGGTTGATAACCAAGCACTGTTATCAGCTTTACAAAACGGAAAAAAATTGCGCGTCGTACTTGATGTCTGGGAACCAGAACCTAACCTTTCATTACCTTTGCTGGCGCTGGTGGATATCGGTACACCGCATATTGCGGGATATACGCTGGAAGGCAAGGCCCGCGGTACAACTCAGGTTTTTGAGGCGTATTGTGAATTTTTAGGCAAGCCACAAAAAACCGCATTGTCTGACTTATTACCTGAGTCTGATTTCAGCCATATCACGGTTCGTGGTGAAGTGACACAAAGCATCCTGAAGCGTCTGATGCATTTAGTGTATGATGTGCGCCGTGATGATGCACCATTGCGTCAGGTAGCCGGGCAGAATGGTGCTTTTGACCAATTGCGGAAAAATTACCCGGAACGCCGTGAGTGGTCTTCCCTGACAGTGCATTGTGATTCTGAAAGCAGTGCTCAATTACTATCCCAGATTGGATTTGAAACTAAAGTCATTTAAAAACAGCTGATTAACGGTGTTTAATTAACTGTATTGAGTTAACAACAGGCAGAATTCTCTGCCTGCCAGCAAAATAAAAGAGAAGTGGAGAAAACCAACATGTCAGAAGGTTGGAATATTGCGCTATTGGGTGCAACGGGCGCAGTAGGTGAGGCGATATTGGCGTTATTACAGGAGCGCCAGTTTCCGGTTGGTGAACTGCATCTTCTTGCCAGTGAACAAAGTGTCGGCAGCATCAAGCGGTTTAATGGTAAGAACATCACCGTTCACGATGTTGCCGAATTTGACTGGTCACAGGTACAGCTAGCATTTTTTGCTGTGGGTATGGACGTCACCGCACAACATATTGCACAGGCAACAGAAGCGGGCTGTCTGGTGATAGACAGCAGCGGGTTGTTTGCTGCTGAACCGGATGTTCCATTGGTTGTGCCGACAGTAAACCCCCATGCGTTGGCTGAGTATCGTAACCGTAATATCGTTTCAGTTGCTGATAGTGCAACCAGTCAGGTGTTAACGGCTATCAAACCTTTAATTGATACTGCGGGTATCGCGCGTTTACAACTGACTAATATCCTGCCGGTTTCTGTTCATGGTAAAGCAGCGATTGAAGAATTAGCAGGGCAAAGTGCCCGTTTATTGAATGGTATCCCACCCGATGAGGGGCGTTTCAATAAACAGCTGGCATTCAACTTACTGCCTTTGCTGCCTGATGTGGAAGGTACAGTGCGTGAAGAGCGCCGGATTGTCGATCAGGTTCGCAGAATATTACAGGATGAAGGTTTGCCTGTTTCTGTCAGCTGTGTTCAGTCTTCCGTCTTCTACGGTATTGCCCAGATGGTCAGTGTAGAAACGCTGCGTCCGGTTGGTGTAGAAGAAGCGCGTGACGAATTTGAACGTCTTGAAGAAATTCAGGTCTCAGAAGAGGGGGATTACCCGACTCAGGTTACTGATGCATCAGGTGCAGATGGGCTGAGTATCGGCTGTCTGCGTAATGATTACGGAATGCCGGAGAGGCTACAGTTCTGGTCTGTTGCCGATAACATTCGTTTCGGTGGTGCATTGATGGCGGTTGAAATCGCAGAAAAACTGATTCAGGAGCAATTTTACTGATGTCTGATACAGAACTGAATCAGTCTGTGCCAGAAGCAAAAAAAGTGAAAATTGCACTGGGGATTGAATACGACGGCAGCCGCTATTATGGCTGGCAGCGTCAGCAGGAAGTCAGAAGTGTACAGGCGTGTCTGGAAAAAGCGCTGTCAAAAGTTGCAAATGAACCCATTGCTGTTTTCTGCGCAGGCAGAACGGATGCAGGTGTTCACGCAACGGGGCAGGTTGTGCATTTTGAAACTTCGGCACAGCGTAAAGATGCCGCATGGACAATGGGCGTTAATACCCATTTGCCTGCGGATATCGCAGTGCGTTGGGTGACAGCGGTAGATGATGAATTTCATGCCCGTTTCAGTGCAACAGCACGTCGGTATCGGTACGTTATCTTTAATCATCGTTATCGTCCTGCGGTATTGGCGAAAGGTGTCACGCATTTTCATTATCCTCTGGATGAGAAAAAGATGCATGAAGCAGCCCAATGTCTGTTAGGAGAAAATGATTTTACTTCTTTCAGAGCAGTACAGTGCCAGTCCAATTCGCCGTGGCGCAATCTGATGCACATTAATGTCAGTCGCCACGGGCACTATGTTGTCGTGGATATCAAAGCGAATGCTTTTGTCCATCATATGGTGCGTAATATTGTCGGCAGCCTGCTGGAAATTGGCTGTGGTAATCAGGGCGTACAATGGATGGCTGAACTGTTAGCACTGAAAGATCGGACAAAAGCAGCAGCAACGGCTAAAGCTGAAGGGCTATATTTAGTTGCGGTGGATTATCCTGCTCACTTTGGGTTGCCTGAGCCGGTGATGGGGCCTTTGTTTCTGGCTGATGAATTGGTTTCTGACTGATGAACTGGTTTTTGACTGATAAATGCTGATTTTTTCGAATGACGGCAGGGATGTTTGAGTACTACGAGGAATATTATGGAGTTTTTTACTCATTTTATTGATTTCGCGAAGTTCATTGTTGATTTTATTTTACATATTGATGCCCACTTGGCTGAATTAGTTGCCAATTATGGTGACTGGGTATATGGGATCTTATTTTTAATCGTATTTTGTGAAACCGGGCTGGTGGTTACACCGTTCCTGCCGGGGGACTCACTGCTATTTGTAGCGGGAGCGCTGTCGGCATTGGATTCTAACGATCTTAACGTACATATTATGGCTGCATTGATAATTGCCGCGGCAATTATCGGGGATGCGATAAACTATACTATTGGTCGTGTTTTCGGTGAGAAACTGTTCAATAACCCAAATTCGCGGATTTTCCGTCGCAGTTATCTGGATAAAACTCATCAGTTTTATGAGAAACATGGCGGAAAAGCGATCATTCTGGCGCGGTTTGTGCCAATTATCCGAACATTTGCGCCATTCGTTGCCGGGATGGGAAAAATGTCTTACCGACATTTTGCTGCATATAATGTTATCGGGGCATTGATATGGGTATTATTGTTCACTTATGCCGGTTATTTATTCGGTGACATGCCGATTATCCAACAGAATCTGAAATTATTAATTGTTGCAATTATATTTATTTCTATTCTGCCGGGTGTGATTGAAATCTGGCGTCATCGCCGGGCGGCATCTAAAAATGCGGCAGATAATAATTAGATGTCACTAAATGATAGATAGCCACAAACAGGTTTGAGCAGTTTTTTATCCACACTGTTATAGCATTGTGGTTTAATGGCACGTAAAACAAAAGCTGGCTTATACCGAGGAAATGCAGCCCCCGTTATAGGCCAGAATCAGACGGAAAGGTTCATTAATGAGCTGGATTGAAAAGATTCTAAACAAAAGCAAAATCATGCAAACTCGCAAGGCAAGTATCCCTGAAGGAGTTTGGACTAAATGCGACAGTTGCAGTCAGGTGCTTTATCGCGCTGAATTAGAGCGTAACCTCGAAGTGTGTCCACGATGTGACCACCATATGAAAATTTCTGCCCGCCAGCGTTTGCAGTCATTTTTGGATGAGGGAAGTACAACAGAGTTAGGCAGCGAATTAGAGCCTAAAGATATCCTGAAATTCCGCGATATCAAAAAATATAAAGATCGGCTGGCAGCAGCTCAGAAGCAGACTCAGGAAAAAGATGCCCTGATCGTCATGAAAGGCTTGTTACATGATATGCCGGTTGTCGCGGCTGCATCTGAGTTTAACTTTATGGGCGGCTCCATGGGTTCGGTTGTAGGCGCGCGTTTTGTGCGTGGTGTTGAACAGGCACTGGAAGATAACTGCCCGTTTATCTGCTTTGTCTCCAGTGGTGGAGCACGTATGCAGGAATCACTGATGTCACTGATGCAGATGGCAAAAACCAGTGCTGCATTAGCGAAAATGCAGGAGCGTGGCTTACCTTATATTTGTGTTCTGACTAACCCGACGTTCGGTGGTGTGACCGCAAGTATGGGTATGCTGGGTGACATCAATATTGCCGAGCCTAAGGCATTAATCGGTTTTGCTGGCCCACGGGTTATCGAGCAGACGGTACGTGAGAAATTACCGGAAGGTTTCCAGCGCAGTGAATTCCTGCTGGAAAAAGGTGCGATTGATATGATAATGCGCCGTCCGGAAATGAGAGAAAGAATTGCCAGTATGCTTGCCATGCTGACTCATCAGCCACATCCCGACGCGAAAACAGCGGTAACAGAAATTGTTGCTGAACCTACTGACGTCGAAGTTGACATACACATCAACCCTAATAAAGAAGATGTCTGATACTTTACAAATTCCTCAAGCCACATCGTCACTGACGATGTGGCTTTCCTACCTTGGAAACCTGCACCCGAAAGCGATTGATATGGGGCTTGAGCGTATCGGTACCCTTGCCGATAAACTGGATTTACTACATCCGGCCCCTAAAGTCATTACGGTATCCGGTACCAATGGTAAGGGCACAACCTGCCATACCCTTGAATCCATTTTTCTGGCTGCGGGCCTGAAAGTTGGTGTTTATAGCTCCCCGCATCTGGTGCGTTATACCGAGCGGGTACGTATTCAGGGTCAGGAACCTACAGAACAGGATTTTTGCCGTGTATTTGCTGGCATTGAATCCCAGCGTGGTGATATCTCCTTAACCTATTTTGAATATGGAACACTGGCGGCATTACAGCTCTTCAGAGAAGCTGATCTTGACGTTGTGATCCTCGAAGTAGGGCTGGGTGGGCGCCTAGATGCCACGAATATTGTCGATGCAGATATTGCCGTAGTTACCAGCATTGCACTGGATCATACCGATTGGCTTGGCGCGGATCGTGAACGTATCGGACGCGAAAAAGCGGGTATTTTCCGTCAGGGCCACTTTGCTGTCGTTGGCGAGCCGGATATGCCACATTCCATTGCTGATGTTGCCGATGAACTGGGCGCAAAATTATTCAGCTGTGGTAAAGACTGGGATTTTGCTCAGGAAAAAGAGAGCTGGCACTGGCGCACAGTTGATCGACAATTTAACTCGTTGCCGATCCCTAACCTGCCATTAGCGAATGCTGCAACTGCACTGGGCGTCATTCATTGTCTGTTACAGCAGAATGATAAAGTCAGTCAGGCGATTGATGAACAGGCTATTCATGATGGTTTGAAGCGTGCCCAGTTACCGGGGCGTTTTCAAATCATAGGGGAAAAGCCGCGTATCATTCTGGATGTGGCTCATAATCCCCACGCCGCCGGATATCTGGCACAAAAACTGACGGAGTTATCCCGTTCACCGGGCAGTAAAGTACGGGGTGTTGTCGGCATGTTGCAGGATAAAGACATTGCGGGAACACTGGCCTGTCTTACTCAGCAAATTGACGAATGGTATTGTGCATCACTGCATGAATTTCGTGGTGCAGAAGCGGCTGTGCTGGCGGAACACTTACCCGATGCCCGAATATTCCCGGATGTTGAACAGGCATGGCATCAGGCTATGGAAGAGGCATCAGAGCAGGATATTATCGTGGTCTGTGGTTCTTTCCATACGGTCGCTCATGTTATGGAGTCATTGGAGGAGATAAAGGGACGTGGCAAGTAAATTTCAAAATCGCTTAGTCGGAACCATCGTTCTGGTGGCACTGAGTGTCATCGTACTGCCGATGCTACTGGACGGCGATAAGAAATATAATGAGGGAAAATTCGCTTCTATCCCATTAGTGCCTAAGCCGGGTGATGAAGAGAATATTGATTCGATTCCGCCACTGACACAAAGTATGCTGTCTACACCTCCGGAAGGGGCTGCAGAGGCGATGCAGACACAAACTCAGGAGCGACAGCAAGGTACGGATACGGCAGGTACTGATACATTTTCCGGTGCTTCGGCTCCGGAACCAGTACCGGAGCCGCCAGCTGTAACGTCAAGAGACAGCGGAGAACAGGTAAAATCTGATCTTCCTGTTATTCCTAAACCAGAAACCAAACCGCAGGTTAAGGTAGAGAATCGCACTGAAAGCCAGCCGGAAATGAAATCCCGGTCTGTTGAGCAGGCGCCGCAGGCGGTTGCTTACGTTGTCCAGCTTGGGGCATTAAAAAATGCGGATAAAGTAAATGAAATTGTGGCTAGGCTGCGTCTTTCCGGGCATCAGGTGTATACGGTTCCTTCTTCGGCAGTACAAGGCCAGTTAACCCGGATCTATGTCGGGCCGAATGCATCAAAACAGGCTTTGGGGTCTATTTTGCCTGAACTGAAAGAATTAACCGGTTTACAGGGGCAAATTAAAAATTACACGCCATAACATCATGGTCTTACATACCGGGTTAAAACCCCCCGTGAAAGTTCAGGAGCCCTTCATAATGCACATAGCTTGTACAGGCAGATATGAGCGGTTCCTTAAATTATTTTTAATAGCGGAGTGATAAATCTGCTACGCAAACGTTTTCGTTTTCTGTTAGAATGCGCCCGACCTGAAAGTCGGGAGCCTGTTTTGGATTAAAATATGGTCTGGATAGATTATACAATTATTGCCATTATTGGTTTCTCTGCACTGGTCAGCCTGATTCGGGGCTTTGTTCGTGAGGCACTTTCACTGATCACTTGGGGATGTGCTTTCTTTGTTGCAAGCCACTTCTATACTTACCTGGCGGTTTATTTTACCCGTCTTGGCGATGAGCTGGTGCGCAATGGGGTTGCGATTGCTATTTTATTCATTGCAACACTGATTGTGGGTGCAGTAGTAAATTATGTGATTGGTTCACTTGTTCAGCGAACAGGCTTATCAGGTACTGATCGGGTTCTGGGGATCTGTTTCGGGGCACTGCGGGGTGTCTTAATCGTTTCTGCTATTTTGTTTCTTGCAGACTCATTTACTCCGCTTCCCCAAAGTGCGGACTGGAAACAGTCGCAGTTGATCCCTCAGTTCAGTCAAATTATCAGGTGGTTTTTTGACTACCTGCAAAACGCGTCGAGTTTCCTACCGGAGAAATAGCCTTCTCCGCCTGACTGATGAGGAAAGACTACATGTGCGGTATTGTTGGTATCGTTGGTTTTACATCGGTTAACCAGTCGATTTATGATGCATTGACGGTGCTTCAGCACCGTGGACAGGATGCAGCAGGTATTGCGACTATTGATGGTAACAATGAATTCCGTTTACGTAAGGCCAATGGTTTGGTTAAAGATGTGTTTGAAACAAAACACATGTTACGTTTACAAGGGGCAATCGGAATTGGGCATGTCCGCTACCCGACAGCGGGGAGTTCCAGTGCTTCTGAAGCCCAGCCTTTTTATGTGAACTCACCTTTTGGTATCACATTGGCACATAACGGCAATCTGACAAACGCGCTGGAACTGAAAAAAAGTCTGTTTGAAAATGCCCGTCGCCATGTCAACACTACGTCTGATTCTGAAATCCTGCTGAATATCTTTGCTGATGAGTTAACGCAATTTCCGCATTTCCCATTAGAGCCTGATGATATTTTTGCAGCAATTGCGGCAATGCACCGGAAAATCCGCGGTGCTTATGCCTGTGTTGCTATGATTATCGGGCATGGTTTGGTGGCTTTCCGTGATCCGAACGGGATCCGGCCTCTGGTATTAGGGAAACGTACACTGGCAGATGGCCGCAGTGAATATATGGTGGCCTCGGAAAGTGTGGCACTGGATACCTTAGGGTTTGAGTTCCTGCGGGATGTTGCTTCAGGTGAAGCCATTTATATTACTGAGCAGGGGCAATTATTTACTCGCCAGTGCGCAGAAAGCCCCTCATTAACTCCCTGCCTGTTCGAATTCGTTTACCTTGCCCGCCCTGATTCCTTTATAGATAAAATTTCCGTTTATAACGCCCGGTTACGGATGGGAAGAAAGTTAGGGGAAAAAATAGCCCGTGAATGGGAAGATTTACAAATAGATGTTGTTATCCCCATTCCTGAAACTTCCTGCGATGTCGCACTGGAAATCGCTCATATTCTGGATAAACCTTATCGTCAGGGGTTTGTTAAAAATCGCTATGTCGGGCGTACCTTCATTATGCCCGGTCAGCATGAACGCCGGAAGTCAGTCCGGCGTAAACTGAATGCCAACCGTGCTGAATTCCGTGGCAAAAATGTTTTACTGGTGGATGATTCGATTGTCCGTGGTACAACGTCGGAGCAAATTGTGGAACTGGCCCGGGAAGCTGGCGCTAAAAAAGTCTATTTTGCTTCGGCTGCTCCTGAAGTCCGCTTCCCGAATGTCTACGGAATAGACATGCCAAATGCTAATGAATTGATCGCCCACGGTCGCGAAGTTAATGAAATTCGCCAGTTGATTGGTGCTGATGCCCTGATATATCAGGATCTTTCTGATTTAATCGCTGCGATGCATGAAGAAAACCCGGATATTGAAAAATTTGAATGTTCAGTTTTTGACGGTATCTATGTCACGAAAGATATTGATCAGACTTATCTCGATTATCTGGAAAACCTACGTAAAGATGATGCCATGAAATTACAGGGGCAGAGCGAAATCGAGAGTCTGGAAATCTATAATGAAGGATAATAACATTCCTATCATTAAATTATTTCCGGTATTACTGAGGAGCGCATGAAAAAACTGATCGTCGGTCTGACAGGGGCAAGTGGTGCAATTTATGGCATTCGGCTGCTACAGGTTTTGCAACCTGTAGAGGGTATTGAAACACATCTGATAATCAGCCAGTCAGCCCGGCAAACACTGGCACTGGAGACAGACTACACTTTGCGTGAAGTACAGTCCCTTGCTGATGTGGTGCACGATAGCCGTGACATTGCCGCCTCTATCTCTTCGGGGTCATTTAAGACATCAGGGATGGTGATCTTACCTTGTTCCATCAAAACATTATCGGGCATTGTGCATAGTTACACAGATGGCTTAATCACCCGTGCTGCCGATGTGGTTTTGAAAGAAGGGCGTAAACTGGTGTTGGGCATCAGAGAAACGCCATTACATCTGGGGCATTTAAGGTTAATGACTCAGGCTGCTGAAATCGGTGCTGTAATTATGCCGCCAGTACCTGCATTTTATCATCGGCCTGAATCTATTCAGGATATTGTTGACCAGACGGTTAACCGTGTGCTTGATCAGTTTGATATCGACCTGCCAGCGGATTTATTTAACCGCTGGCAGGGCGCAAAAACTGTCAGTATTTAACATATCAGTATTTAAAACGTCAGCGTTCAATATTACCTGACGTTTCCCGTTAGTAACTGTTTTAGGGTTTCTTCTAATTCAAAATAGCGGAAGCCGAATCCGGCTTCTTCCAGCCGCTTCGGTATCGCCTGTTGCCCGCCTAATACCAGTGTTGCAGCTTCTCCCATCACGATTTTTAATACGAAAGCCGGGAGCCGGAACACAGCGGGACGATGCAGCACTTTAGCGAGTATTGCGCTGAACTGATCATTATGAACAGGATAGGGCGCAGTCATATTGAAAGGGCCTTCCAGCTCAGGAGAAACCAGCAGATAATAAATACCACTGACCATATCATCAATATGGATCCACGGCATATATTGCCTACCATCTCCTATCGCTCCCCCAAGCCCTAAACGGAACATAGGCAGCATTTTACTGAGCGCACCTCCCTGACTTGCCAGCACAATACCTGTCCTCAGCAAACATACCCGGGTTTTTTCACTTTTAGCCTGTAAGGCCAGTTGTTCCCAGCGTTCACAGAGCTGATGGGAAAATTCATCATGGGGAGGGTCATCTTCTGAGACAAGAGATTGCCCTTGATCGCCATAATATCCGACGGCTGAACCGGAAATAAAAACAGAAGGAGGAGACTCACCTGCTCTTATCAACGCACTTAATTTTTCGGTCAGTTTCCAGCGGCTCTGGCAGAGTTTATCTTTTTGTTTGGGTGTCCATCGCTTATCTACGATAGGTTCACCGGCAAGATTGATAACTGCATCAAAGCCATTCAGATTGTTCCGATCATTCAATGTTGTCCAGCATTCCACCTTATCACTGAATAAAGAATAAACTTTTTGTGGAGAACGGCTCAAAACAGTGATGGAGTGGGAGAGTGAAAGTAATTGATAGATTAACTGTCGGCCTATCAGTCCGGTTCCCCCTGTAACTAAAATATGCATAACCACTCCTTGTGAACAAAGCAAAAGTGGGTATATCTGGGATCTCTCAGGTACAACAACCAGATGGTATCCTGAAAAACGCGAAGTATAGCCAGTGACTGACTATAGCAAGGGATGATGTATACAGCAGCGAAATATGCTGTTATCTGCTATCGACATCAAGTTTTCAGGTGAAAAATTCACGCGGATAAATGATTAGGCCCAGAAAATTTCAAACGACTTCACGGCGACAAAGAAGCGGCCCCCGATAGCATAAGTGCTGATATCGGGGGGTGCGCAGCCGACAAAGAGCCAGCTTGGATACATACTTATTACTTTATGGCTTATTGTAGACGGCTTGCGTTGCAGGACGCTGGCTGATTTTTTCTAACCACTTTTCTACAGCGGGATAATTCTGCAAATTAATTTTTTGATGTTCATAGCGATACGCCCACGGATAAGTAGCAATATCCGCAATACTGTACTCATTGCCGCCGAGATAAGGCGTTTTTTCCAACTGGGTATTCAGTACATTGTATAGCCGCTGAGTTTCTGTTACATAGCGATTTATCGCGTAGGGAACGACTTCAGGCGCATAGTGGTTAAAGTGATGATTTTGTCCGAGCATCGGGCCGAATCCTCCAACCTGCCAGAATAGCCACTGTAATTGCCGGATACGTTCCCGTTCATTCTGGCTCAATAATTTCCCGGTTTTTTCGGCCAGATAGAGCAAAATAGCACCTGATTCGAAGAGAGAGACGGGGTCTCCTCCATCGACAGGCTGATGGTCGACAATGGCAGGGATTTTATTATTGGGTGAAATGGCAAGAAACTCTGGAGTGAACTGTTCATTGGCGCTTATATTGATTGGGTAAATCGTATAAGGGAGACCCGCTTCTTCAAGGAACAGCGCGATTTTATAACCATTAGGTGTAGGGGCATAGTATAGGTCTATCATATAACCTCTAGTAATAATAACGTTAGGATTAATGTTAGATATATTACATTACCATTGTTCCTGTTTGGCTGTAAAATTCCACCGAAGCAAAAGTCGGCATATATATTATTTAGTAAAGGTTTGAAGATGACTCAAGAAAAATCAGTAGATATTGAGTGGGTTGATATTGTCAATGAAGAAAATGAAGTCATCGCGCAGGCAACCCGTGAGCAAATGCGTAATCAAAACCTGAGGCATCGGGCAACTTATATTGTTGTACATGATGGAATGGGAAAAATTCTGGTTCAGCACCGTACAGAAACAAAAGATTTTTACCCCGGTAAACTGGATGCCACTGCTGGTGGAGTCGTAACGATGGGTGAGCATCTGCTTGAATCAGCCCGTCGTGAAGCTGAAGAAGAACTGGGAATCGCGGGAATTCCTTTTGCTGAACATGGGATCTTCTATTATGAAGAAAAAATCTGCCGTATATGGGCAGGCTTGTTCAGCTGTGTCAGCCACGGGCCATTTGCATTACAGGAAGAAGAGGTTTCTGCGGTTTACTGGTTATCAGCGGAAGAAATTGCAGCCCGATGTGATGAATTTACGCCAGATTCGTTGAAGGCCCTTTCTCTATGGTTGTCCCGTAATAAATTATCCTGATCCAAAATATCCCCTTTTTATTGCGTATCAGCAGAATGGAGCCATAACGCTTCATTCTGCATAGCAAAGTCTGATGTAAAACCTCACCGAATATCAGCAGGAATGCACTATACACAATGGAATTCAAGCGGCGTCGCGGTGGCAAGAGAATTCATTCCCGGGGACATAGATAACTATGTGACCGGGCTGTGACTGGAGTGAGTGAGCGCAGCCAACAAAGAGGCAACTTGAAAGGTGAAGTGTATATAATCGTTAGATTTATTTGACAATATAGTATCTCAGATTTTGTCATTTTTTTGTTTTTCTAACTTCTCCGTTAATTTTTCAGATAAATAATCAGCTGTTTTTAATCTTTGCTCATTGATGAATATTTTATTCATCCTGCTTTCCTGATATTTTTTATCTATCACATATTAATTAATCTTTTTTTGTATCTAAATGATGTTATTTATTTGTTTTTTAAAGAATAACCTGTGATTTTTCTTAGGGTAAAGTAATTTTTTAAATTGAAACAATAATGGATTAAAGGTATACCAATATCCTGTTACGTAAAACGTTAGTCGTTTATCTTAATAGCGACAAACATGATAAAATTTATAATGAAGAAAATAACAAATATACTTAATATAAGCTTCGTCTTTTAGGTCAGGTTGATTAGGGGAGTGTTATGGCTTCATTGAATCACAAAAAACATCTGACAATGGCCGATTTTTCCAATGCTATTGTGCGCAGCTTTATTGATATCACTATTATTGGCGGAATTTATTTTTTCCTGTGTGGTTTACAGGGGGAAGCGCCTTCGGCCAGTATTTATCTTATTATTTACCCTTTAGTTTCTATTGTTACAGTTTCTTTTGAGATTATATTTGATAATGTAAAATCTTCCTCGGATAAATATAGTCAACAAACCCTCTCTGGTAATATCAGAAAGTCAGATAAGCTGATAAACAAGAATGGGCATGTTTACCGGTTATGGGGATTGATTACCCTCTATGCCGTTATGTTTTATATTATATTGATCCTGCCATTTTGTTTTTTATTACAGAGTATCTCTGTTTCGTCAAAATTAAATATTTGGCTGGCACTAATCGGCAGTTTTTTATTGATATTACTTTCAAGTTGTTTCATTGTATCCAGACTTAAAAATTACGCTATTGAACTTTATGGCCAACTATTCTCCACGGCAAAGGGAGAAGTAAAAGAAGAAGATAGTGACTCTCATATAATATTTAATTATTTTTTACCTTGGGCAATTATTGGTGCTGCGATTGCAGGGTTATTGGCATATGGTTATTTTCGGGCCGAGAGTGGTAATTTTACAGATGTAATTACCGTTTCAATGGTAGCCTTCAGTGCAGGCGGAACATCTTATATTATTTCTCTATGGATAGCTTATGTAACACAAAAACAATCTATCCTCGATATTAAAGCAAATTTATTACACTTTGAAAAAGATGATAAACTTGATGAATACTCAATGTATTTTCTCATTCATGTTTTCAGTGGTGGTGTCATAACATTAATTTTTATTGCATCTAAATTTTTATCTATTGATCACTTCTCTCTAATACAAATAATAGTTATTGAAACAATTGTCGGAGCTGCGGCGGCTATAGCAGGTTCATTAGCCGGGTTATTAAGAGGCAGATCAAAAACGTTATCCTAAAACGTTTAATTAATATTTTTGTCAGAATATCTTGCTAATCTATTTGAGCTGCGGGTATTTGAAAACATACTCAGAAATATGCTTAATAGGTTGAGTATGGTGTTCCTGATAGCAGATAACAGTGAAAACACTCAATACAGTGCATGAGATATGCGCTGGATATGGGATTGCTTTATTCAGAACGCGAGGGATGTATGTCCAGGACATATTTTTTGCATGACAGAAAAATTAATGGAGATATTGCGATTGTCGGGATGGCAACTCATTTCCCTGATGCCCCGAATTTATATCAATTCTGGGAAAACATCATAGGCAAAAAGGATTCGCTGATCGATATCACGGAGATGTCAAAAGAAGAATATTGGAAAAAAGAAGACTTTTATCATCCAGACCCGACAGCCACTGATAAAACCTATGGTCATCGAGCCGGCTTTGTGCCTGCGATTGATTTTGATCCGGTCGAATTTAAAATTCCTCCCGCTATTCTCGATTCACTCAGTACAGCTCAGTTATTTGCCTTGTATGTGGCTAAACAGGCAATGCAGGATGCTGGTTTGCTGGATCCGCAAAACAGTAAGACTGACCGTGATCGTATTGGTGTGATTTTAGGTGGTGGTGGCAACGGCAATACCTCATTTTCGCTGGCTGCCCGCCAACAGGCCCCTTATCTGCGTGAAATCATGACAAAGGCAGGTCTTTCCGAAGAAGTTGCCGATGAAATTATTGAACGTGCGCACGGAATGTATCTGGAATGGAACGAAGACAGTTTTCCGGGGTTTTTGGGTAATGTGGCCTGCGGCAGGATCGCCAGTTATTTTGATCTCGGTGGGACATCCTATATGGTGGATGCCGCTTGTGCCAGCAGCCTTGCCGCAATCAAGGCCGCTATCGGGGAATTACATTCCGGTAGCTGTGATGCTGTCTTAACGGGCGGTGTCAATTTGGAAAACTCCATTTTCTCTTTCCTTTGTTTCAGTAAAACCCCTGCCTTATCGAGAAATAACGTATCCCGTCCCTTCGACCAGAGCGCTGATGGCATGATGCTGGGGGATGGTGTGGGAATGCTGGTGTTAAAGCGCCTTGAAGATGCAGAGCTGGATGGCGACAAAATCTATGCAGTCATCAAATCCGTTGAAGCCTCCAGTGATGGTCGTGCAAAGAGTATTTTTGCTCCCCGTCTGGAAGGGCAGGTAAAAGCCCTGAAACGGGCTTATGCCAGTGCAGGTATTATGCCGGCTGATATTCAGCTCGTTGAAGCACATGGTACCGGAACCGCTTCCGGTGATGATACTGAACTCAAGAGCCTGCATGCGGTCTTTGGGGAGTTTCAGCTTCCGCCGAAATCGGTGGCAATCGGCAGTATCAAATCTCAGATTGGGCATACCCGTTGCGCCGCTGGCGCGGCTTCGATGATCAAAGTGGCACTGGCGTTACATCATAAGGTATTACCACCGACAATTAATGTGGAAAAACCAACAGATTTGTTGATGTCGGAAACCAGTCCGTTCTATGTCAACAGTGAATCCAGACCGTGGCTACGTTCGTTCAGAAATGCGCCGCGCCGGGCGGCATTGAGTGCATTTGGTTTCGGTGGCACTAACTTTCATGCCATTCTGGAGGAATACGAGAAACAGGCCAATGGCCGTTATCGGTTGAATGAATCACCTTGGGTTGTGTTGCTTAAAGGGGAAAATCCCGCTGAATTACTTACGCAGTGTGAATCCACGTTATCCCTCTTTACCCGTGATGCAGCGGAAAATGCCATCCGTCGGCATCTTGAACAACAAGATATTGATAATTTACAGCAGCATCAGGCCAGAATACTGTTCGTTTCTCAGTCGATAGAACAAACAGTGAAACTGCTTTCCATTGCGATCAGTCAATTACAGAAAAACAGCACAGAAGGTTGGGAACATCCTCACGGGATCTATTATCAGCCTGAAGGAAAAATGCTGGATGGCAGGATCGTTGCTCTGTTTCCGGGGCAGGGTTCGCAATATGTAAATATGGCGCGGGATATTGCCAATGACTACCCTGAAATGCGTCAGGCACTGGAAGTGCTGGATGATGTGGCTGTCAATGAATCAGGTCACGAATTATCCCCGATCATATACCCTGTTCCGGCTTTTTCAGATGAAGAGTATGCCGGACAGCAGCAGCGGCTGACAGACACCGCTAATGCTCAGCCGGCATTGGGGGCAGTTAGCGCCGGTTATTTCAATATATTGGGCAATATGGGATTCAGGCCTGATTTTGTAGCCGGTCACAGTTATGGTGAGGTAACGGCACTTTGGGCAGCGGGTGTTCTTTCCGACAAAGATTTTCATCGGGTTTCCCTTGCCAGAGGCCGAGCCGCCGCATCAGCGAATCGGCTTTGTGGCACAGGCTCTGATGCCGGTGCAATGCTGGCGGCATCATTGCCCCACGCCCGGCGTGGAGAAATCCTCCACCGTTATACAGGCGTTATTATTGCCAATGATAACTCTGAACAGCAGGTCGTCTTCGGAGGAGAGACTGCTCAGATTAATCAACTGCATGATGAATTGAAAAAACAGGGCGTTCATTGTCGTATTCTGCCGGTATCTGCCGCTTTCCATACCCGATTTATCCAGCCCGCTTATCAGCCTTATCGTGAATATCTGGCGGATATTAACTTCCAGTCACCGGAGTGCCAGTTATTTTCCAGTGCCACAGCAGAACCTTATAGCCGCACACCGCAGCTGATCAGAGAATTATTGGCCGAGCAGCTGATAAAACCCGTCAAATTCCGCCAGACCATAGAAGCAATCTACCAACAAGGAGGGCGTTTATTTGTTGAGTTCGGGCCAAAAGGCGTTCTGGGCAAATTAGTGTCCGATATTCTGAAAAATCGCGAGCACACCGTGATTTCAACTAACCCCACCGATAAAGGGGAGGAGAGATTACAGCTAGCCCGTGTTCAGGCCCGGTTACTGGCAGAAGGAGTAAAGCTGCGGGATATCAACCGGTATGTCCGCCTCCAGCCTGTGGAAGAAGAAAGAAGCAGACGTCTGACGTTCAGATTAAGTGGCGGTTTCTTCCTGTCTGAAAAAAATAAAGCCCGGCGCCAGCATGCCTTGCGTGTTGGTGATCATGCTGTTGTTGAGCGGTTTATCGCAGGATCTTTGCCCGTACAGGCAGAAGTTGAAAGTCCCCCTGTTTATGAAGTTGAAAGTAGAGTCGAAGTTATCGCTGAAAGTGATTTTAAAAACGAGATTGAAACCGAGATTGAAACCGAAAAAGTGGTAGAACATAACCAGCCCGTTTCAGCCGAATTTATCCGACAGAACGTACTGACAATTATTCAAAAACGAGATAACCCTATGGAACAGAATAATAAAATAAGTGAAAGCCTGAATGCCGACACACTAAATGAACTGTTGCAGGCCCAACAAGTGATGAGCCAACTACATCAGCAATTCCAGACAAATCAGAAAGAGTATATTCAGTTGCTGAGTATGTTGTTGGAAAAGCAATACAATTTGATGGAAACCTGCCGGGATCATCAGAATCTGTCAGTGATGCTCTCCAGCCTGAGTCAGAGTGTTCAGTTGTTGGATAAAAATCTTGAACTGTATCATACCAACCATGAGCGTTATTTCATGACTCAGCAGAGTCTGTTCCAGTCCGGACAGGTAACTTCTGCTATGTCATTATCGTCTATGCCATCCTCGCCTACGTCATCACCATCGGTGAGCCATGTGACATCGCCTGCTGTTGAATACTCTGCTCCGGTTAAGCCTGTTGAACCGATTTCGACCGTAGTGCCGGACATCCGTTCAGCAGAAAAAACAGAAAAAATAGAAAAAACAGAAAAAATAGAAAAAACAGAAAGAATGGAAGCGGTTGTGGCTGTACGCCCAGTCGTACCGGAAATGCCAGAAATGCCAGAAATGCCAGAAATGCCAGAAATGCCAGAAATGCCGGTTGCACCGATGGTATCGATGGCCGCTTCCGAACCTGCAAATGAGCCTGTTAAACCAGAACCGGCTGAAATTAAAGTAAAAACACAAAAACTCACACCGGAAATCGAAAAGCTGGTCAGGCGTCTTGATCAGATCACTATAGAAAACATTATCAGCCAACTGGTGAATATCGTCAGTGAAAGAACGGGTTATCCGCAAGATATGATCAGCCCGGAGATGGATCTGGAAGCTGATTTGGGAATTGACTCCATCAAACGGTTGGAAATTTTTGGCGCAATGTTTGATGCCTTCTCGGCAAATCTGGAGTTGTACGGTGAAACATCAAGAAATAAAGACTTGGAAAACTTCGAAGTCGATTCACTGAGTACTATCGCCAGAATGAGTAGCTTCTTCAGGGAGATGGTCGATGAAGCGATTGCTGCCTTATATAGCAGGGAGAATGGTTCGGGATCAGAGCATACCCCATCACTGGCAGAAAGCCATCCTGTTGAAAAGCAGCCGAAAGAAATGGCGGCGGACAGAGGCGAGCAATCAGATAAATTACGCTCTCTGGGGTTCGTTACATCAACCATGACCTCATCTGCGAGTACTAATGTAAAAAAGCAGTTGGCTGAATCGCAACGGATAGAAACCTCTGCGGTTCAGCCTGTACTGAATCAACACACTGTATTGAATAAAGACGTTTTGAGCAAAGAAACACCGAACAAAGAAACGGAAAAAGTCCCTTTTGCTGCCTCGCCTGTTTCCCGTTTTGCAGTGGTAAAACAAGCATTGCCGATGCCGGAGCGTTTGCAGGATGTTTTTGCATCCCCGAAATGCTGGCTGATCGTCGATGAAGAAACAGTCGGTTCGACTTGTGCGGATACTTGTGCGGGTACTTGTGCGAATAATATTGCTGAGTCACTGAAAGCGCAGGGGCAGAGAGTTGTCATTATGTCACTGAGGCGGGATCAGGCATCAATGAGCGATGAATCGTTACTGGATGCCGCCCTGACAGATATTGAACGGCAACATGGCTCTATTGACGGCGTTATCTATTTACAGGCGGTCAAACAGCCAGTTAAGGGGCTGACGGATGTCTTCAGTGAGCAGGATTATCGTTCAGTTGAGACAACTTTTCTGTTAGCTAAACGCTTGCAAAGGAGCCTTACGGGCGATGGGAAAAGATCGGGATATTTCATGGTGATTATGCGGGGAGATGGTGAACTGCTGACCTCCGGCCGTGAGTATTTACCTGTCGTTTCTGCGGGTATCACCGGGCTGACAAAATCGCTGAATATTGAATGGGCTAATGTTTTCTGCCGGACAGTAGACATCGATGCCAGCGTCAAAGATCGTGATGTGGCAAAAATAGTGATGGAAGAGCTTCAGGACAACCGGACTGAGATGGGTGAAATCGGGCGTGGTGTGAATAATGAACGCATGACATTGTCACTGACAGAAGAAAAAGCACTGTCAGTGACACCCGAGATGCAGGTCAGTACCCGTGATGTTCTGGTCGTCACCGGAGGTGCCCGTGGCATAACTGCACACTGCATTACTGAACTGGCAAAACAGAGTCAGGCGGCGTTTATTCTGCTCGGGCGTACTGATATTACCGCCCCGCTGCCGGTATGGTCAGCAGGTAAAACAACCCTGTCTGAACGTAAAGCAGCAGCCATTGATTATCTTCAGGAACAGGGTATTCAACCGACACCGGTGAAAGTGAATAACATGCTAAGCCGCCTGATCCATGTTGATGAGATTAATGCCACACTAGAGGCGATCAGGCAGGCAGGGGCACGGGTGATATACCTGCATTGTGATATTACTGAGCCGGAACAAGTGAAAACCGCACTGGAGAAAGCACAGCAGCAATTCGGTCAGATAACGGGGTTGATTCATGGTGCTGGTAATCTGGCGGATAAGCGGATTGAAAAGAAAACACTGGCTGATTTACATTCAGTTTTGTATGCCAAAGTCAGAGGGCTTGAAAATATATGTCGCGCAATAGACTGCACATCTCTGCGACATATCATCCTGTTTTCATCTGTTGCCGGATTTTTTGGTAATGCAGGGCAGACGGATTACTCACTGGCGAATGAAATACTGAATAAATTTGCTTACCTGCCGTTTCACAACAAAAACAAGCAGATAATTCGCTCGGTGAACTGGGGGCCGTGGGATGGCGGTATGGTCAGCGATGTGCTTAAACGGGCCTATAAAGCTCAGAATATGGTGATTATCCCGCTTGAAGAAGGAATACAGCGTTTTGTCCATGAATTCTGCGATTCCCGCACACGCCAGATTACTATTGGTGGAAAAACGTATATGGCCCCGAAAAAAATGACACCATGATATTTTAACGGATTTCAAGGTGCGTCGTAGTGGTAAGTTATCACAGCCGACAAAAATGCACCTTGAAAGACGAAGTGTATATCAAAAAATAATTATGGCTTGTCAATAATAAAATAATAGACCTGAACGAAAATATCCGCTCAGGGAAACGCTATCATATTAAGGAGTCTCTCCTTTATGGAACATATTGCTATTATTGGAACCGGATGTTTATTTCCCGGTGCGGATACCCCTGAAAAATACTGGGATAATCTATTACATGAAAAAGATTGTTCCACCCCGTTGTCAGCTCAGGAATTAGGTGTTGATCCGGCCTGTTATTATTCTTCTGAAGCGGGTAAACCTGACACAATTAATTATATTAATAATGGTCATGTCCGTGATTTTCATTTTGATGGCAAAGGTTATCATTTGCCGGAAGAAGAATTAAATACACTGGACGATCTATTTAAATGGACAATTTATGCCGCAGATCAGGCATTAAATGATAGTGGCTATCGCCAGCATAAAAATATTCTGCAAAAAACCGGATTAATTCTCGGCAGTATCGGTATGCCGACTCATTCCACTAAACAATTAATGAATCCGTTTTATCACAAAATATTACAGCCTTATATCAGAGAATTAATTGGGCAACCGGATTTTAAGTTTAATCAATTCTGGCCTCAGGCTAATCATTCTGAGCAGAATTTAATAACCGGTGGCTATAACGCCACAATTGCGGCATTAGCATTAGGGTTATCCGGGCCTCGGTATTGTCTTGATGCCGCCTGTGCATCAGCATTGTATGCCATCAAACTGGGAGCGGATTATCTTCTCAGTCACAAGGCTGACATGATGTTGGTTGGTTCAATCTGTCATGTGGATCATATTTATATTGATCACGGATTTAATATATTGCAGGTTTTCCCGGAAAAAGGGGATTCTATTCCTTTTGATAAATCATCCAAAGGGGTAAAAGCCGGTGAAGGTGTCGGCGTTGTCGCTATCAAACGTTACTCCGATGCGGTGCGTGATAACGATAAAATATATGGGGTGATTGAAGCCATTGGGTTATCTAATGATGCGGGTACTAAACATTTGTTGGTACCGGATCAACAAGGACAGAATATTGCACTGGAGCGAGCCTATCAGAACTGCCTGCGGGAAATTGATTACATTGAATGTCATGCAACCGGCACCAATATCGGCGATCAAATTGAGCTGTCAACGATTGAGGCTTTTTTTGGTGGCAATAAAAATTCTGATGAAAGTGAAAACATTCCATTAATTGGTGCGAATAAAGCCATCAATGGTCACATGCTGACTGCATCAGGCATGGGCAGTCTGCTGAAAGTGCTGTTGGCTATGCAGCATAATCTGATCCCGGCCACGCCACGGGTTAATCAACTGGTATCGACACCGCAAGGCAAACTCAATATCAATCATATCGTGCGGCAGGCCAGACCCTGGCCTGAGCGTCATCGTCCCAAAAGAGCCGGTATTAATGCTTTTGGTTTCGGTGGTGTCAACGGACATATGGTTATCAGTGAAGATAGTCCTGAACGGCGGTCTGCCTGTATCCCCTCTCAGATGAAAAAAATGCAGAAAACGGAGCGTCTGGCGATTGTGGGTATGGGTGTTCATCTGGCAAAAACAGAAGATAACCTGACACTGGATCAGACGTTACAGCAGGGAACCCAACACTTTTATCCGCTGCCGAAAACCCGTTGGATTGGTATGGAAAAACGGCCGGATATTCTGGCGATGCGCGGGATCAGTCAGCCGCCGTTAGGCGCCTATATTGAAACTTTTGACGTTGATTGCAGGAAATTCAAATTACCCCCCAATGTTATCGGAGCGCACCTCAGCTGCCATTTGTTTTTGTTGCCAATTGCGGAGCGGGCTTTTCTTGATGCGGGATATCAGCTGGATGGCAGTAAACGTAATATCGCCGTCATTGTGGCGGGAGGAATTGACTACAGCTGTCTGCGTTATCAGGTACGTAATGAAATTAGCTGGCAATTGAAACAAAGTCTGGAGAGTCACGGTATTCAGCTATCGGCAGAAGATACCATCGCATTGCAGGACATTGTTAAAGATAGCCTGTTCCCGAAACCTTATCCCGAAGGTATCACCGGCGGAATCGGTAATATTGTGGCGAGCCGTCTGGCTGCACATCTGAAACTGAATGGCCCGGCCTTTACGCTTTATAACGAAGAAAGCTCTCCGTTTAAGGCTCTGGAACTGGCTCAGTTTATGCTGAACAGACAGCATGTGGATGCAGTTATGATTGCCAGCAGCAGTTTTGGTGGCAGTCTGGAAAATGTGTTGTGGGATCACCAATCCGAGCATGGAAATCAGATAGTCGGGGATGGGGGAGGTGTGATAGTCCTCAAACGTGAACAGGATGCCATCAAGGAAAATATTCCGGCTTATGCCATGTTGGATGGTATTGGCATCAGTTACGTACCGGATCATTCACTGGATTTCCGAATCAATGAAGACGCGATTGCTGCGGCTGCCCGGTCAAGCCTGACTGCGGCGGGCTGTAGTGTGGATCAGGTTGGCTATATTGAACTTTATGCGGGGGGAAAATCCGGCGAGATTGCGACGGAACTGTCTGCTCTCGGGCGAGTTTATGGCGCACAAGACGGAAAACCCACTGCGGCTATTGGTACGCTGAAAGCAAATTATGGTCATTTATCGGCGTCTGCGGGTTTGCTCGCCATTATCAAATCCGCCCTGCAACTGACACAGTGTTACTTGCCGATATTACCGGATTACCCTCAGAGACAAACGCTGGCCCAGCATGCTGCGGGTAAATTCCATTTACCGGCACAGACTCAGGCATGGCTTGCTTCAGAGGGTGCTCCGCGTCGTGCTGCCATCAGCCATTTAGGTATTGACCGTTCTTACAGCCACGTCATTTTAAGTGAACCACAAAACGGAAAAAAAGCGCATCTGACACAGCCGCCGGTATCAAATCAACCCGGTCTGAAAGTAACGACTTATACCGCAAGAGAAAAAACAGTAGAAGAGTTCATTCTCAATGAGCAGACATTAACCCGTTTCGCACCTTTGAGAGCCGTTTCTGTACAACAACAGGCCGTATCAGCAAAAGAAACGGAAACTATTCAACCAGCCTTTCCACCAGCGGAAGTGAACCATTTCATACGCAATGCCCGTACTCAGTTGTGTTATCTGCAACTGGAACAGACATTTTATCAATTGATAAAACAGAACTTAGCGCAATCCACTGATATTTCATCAATCAATCAGGCGTCGTCCATAACGGAGAAAACCGCAGTGGCTTCATCTGTCATTTTTGATGAGCATCAATTACTTGAGCTGACCGACGGGAGCGTGGCAAAAATACTGGGAGCGGATTATGCCGAAGTCGATAACTATCCGATCCGTACTCGTATGCCATCCCCTCCGTTTATGTTTGTTTCTCGTATTACGGGGCTTTCTGCTGTTAAAGATAAGCTGGAACCTTGTTACATCGAATGGGAATACGATATTCCTGAAAATGCATGGTATGCCGTGAATGGTCGCGTTCCTTCGTTTGTCGCGCTGGAATCATCCCATGCGATGATTGTCGCGTTTACCGTGATTGGTTGTGACATGTTGTTCAAAGGGCAGCTTTGTTACCGCGCGGTTGACTGTAGCACGACAATCTACAGCGAAATGCCGAAAGCAGGAGAAATATTACGCGGACGTGTCAATATCACTTCTGTTATACGGGTAGGAAGCCGGTTTCTGGCGGGCTACGAATATCTTTGCTATGTGGGGGATCGTCTGGTTTTCCGGCTGGTAGCCACATCGGGCTTCTTTAGCCGTAAGGAGATCGAAAACGCGGGTGCCTTTGATAGCAAGGCTTATTTTGCCAAAGCCAGAGCTGCGGTCACGGAAAACCCCTTCACGCTTTTATTAACGGATAAGCCTTCCCCGAATAAGGTATCACCAGACAGACAGGGACAGAAAACGCCATCGTATGCTGAATTCCTACCCAGCGCATTTCTGCACTGCGACAAAACCACGTTTAATCAACAAGATATCACGCATGTTATGAATGGGGATTTGTCTGCCTGTTTCGGTTCCGGCTATGGGCGTATTCATAGCGAGAACCTGTGTACGCCGGATACCCGTATGCTAAGCCGGATCCTGAGCGTTGACAAAATGGGTGGGGAATTTGGTCTGGGGCAGATAGTGGGAGAGTTTGATATCGATCCTGAACACTGGGCGTTCAGGGCACATTTCAAAAATGATCCGGTGATGCCGGGAACGCTATTGGTAGAAGGTTCAGAGCAATTAATGAAATTCTACTTGTTTTATCTCGGGTTACATTCTCTGCCTGATCTGGAAGTACAGACACTGACAGAACATACGACCAGCGCCAAATTCCGTGGTGAAGTGAAATGTACGCGGGATGTGCTGCAATTCCGGCTGACCTGTAAATCCATTGATGCCCGCTATACCGCTGATAAACAGCAGGGCGACAAACTGGATTCGATCACTTTGTTTTTCATCGCAGAAACTCTTTATCGCGGCAATGTCGTGGGGATCAGTGACAACATGGGGGTGAAGTACATCCGTCGTCAGCCACCGCAAACGGCAGAGCCGGAACAGGAAGCCCCAAAATGAATCAGCCGAAAGCTATTTCGTCAAACTTGTTAAACAACAGTTTGTTAAAACACTCTGTATCGATGGAAAGTGTTCCTCGCTTGCAGGATTTGGGCGCTGAACTGAGGGTGGTTAAATCCGGCACTTCTATTTCATTGCTATCAACGGAATTGCTATCCACGGATGAGCCAATAACAGATCGGGTTACTGTTCTGGGGAGTCTGCCTGCTATAACGGCAGGTAGTCTGGGAAATGCCGGTTTTATGGCAGATTATGGTGTGGACTACGCCTATTATGCCGGTGCAATGGCAAACGGTATCCATTCTGAAGAGATGGTTATTGCATTGGGGCGGCAACGAATTCTGGGGATCTTTGGTTCCGGCGGTTTACGTATTCCCCGGATTACCGCAGCGATTGCTCGTATTCGGCAGGCATTACCGGAAGGGCCGTTTGGGGTAAATTTGCTGCATAACCCCGGTAACCCTGACTGGGAAATGGCCTGTGTGCGTCTGTGCATAGAAAATCAGGTTCGGGTGATTGAGGCTTCAGCTTATATCAATCTCAGTCCGGCACTGGTTTATTATCGTGTCAGTGGGCTGGCTCAACAGCCAGATGGCTCCGTATTGCGTCGCCATCGCCTGATAGCGAAAGTTTCCCGTCGGGAAGTCGCCCAACATTTCCTGCGTCCGGCTCCCGAAAACCTGCTGCAAAAACTGCGGGCAGACGGCCTGATTACGGCTGAACAGGTTGAGTTGGCCCGTCAGGTTTCAATGGCAGATGATATTACCGTAGAAGGTGATTCCGGCGGGCATACCGATCAGGGCGTGCTGGCCTGCATTTTCCGCTCGGTTGTACAACTACGGGATGACATTGCGGCAGATGAAAGCCAAATCGGTTATCAGGTGCGGATCGGCGCAGCAGGAGGATTAGGAACACCCCATGCCATTCTGGCTGCTTTCGCACTGGGAGCGGCTTATGTTGTCACCGGCTCAGTCAATCAGAGTTGTGTGGAAGCAGGAACATCTGCTGCCGTGAAAAAAATGTTGGGGCAGGCTCGTATCAGCGACGTTGCTACTGCGCCATCAGCAGACATGTTTGAACTGGGTGCCAAAGTACAGGTTTTGAAACAGGGCAGCATGTATGCAGTACGGGCACAGAAACTGTACAGCCTGTATAAACAGCATGACGCTCTGGAGGACTTACCAGAGCAAGAAATAACTTTGCTGGAAAAACAGATATTTCATAAACCGCTGTCAGACATCTGGCAAGAAACCATCGACTATTTCCACTCAACGAATCAACCCGACATTATTGCCAAAGCAGAAAAACAACCAAAGAAAAAAATGGCGCTGGTATTCCAGTGGTATCTCGGTCAGTCATCCCGCTGGGCGATTACCGGTGATCCCGTGCGTAACATGGATTACCAAATCTGGTGCGGTGCGGCAATGGGGGCCATGAATGAATGGCTGAAAGGCACGCCTTTTGAGGCGGTTGAAAACCGGCATGTCAGTGACATTGCCAGACTTCTGATGAATGGGGCGGCCTGCCTGACCCGCATAGCACTACTCGAATTACTCAATGTTGTTGTACCTGAACAGGTAAAACAGCAGCTGTTGTTGAGTCACGGGCAATACAGCTCAAAACAAGGTGTTACAGAACGACGTTTTACAGAACAAAGCGTTACAGAAAAAATCATTACAAAACAAATGCCTGACCAAAAAATAGAATCTAACCAAAAAACAGAACCTGATCAAAAATCAAAGGTGAGGAGTAAAGAATCTATGGATGCTTCAACAAAACTCTGTCTGGATAACTCAAAAGGTTTTTATAAAAAATGCTGGGATCTGATGCCCGGAGGATCGCACTATAACTTTGGTGATCCTGAGCGTCCGTTAGTGATCCCGTTTAATCGCGGGGAAAAATCCCGGGTATGGGATCTGGATGGTAATGAACATCTGGATATGTTTTGTAAATTCGGTGCATTACTGGTCGGGCATCACAATGAGGCTTACAACAGCTCATTGATTGAATATATGAATAAAGTCACTTCCGTTGATACCTGTGATTTGGAAGTGAGTGTCTGTGAAACGATGGTCAGACATATTCCTTGTGCTGAAATGGTGCGTTTCTGCCTGAGCGGAACCGAAGCTGTACAGAATGCGCTGCGTCTCGCCCGTGCGTTTAGCGGTAAAAACCGCTTTATCCGCTTCCACGGTCACTATCACGGTAATGCCGACAATATTATGGGCTGGCGCAAGAAACAGGATCTGACTTATCCGGTGCCGGAGCAGTTCAAGGGAGATCTGCTGGATACATTGGGGCGTGATCCTAACGTGATGACAGATCAGTCTTTTATGTTGCCGTGGAATGATATTGATATCCTGACAGCGACGATAGAGCGCTACCACGATGAAATTGGTGCCGTTCTGATGGAACCGATCTGCATTAATGGCGGGGGAATTTTCCCGGTCGAAGGCTATTTGGAGAAAACCAAGGCACTGTGTGAAAAATACAACATTGTACTGATTTTCGACGAAATTATCACCGGCGTTCGTATCGGGCTGGGTGGAGCACAGAAAATACTGGGTGTGACGCCGCATCTGGCGACGTTTGGTAAAGCGCTGGGTGGCGGAGCCATGCCAATCTCTGCCATTGCCGGACGTCGGGATATTATGAATCTCTATACCCGCGGCAAAGTTATTCACGCCGGAACGTTCAACGGTTATCCACTCGGACTGGCTGCCATTAAAACCACTTTCAGCCTGATTGAACAGGACCCCGGTTGTTATGACCGGATGGGCGGCATCATGCGCCAGATTTCGAATACCTTTGTGAAAGCCGCAGAAGCTGTCGATTTACCACTGGTGGTACAGGGTATGCCGACAGCGCTGGTGTATCACTCTCAGGATACACCGGTTATGTCTACTGAAGGTTACAGCGATAAAGTTAAATTCTGTGACATCATCATCCGTGAAATTTCCAAACGCTATGGCATTCAGTTCTCGCCATTATCCCGCATGTACCCCAATCTGCTGATGTCACAGGATGACGTACGTTTCTTCGAAGAGCGGATTTTCGATGCCATGGAAAATGCCCGCAAAGTGATTGATATTGCTTTTAAAGAAGGGGTTACCGGATGAGCCGGCAGATTGCTGTTGTCACCGGAGCAGGCGGGGGATTCGGCACCGCGATTGCCAGCACTTTGCTGGATATCGGTTACCAGGTGGCTGCAACCGATATCAGCATACAAAAACTGACGCTCCTTAAGGAGCGTCTCGGGCAGCCGGAATCTCTGGCGATATTTGAAATGGATGTCACTGATCCCGCCTCTGTTGAACAGGCCGCACAACAGATCACTGAAACTTGGGGTAAAACGATCACGGTACTGGTGAATAATGCCGGCATTATTCACCGGACTTTCTGCCTGTCAGGTCAGGGGCTACCGGAAGTTGCCAAAATGATAGATGTCAATCTGACCGGCGCCTTTAACTGCACATCGATTTTTGTCCGTTACATGGCAGCGCAGAAATACGGGCGCATCATTAACATCGCCTCGATTGCCGGTATTTGGGGCGCGGCGGGGGGAGCGGCCTATGGCGCATCCAAAGCGGGTCTGATTTCTGCCACGGAATCCTGGGGGCGTGAACTTGGCCCTCTGAATATCAGCGTGACAGCGATTGCTCCGGGGGTCTGCAAAACTGACATGCTGGAGCAGTTTGTCAATTCAACCCCAATGGAATCAGCGGCGGAAGATAAGATCGTACGTTCCATTGTGCCCGTCGGACGTTGGGGAACATCAGAAGATGTGGCGGAAGTTGTCGGATTTCTGGCGAGTTGTAAAACCAATTATCTCAATACTGCGGTGATCCCGCTGGATGGCGGAATGCGCGTCGGTACCATATGAAACCTGTTTAACCCATTAACGCAGAGGATAAACATGCTCAACAATACCCAAAAGGATATCAAAAACATTCTGGTAACTGGTGCAACAGGTGTCATGGGGGGAAGAGTTTTACTTGAAATTCTGACGACAACTGATGCGAATGTATATTGCCTGATAAGAGCTGAAAATAATCAGCAGGCACTGATGCGTCTGGAAGATTTTTTATTTACTTACGATCCCGAAAAACGGAGCCGCGACAGTTTACATCGCATTATTCCTGTATTGGGTGATATTACAGAAACAAATCTTGGGCTGGCAGAACCTTTTTACGCAGAGCTGGCTGGTAAAATTGACAGAGTGATCCATTGTGCAGCCTGGACAAATCTGGTGGCATCTTATAGCCGCCTTGCTGCCGTCAATGTGTCGGGAACAGAGCATGTTATTGAATTTTGTCTGCGGGGTGATATCCCCATGCTCTATACCTCCAGCTTCAGTATCGTGGGGGAAAACCTGTACCGTAATGGCTTTGTCATGCATGAAACGGATCTGGATGTGGGGCAGAGATTCGATGACATGGATTATGAGCGCACGAAATTTGAAGCAGAACAGGCTGTTCACCGAGCGGGGGAAAAAGGACTCAGGTGGGTCATTGTGCGTCCGGGTAACATCTGGGGCGATAGCGCCAATGGCAATTACCCACTGAGAAATACCAGAGTCAAAGGTCTTTACTATGAAATGGTCAGGGCGCTGGTCGAAACCGGGCTGACTTTTAGTGCAACGGATGATTTCGATATTACACCTGTTGATTACATCGCACAGGCATCATTGTATGCCATTTTGAATATCGATAAATTTAACGGAAAAACCCTTCACCTGACGACGCCCAATCCAATCAAATACAACGATATTGTCGCTTTCCTGCGGGAATTCGGTTACCGCATTGAAACCATCAAAAATGAAGTTTACATGGAAGCATTAGCCCAAAGCTGCCTGTATCTCAATGGGCAACCTTATCGTTCAGTTTTTACTGATTTGCTGGCGCTGGTTCATGGCGATGGAGAAATGAATGAAACGGCCAAATATGCCACCGAGATAACGACCGAGTTACTCAGTGGCAGCGGTATTCAATGCCCGCCATCGGATAAAAAGCTGCTTTCCTGTTATGTGAACTACCTGATTGAAAATAACTTTATTCCATCACCTCAACAGCAGGGTGAACAGGCCGAAATCCGCTCATTGTCAGCGGGCAGCGGTTATATGGAAAATTTGTTTGATGCGGATTTGTAATAAGAAAATACGGACTAAAACGGAGTTTACAATGATTGAACAAGATCTCTGTGTGACATTAATTCAAACCGATTTGTTTTGGGAAGATGCAGAAAAAAACCGGAAACACATAGAAGGCTACATTACGCAACTGGTTGAGAGTGATCTCATCGTTTTGCCGGAGATGTTTACGACCGGATTCAGTATGAAGCCACAAGCTATCGCAGAAACGATGGATGGCCCCAGTGTGCTGTGGATGAAAAAACTGGCGGCTGAAAAAAACTGTGCCATTGTCGGCAGCATGATCATCACTGAAAACCAGCAATTCTATAACCGTCTGTTATGGGTCAATGCAGATGGCTCCATTGCCTATTATGACAAAAAACATCTCTTCACTTTCGCTCACGAAGATCATGAATATACCGCGGGCAATACCCCACTGATCGTCGAGTACAGAGGGTGGAAAATTGCCACGTTTATCTGTTATGACCTGCGGTTCCCGGTATGGTCACGCAATACTAATGAACATTATGATGCCGCACTCTATATCGCCAGTTGGCCAGCCAGACGCTCTCTGCACTGGCGTACCCTGTTACAGGCACGGGCAATTGAAAACCAGAGCTATGTCATCGGTGTTAACCGTGTAGGACAGGACGGAAACCAGCTCGACTATACCGGGGATTCCATGCTGGTTGATCCGTTAGGTGAAATTCTGCTGCACGAAAAAGAAATCGAGGCAGTAAAAACCATGACCATCTCTCTGGCCAATGTTCGGGAAACCAGAGAACGCTTTCCTTTCTTGAAAGATGCTGATCCTTTTATTTTTCCACCGTCATTTTAATAGAAGCGCTTTAAACGAAGCGCTTTAAAAAGGTCATGTGAAAAGGATCGTTGTAAGGCACGTTTCAGGGCTGTTTGGTCGCACAACTGTTTTAATTCAAAGCGAATGTGTTTAATTGAAGGAAGATGGCTAATGGTGATTTCAACCGAGTTTGAGCAAATTGCTGCACGTTTCCCGGAAAATATCGCGGTGACACAGGGAAATGAAAGTCTGACCTATCGCATGCTGTCAGAGCACGTGACTACACTCAGCCAACCATTGCATGATCAGGCTGGCAGTCAGTTCGTCATGACATTGATGGAAGAGAGTATTTCTCTGATAACCGCAGCCTTAGCCATTATGAAAGCAGGCAAAGTGTTTGTGCCATTATCGCCAAAACTGCCGGAACAACGCCTTGCCACCTTGCTGGCCCAATTTCGTGGCGCAACGATTGTGACCAGCCGTCAATGGCTGCCACTGGTGGAACATTTGTCTGAAGGTTATTCGCTGGTATTTGTTGATAATATGTTGGCTGATGAAATTCAGGAGCAACATTCAATCATCCCGCCTGTCGGAATGCCGGAAAGCGTGCCGGAAAGAGTGCCGGCAAATGTATTACCTACCCGTATTCATAACGGTGACACTCAGCATCACAGGCTGGCGTATGTCTATTTTACCTCTGGCTCGACCGGGCAGCCCAAAGCCATATTAGGGCGTGAAGACAGCCTGCTGCATTTTATCCATTGGGAAAGTCGTGAGCTGGGCGTGACACCTGCTGATAAAGTCAGCCAATTGATCAATCAGATGTTCGATCCTTTCCTGCGGGACATGCTGTTACCTTTGTTGAACGGGGCAACACTGTGCATTCCGCCTGCCCATGATATCCGCTATTCACCGCAGGAATTACTTGGCTGGATACGTGACCAGCAAATCAGCATTACGCATCTCATTCCTTCCTTATTTCAGGTTTTACTGGAGTGCCTGCAATCTTCTCATGATCTCCGCTCTCTACGCTATGCGGTGCTGTCAGGGGAAATGTTGAAAGGCTCGCTGGTGGATCTGTTTTATCAGTGCCGGTTACCGCAGGCTCAGTTAATCAATCTGTATGGAACGACAGAAACCACACTGGCACGAGTCTGTTATCGGGTCACAGAGCAAGACCGCCAACGGTCACTGATCCCTGCGGGTAAGCCTATCGATGATACTGCCATTGCCGTGGTCAATGAGAAGGGAGAAAGTGTTCCTGCCGGTATGGAAGGAGAGATCTGGATCAGTACGCCCTATATGAGTGGCGGTTATTTGTCATCGGGAGCTGAAAATCACGCACGTTTTATCACACCGGAACAGGGAGAGCTGGCCGGTCAGCCGGTTTACCGTACCGGTGATTTGGGACGTATTGATGAACAGGGAAATTTACTCCTGCTGGGGCGAAATGATTTCCAGATTAAAATCAACGGACAGCGCCTTGAAACAGCAGAAATTGAGAGCCTGCTTGAACAGCACCCTGCGGTACAACAGGCCATCGTGCAGGCATTTGAGCAGCCACAGGGTATCCGGTTAGTGGCCTTTATCCGCCCGCTTCCTGAGGCCACCGTGACCGGGGCGGCATTAGATACTTATCTGTCACCTAATCTGGCGGCTGCTATGCGCCCCGCTGATTATCAGTTCCTGTCACAACTCCCGCTGTTATCCAATGGAAAAATTGATCGTAAGGCATTACAGGCACCGGCTATTCGCCAAGACGCCATTCACCGACAGAATGCAGTGCCTCCATTGGGCGAACAGGAAATAAAGCTGGCGGCTATCTGGCAGTCATTACTACATGTTGGCCCGATTGGGCGTGACGATAATTTCTTTGCTCTGGGAGGCGATTCTCTACAGGCAATCCGCATGATTGCTCAGGTACGGGAACAAACGGGGCTGAAACTGCATTTCAGTGATCTGTTCCGGCAGCCGACGCTGGCCCAATGTGCGGCTATGCTGCACGCCAGCGAACAGCCAGAAGCGATAACGACAGATTTACAGACTGCCAGTTATGAACAGCAGGGCATTTATCTGATTCAACAATCTGTTCCTGACATCCCTATTTTCAACATGGCCTATGTTACCGAATGGCAGGGAGCGCTGGATCAGCATCGTTTACAACAAGCTTTTGATGCTTTGCTTGTCCGTTATGATGTGCTGAGAACCGGTTTTCTAATGCAGCAAGGCGAGATTACCACCCAGATAGCGCAAACTGTTTCTGCTGATATTCTCTGGCAGGATCTGACCCGATACGGTGCGCAGGCACCATTGCAGGCCGAAAATATTATCAGCCGGCTTGCTTCCTCACCCTTTGAATTAACTCAGCCCCCCTTGTTACGCTTGGCAGGGCTGACACTGAGACCACACAATCACCTGATTGTACTGGTTTTTCATCATTTGATTGTGGATGAAGAATCCGTCAGACAGCTGTGGGATGAATTACTGGAAAACTACACGCAGTTGCAGGCAAGAAAAGAGCTTACTCTCCGATCATCTCATTATGGTCAGCGGGAGCATGTACGTATCCAGCACCAGCGGGTGAACGGGAAAAGCGGAATGGCGGCCCGTGAATACTGGCAACAACAACTGGCAGGAACACTGCCGTTACTCCAACTGCCTTATGATTTTCCCACACCCGCCGTCCGCAGTTATCGGGGACGACATATGTCCTTTAGTCTGCCCTCAGGGTTTCATAAACAGATTGAGACACTGGCCTATCAGTATGGCGTCACGCCTTATTTGATTTTACAGGCGGGATTTATTGCATTTCTGGCCCGCTATTCGCGTCAGAGCGATATTTTGTTGGGAACACCGGTTTCCAATCGTCATTATAGTGAGGAGCAGCAGCCGGTTGGTCTGTTACTCAGCTTATTGGTGATACGCAATCAGGTCGATCTCAGCCAGTCATTCGGACAACTGCTGGAGCAGGTTAAATCGACCTTCATTGATGCGATTGCACATCAGGATCTGCCCCTCAGCCAGTTATTACTTCTGCTCAAAGAGAAGTCAGGAAAAACCAGTTCAGAACACACCAGTGGCGAAGATAATCATCACCCGGGGATTTCGCCCCTGTTTCAGACTCTGTTTACCTACCAAAACACACCCGTTACTCACAAACGTCTGGGAGCAGTACAACTTTCTCCGTTACGCCATTGGGATGTACAAATCGCCAAATACGAGCTGGCACTGGAAATGTGGTGTGAAGATGGCGAATTACAGGGCGTATTTCAATATGCCAGCGACCGTTTCCTGTCGGAAACCCTCTCTCGCATGGCGGAAAACTTCTGTTATTTTCTGCCGCAGTTAATCAACCAGCCACAACAGGCTGTCGGGCGTGTGGCCCTGCTCAGCCCTGACCAGCAACAGCAACTGGCTGAATGGAACCGGACTGAACGCCCCTTCAGCGATAATATTGCGCTGCACCAGCTTATTGAACGTCAGGTACAACGCGTGCCTGATGCGATTGCTGTTGAATTCGGTCAGCAATGCCTGACTTATGCTGAATTGGATCAGTGCGCTAACCAATTGGCTCGTTTTTTGATCCAACAAGGTGTCGGGCCTGAAATTTGTGTCGGATTGAGTGTTGAGCGTTCACTGGAACTGGTGATCTGTTTTCTGGCGATCCTGAAAGCGGGTGGGGTATATGTGCCGATTGATCCTGATTACCCGTTGGATCGCAGCCTTCATGTGATTGAAGATGCGGGCCTGCACGTATTGATAACACAGGAACAGTTTGTGTCACGTTATCAGGACGGTAAAGTTCCTCTGTTCTGTCTTGAAACGCTGATGCCTCAGCTATCTGCATTCAGTACTGACACCCCACAAACAGATGTCCGGGCTGAAAATACCGCCTATATCATCTATACCTCCGGCTCGACCGGCAAACCGAAAGGCGTTCCTGTCCGCCACCGGGGAATATGTAATCTGGCAGAAACGGAAATGGCGTTTTTAGCTATACCGCCGGACAGCCGGATACTCCAGTTCGCCTCTTTTAGCTTCGATACTTCCGTCTGGGAAATCCTGATGGCGTTCTGTAGCGGTAGCACATTATTAATGGCTTCCCGCCTTGCTATCATGCCCGGCCCTGATTTGCTGGAACAGCTTATTACGCGACGTGTGACTCATGTCACTTTACCTGCATCGGCACTGGCTGCACTGCCTATGGCAGATTTACCTGATTTGCAGGTGCTGATCGTCGCCGGAGAAGCCTGTGGGTTGGATTTGCTGCATAAGTGGGGAAAAAATCGTCGTTTTATTAACTCTTATGGCCCGACGGAAGCCACAGTGGGGACGACGAATGCCGAATTGACAACGAGTGATACTCAGATTCATATCGGGCGCCCAATCTCCAACTCACAGGTCTGGATTCTGGATGAATATCAGGCACTATTGCCGATTGGTGTCGCGGGTGAACTTTACATCGGCGGGGTTGGTGTGACGGCGGGTTATCTGAATCGGCCTGATCTGACTGCCTCCCATTTTATCCCCGACCCGTTCAGCTCCCGACCGGAGGCCCGCCTTTATCGCACCGGCGATCTGGCTCGTTACAGAGCTGACGGCAATATTGATTATTTGGGGCGCATTGACCAGCAAATAAAAATTCGTGGCTATCGCGTAGAACTTGGCGAAATTGAAAGCGCCCTGCGCCAGCATTCTGCTATTGCTGATGCCGTGGCAATGGTACGGGAAGATTACTTGAATGCCAGTGCAATCGTCGCTTATATACTTCCTAACGTTGGGGCTGAACTGGATCAGGCGCAGATTGAATCGCATCTGAACGGCTTATTGCCGGAATTTATGTGCCCTTCCTGCTATGTGTTTTTGCACGAATTTCCTCGCCTGCCGAATAATAAAGTGGATAGAAAGCGCTTTCCCAAACCCGTGAGGCAGCAAAACGAAAAAAACGAAATTGTTGCAGAACCTGCTCAGAACGACACAGAACAGGCCATTATTCAGGTCTGGCAGGATTTGTTGGGGCATCAGTCGATTGGCCGTCATACCTCATTTTTTGCCGCAGGGGGGCACTCACTGCTGGCTGCTAAAATGGTCGCTACGCTGGCTGACCAGTTCCGGCTGTATTTCAAAGTCAGTGATGTGTTTATCTGCCGAACTCCGATGCGGCTGGCAGAAAAAGCCGATTTAACAGCCCCTGTTAATCCTCTGTATCCGGCAGCAATTCATGAAGCTCCGCTGAGTTTCGCCCAGCAACGGATGTGGTTCCTTGATCAGCTATACCCTGATAGTTGTCGTTATCACATCACCAGTATCAAAACGTTTACCCGCGCTGATTCACTGACCAACACAACCGGAAACGGCGGAGAGGCTGAACGGATACAACACAGCATAACGTTGCTGTTCCGCCGCAATCCATTACTCAATCTGCGTTTACGGATGGAAGGAACCACGCCACGGCAATACTACAGTGAGCAGTTACCTGATTGCCCGCACGAAATTATCGAAGTACAGAATGAACAGCAATGGCAGCAGCAGTTACAACAGCGGGCTATGCATATGGCGGAAACGCCATTTCAGTTGATCGGGCAACCGTTGTATCGGCTATTGCTGGTCACGGATGCAAAGCAAGGCAGCGCATTGATTGTCTGCCTGCATCATATTCTGGTGGATGAGCAGTCACTGGCGCAGCTGGATAATGAGTTACTGTCATTGTATTTGACAGAAGAGTATTTGACAGAAGAGCATCTGGTAGAAAAAAACACCATTCAACCAGCCACCCCCGATTATATGCAGTTTGCTGCATGGGAACACAGCGAAGCAGCCCGGCAAATCCGGCATAGCCAGTTAGATTACTGGCGTCAGGTCTATCACCATCTGCCACCGGTAGTGACATTCCCTCAACAGCATTCTGAACGGACTGACGATGTCAAAGCGGCTTATCACCGTCTGCCGCTCTCCCCTGAACAAACCGCCGCTCTGCGCAGGCTGGCACAACAGCAGGATACAACACTGTTTACCCTGATGATGGCGGCGTTCCAGATATTATTACAGCGTTACTGCGGGGAAGGTGACGCAACAGGGG
Organism: Xenorhabdus bharatensis; assembly: GCF_037996705.1. Lineage (NCBI taxonomy): Bacteria > Pseudomonadati > Pseudomonadota > Gammaproteobacteria > Enterobacterales > Morganellaceae > Xenorhabdus > Xenorhabdus bharatensis. The sequence goes on along the minus strand of NZ_JBBMXG010000001.1, from coordinate 242,281 downwards.
ATATTGTCGTTGGGATACCTGTATCGCTGCGTGACAAACCCGAACTGCAATCTGTGATTGGATTATTACTCAATACGCTGGCTGTACGGCAGAACGTGGATATCAGGCTGCCATTTACTGAGTTTCTGCATCGCAGTGTGCAAACACTGAATCAGGCCATGGCGAACAAAGATGTGCCGTTTGAGCAGGTTGTGGATGCGGTATTACCCGCGGCAAAACGCACGCTTTCTCCGCTGTTCAGAGTCATGTTTGTATTCAATGCACAGCAGCATAATCAACAATGCCCGACAGGCACAATAAACAGTCAGTCGATACATAATCCGGAAGCTAAATTCGATTTAACGTTGTTTGTTCAGGAGATGTTTGTTCAGGAACTGTCACAGCCGGAAAAGACGGATAGCCTGTTATTAACCGTGGAATATCGTCAGGCGTGCTTTGCACCGGAAATGGTGGAGCAACTGATGACACATTATGCCCGTCTGCTGAACAGCCTGTGTGATACACCAGAGCAGCCAATCTATCAGTTGCCTATATTGTTACCACAAGAATATCAGCAACAGGCGAATGTATTTAATACCACGGAACAGCCGATGTTGTATCCAGTGGTTCACCAGCAGTTTGAACAACAGGTGAATCGAACCCCACAGGCGATTGCTCTGCGGGAACAAGACGAAACCGAATTTGCGTTGAGTTATGAACAGCTCAACCAACATGCTAATCGGTTGGCGAATGATCTGCTGCAACAGGGTATTGGTCAGGGATCGCAGGTGGGGATCTGCCTGCCGCGTTCCGCGATGCTGGTTGTGGCGATCCTTGCCGTTCTGAAAACAGGGGCAGCATATGTGCCCGTTGACTGCACTTATCCGGCAGAACGTGCCCGGTTTATGCTGGAAGATGCACAGGTTGTACGGGTGATCACTAACCATGAGCAGGCTGACAGACTGGCTCTGCCAGCGCAGCAATGCATTCTGTTGAATCCCGGACAGTTTATTTCAGCAGCCGTTACCGATTATCAGGGGAATGTGCCTAATCCTGCTATTGTGATTTCACCGGAGCAGCCTGCCTATATTCTCTATACTTCCGGCTCGACCGGCAGGCCAAAAGGCACCGTCATTCCGCATCGTGGGCTGCAAAACTATCTCCAGCATGCCTGCGAATATTATGGAGACAGAAGCAGACAAGGAAATACTCTCCATGCCTCCATCTCCTTTGATGCCACGATTACCAGCTTGTTCCTGCCGTTATTACAGGGGCAAACCCTGTTTATTCTGCCGGAAGGCGACGATATCCCGGCATTAATACAGGCGTGGCAGCAGTTGCCGGATTTAACAATGGCGAAGATCACGCCGGCTCATCTGGAACTGCTGAGCCAGCAGTTATCACCGGAACAGGCAGGGCGGATACCGTTGCTGGTCATTGGCGGCGAAAGTTTGTCTGCCAGTGCCCTGCGCTTCTGGCGGCAATATGCACCCCAAGTCAGAATTATCAATGAATATGGCCCGACGGAAACTACAGTGGGCTGCTGTATCTATGACATATTAGCCGGAGAGATAAAAGGTGATGGCGCATTGCCGATTGGCCGCCCGATAGCCAATACACGGCTTTACCTGCTGGATGAATGTCAGCAGTTGGTGCCGTTTGGTTCGGTGGGAGAACTGTATATTGGCGGAGAGGGCGTAGGGCTGGGGTATTTTAATCGCCCGGATCTGACCGAAAGCCGCTTTATCACATCGCCTTTCCCTTCATCATCACAGAAAAAACTCTATCGGACAGGAGATCTGGCTCGTTATCTGCCGGACGGCAATTTGTTATTTCTGGGACGCAAAGATCAACAAATCAAACTGCACGGCTACCGAATTGAACTGGAAGAAATAGAGGCTCAACTTTCAGCCTGTCAGGGTGTGGCTCAGGCAGCGGTAGGGATGAGAGACGTTCACGGTCGTCAGCATCTGGTTGCTTATCTGGTCATGCACAAACAGTTGGCAGATCAAGTTGTCACAGAGATGGAAAATGTACGGCAAGAACTGAGTCAACGCTTGCCAGCATATATGTGCCCGTCTCAATGGGTCATACAGGAAACTCTGCCACTGACAACGAATGGCAAAATTGACCGCAGAAGTCTGGCGCAGATTGCGTTACCCGAACAACCGGATTACCCGCATCGTCGGAAGCCGGTGACAGCATTGGAAAAACAACTGACAGCAATCTGGCAACAAGTGTTGGATCAGCAAAATTTGGGCATTGATGATGATTTCTTTGTTCTGGGTGGAGATTCTATTCTCAGCCTGCAAATTGTGTTCAGAGGGCGGGAAATTGGCCTGCGGATCACACCAAAAATGCTGTTTGATTACCCGACGATTGCAGGATTAGCCGCTGTCGTAACACAAGACCCTAACAGTAAAATGGCACAGGCAAATAATGTTGATGATAAAGCCGGAAACAATGCTCAGCCCGTACAGGGAGAGTATGCCCTGCTGCCAATTCAGCGCTGGTTCTTTGCCCATCGCCATGCTAACCCGCACCATTATAATCAGTCTTATCTATATACGCTGGAGCCGGAAACAGATATTTCGCGGCTGGAGCAGGCATTGACACTGGTGATTAATCAGCATGATGGACTGCGTTCACGTTTTCCGCTGACAGGCGATCATGGACGGAGTTATGGGCGAATAGACGAAGCAGTCACAATATTCCCGATAGAGCGCTGCCGGATCACAACAACCCCGGCGAGAAAAGCCCTGCTGCAAGCCGTGGCTGAACGGCAGGCACAGTTGAATATTGAACATGGCCCGCTGCTGACAGCGACCCATTTTATGACCACAGAAGGAGACTATTTATCGCTGGCTGTTCACCATCTGGTCATAGATGGTGTTTCATGGCGCATTCTGACTGAAGATTTAAGCCACTATTATCGGGCACTGCTGGCAGGGGAAAAACCGACCCTGATGACCAAAACGGCCTCTTTGATTAACTGGTCATCCCATCTTATCGATTACGCTCAATCAGAGCAGGCTCAGGAAGAGTATCGGTTCTGGCAACAAAAACTGAATCAGGCCATGCCTTCTCTGCCTTGCGATCAGGGAGAAAAACCGTTCCCCGGCTTAGTCAGAGAATCGGCTAAATATCGGCTGGCATTAGCGCCTTCTGTTACCACGGATCTGGTTCAGCACACCGGACATGCCTACCGTACCCATGTGGGCGATTTATTACTGGCAGCGCTGGTGGCAACGCTACAACAATGGAGCGGTGCCGGATTGCTGCATGTGGATATGGAAGGTCACGGACGGGAAAGTCTGCATGAACATGTGGATGTCAGCCGTACAGTTGGCTGGTTTACTACGATTTATCCTCTGTTACTGGAACTGCCAACACCCTGTTCACCGGATCAATTGATTCAACGGGTAAAAGAAGCTGTGCGTCAGGTTCCTTATAGCGGAACCGGATACGGGGCATTACGCTATTCCCAGCCAAATGCCAACCATCAACTGCCCGCCATGCCGAAGGCTGATATCTGCTTCAACTATCTGGGCCAATTTACCCGTACCTTCCATCAGACACCATTACAGGGTGTGGCAGATATGGGGCTGGACGATCGTTATGCCGCGGATAATACCGCTTCATATGCGCTGGCGGTCGATTGCTACATTGATGAAGGGCAATTACAGATAGAGTGGACGTATAACCGTCAGTGTTATCGGGATGAAACTATCAATAAACTGGCGATGGTGATGAAAGAGCAGCTTCTCCAGTTGACAGATCACTGCGTGGCTCAGAGCCGGACAACATATACACCATCTGATTTCCCGCTTGCCCGCCTGAATGCGGAAACCCTGCACCAGTTGCAGCAACGATATGGCGTAATAGAAGATATCTACCCGCTGACTGACACGCAGGAAGGGATGCTATTCCATTCAATGGCAGAGCAGGGGCGCGGGCTGTATCACGAGCAGCTCTGTTTTACGTTCAGTCATCATGAAACAGATATTTCCCGCTTAAAGAGAGCATGGCAGCAGGTAACAGACCACTATCCTGTTCTGCGCAGCCGTTTTGAAATGAGGCTTGCCAGTCAGCCGTTACAGATTGTCATGCCCAATCAGGAGATAGACTGGCGCCAGCATGATTTAAGGGCTTATCGCAGACCGGAAGCAGAACAACATTATCAGAACCTGTTGGCTGCGGATCTGGCAGAAGAATTTACACCAGAACAAGGAACACTGTTCCGCATCACCGTGCTGCAATTACCGGATGGGGTGATACGGCTTCTGTTCAGCCATCATCATGCTATTCTTGATGGCTGGTCAGTCAGGCTGTTACTGACCGCCGTTGAATCTCTTTACCAGCAGGCTTCCCAGCCTCTGAATAGCATCCTGCCCCCCGCACCGGCATTCCGATCATTTATTCGCTGGCAACAAAATAACCGAAGAGCGTGTCAGGCATACTGGCAGGCACAATTAGCGGATGTTGGTGCAGCCACACCTTTGCCCGCCGCTCATCCGCTCAGGGCCGCCAGTCAGCTGAAACAACGTCATACCTTCCGGTTATCTGCCGCACTTTCGGCGCGGCTTGCTGAAACAGGCCGTCGTTACCGCTTAACCATCAATACGCTGGTACAGGGCGCATGGGCTTTATTGTTACAGCGTTACAGCCAGCAGGATGAGTGTCTGTTCGGTATGACGGTATCCGGCCGACAGGCAGAATTAGCCGGTATTGATAAAATGGTCGGGTTGTTAATCAGCACATTGCCAATCCATATTGTTACTCACCATGATCAGACGACCACAGACTGGCTGAACGCTATTCAACAGCAGCAGCGGGAACATGAAAGATTCAGTGATATCTCGCTGGCTGATCTGAAATCAGCCTGTGAACTGCCGGAATTTGAAACGTTGCTGGTGTTTGAGAATTACCCGCAACCCAAACAGACCGATGCCCAGAAAAACCTGTTCCAATTTACTCAGGCGACGGAAAGCACGAATTATCCACTGGTGTTGGTGGCATCATTTTCTGACGGCCTGCATGGTACGTTGGTGTACGACACCGGTTTGTATGATGCCGCTACCGTGGCCCGTTTGACAGGGCATTTTATCCGTCTGTTGGAGCAGTTAATCAATAATATGACGGGAAGGCCGGGCGATATTGCCCTGCTGGACGAACGGGAAAAGCAGCAGCTACTGACACAATGGCAAGGGGAAGCATTGCCTGTTTTTGCCGGGAATGTGTATAGCCTGTTTGCCCGTCAGGTTCAGAATTCTCCCCGACAGATTGCGGTGATTGATGGGCATCAGCAGGTCAGTTATGCCGAATTAGCGCAGCAGGCTGAACAGATTAGCCTGCGTTTGCACCATAATCAGGTTAAGGCCGGAGACAGGGTTGCACTTTATTTACCCCGCAGTCTGGATTATATCGCGGCGATGCTGGCTGTCAGCCGGATTGGTGCCTGCTATGTGCCGATTGATACGTCTTATCCCACGGAGCGGGTCACTTATTTATTGTCAGACAGCCAAAGCTGTCTGGTGCTGACTTATCAGGCTCTGGCCGCCGGTCTTACACATGACATCGCTGTTTTGGCTCTGGATCAGCAGACAGAGCCGTTACCAGCGAATGCTTTACCGCCGGTCATTGATGACGCCAGTGCATTGGCTTATCTGATTTATACCTCCGGCTCTACAGGCGCACCGAAAGGCGTCATGATTGAACATCACAGCCTGATTAACTATCTGACAGATGCCGGTCAGCGTTATCAGGTGACGGCCGGCACTCAGAGCCTGTTCCATTCTTCCGTCAGCTTTGATGCCACCCTGACCAGCCTTTACCTGCCGTTGTTACATGGCGCCACCATCACCGTGGTTAAAGATGATGCGGATATTGCGGCAATCGCAACGGCATTACAGCAAGCCTCATTCGGGGATCGCCATTTATTGAAAATCACGCCGGCTCATCTGGGCGTGTTATCGGAATATCTGAATGTTAGCGCGAGATCTCATGTGCATTCATTGGTGATCGGAGGCGATGCGCTCAGTTGTGAAACCGTACAGGCATGGCTGTCAGACGGGATGGACATTGGTGTATTCAATGAATACGGCCCGACGGAGACCGTCGTTGGCTGCTGTGTTCATCGTGCGGACAAACAGCAGGATTCACAGGGCATGATGCCGATTGGTTTACCTATCGCCAACACGCGTCTGTTTGTCCTGAATGATGATTTGTCACCGACCCCCTTTGGTATGGCAGGTGAGTTGTATATCGGTGGATTCGGCGTGGCACGGGGTTACTGGAATCGCCCTGAATTAACGGCAGAAAAATTCATCACATTATCCGTCCCGCTGGACGATGGAACACAGGAAAGCATACGGGTTTATCGCACAGGGGATCGGGTTTGTGCCTTACCGGACGGAAAACTGCTCTATCTTGGTCGCCGCGATCGGCAAATCAAACTCCGGGGTTACCGGATTGAACCGGGGGAGATTGAAGCACAACTGATGCAGCATCCCTGTGTACAGCAAAGTGCATTGCTTGCTTATTCTGCAACAGCTTATTCCGGCACAGCATCTTCCGGCACAGCATCTTCCGGTAAACAGGAAGATATGCAGCTGGTGGCTTGTGTGTCCCTGAAACCAACAGTAAAAACCGATGTATCTTCCGATTATTTATCAGAAATATCAGCGCAAATACTCGGTTTCCTCAGTGGGTATCTGCCGACTCATATGTTGCCGCATGTCATTGTACCGATGGATGAAATGCCACAAACCACAAACGGTAAGATTGATTACCGGGCTTTGCTGGCACGTTTGCCGGAACATCTATCCAGATTGAAACATCCCTCCCATCAACCGCAAGAAGAAAACGCGTCGTACTCTCCCCAAACGGCACTGGAAAGCCATCTGCGGGATATCTGGAGTGAAGTACTGCGACAACAACAGATTGGGTGTGATCAGAGTTTCTTTGCGCTGGGAGGGCACTCATTACACGCCTTACGTATTGCAGCCCGTATTGAACAACAACTGGCAGTCAGGCTCTCTCTGGCTGAACTCTTGCAACACCAGACCATTAAGCAGCTTGCTCATTTTCTGGATTCTCGTATGACCGGAAAGGTGATCGGAAAGAACACACAGCACAACACGATAAAACGTGTCGTACGCGGACGGAAATAAAAAACACAATAACAATGGAATATACCCGAAACCTGCAAAGTAACGGGTATTCAGCCGGAGGTTTTATGCAGGAAAATACATTTCAGTTTAAAGCATCCCTTGCGCAAAAACGTTTATGGTTGCATGAACAACTCGAACAAAAATCCGCCATTTATCACATCACAACTGCGCTGGTGCTTGAGGGACATTTGGACATACCGGCACTTACGCAGGCTATCAGCGACATGGTGGAAAGGCACGAGTCTTTTCGCACCGGTTTTGTGTATCAGAATGGCTCACTTTACCAGTGCTGCCATGAATCCGTATCGTTACCGTTGGTTACGGTTGATCTGTCTATGCTGAGTGAAGAAAAGCAAAAGCAGCGTTTGCAGCAGGACAGCCAGCAACCGTTTGATTTACAACAGGCCCCGTTATTGCGTTTTACTCTGTATCAGTGTGGAACCGAACACGGAGAAGAGCGCCACTATCTGGTGATGGTGCTGCACCATATTATTTCAGATGGCTGGTCTGCCGGTATTATCAGCCGTGAACTGACAACATGTTATAACGCACGGCGACAGGGCAGATTCCCCGAATTGCCGGAGTTACCCATACAGTACATTGATTATTCAGAATGGCAGCACGAGCAGCATGAAAATCCTGAATCGGCGGAGTCATTGGTATGGTGGAAAGAAAAACTGTCCGGTATTGAGCCTATCGCACTGCCTTTTGATTATCCACGCCCCAGCCGTCTGAGCCTGCGCGGTAAAACGCACTGTTTCGCATTATCGCCTGAACTGACACAAGCACTGGATCAGCAGGCACGTCAGCAAAATAAAACCCTGTTCTCCACGTTATTGAGTGCATTTTACCTGCTGCTTTACCGCTACAGCGGTCAGACTGATCTGGTTGTTGGTTCGCCGGTCTCCGGACGTGGGCAACTGGAGCTGGAAGGCATTGTCGGATTTTTTGTCAATACACTGGTTTACCGGATTGAGCTGGATCCTCGTGCTAATTTCACTGAATTACAGACACAGGTTTTTCATACTGTACTTGATGGCTTGTCCCACCAGCAGGTGAGTTTTGAGCAATTGGTGGAAGCGATTAACCCCAGACGGGATCTGAGTTATGCCCCGCTGTTTCAGGTCATGTTTGCCTTTGATAGCTCAGACTCTGCCGGATGGCAGTTAGACGGCATCAAAACCACGCCATTCACGGTTACGGGGGATTACGCCAAATTCGATCTGACGCTCTCGATGGAAAAAAACTCACAGCCAGACGGCAGAGAACAATTGCAGGGCACATTTGAATACAGCACTGACCTGTTTGATGAAGCAACGATTAAACAGATTGAGGCTAATTTCTGCTTTCTGTTGCAGGAAATAGCCAGAAACGCCCATGCAGCGCTGACTGAATATCAATGTATCAATGAAGCGGAAAAACAGTGGTTACTGCAAGAATGGCCGCGCAGTCTGAACACGCATCCGGTGACACACACCTTACATCAGGCATTTGAGCAACAGGTCATGCGTCGTCCGCAGGCCATTGCTCTGAGTACTGACAATGGCAAGACACTCACTTACGAACAGCTTAATCAGCGGGCCAATCAGCTGGCACACTATATTTTGAAAATCAGGCAGCAAAGGGAGGGAACGACAGAATTGACACCATTGATCGGCCTTTGTCTGGAACGTGATGAGGAGATGCTGGTTGCTATTCTGGCAGTATTAAAAGCAGGGCTGGCTTATGTACCTATCGATGGCAGCCATGCACCGGAACGGGTTCGTTTCTACGTTGAAGATGCGGGTATTCAACTGATTATCGGTACTCCCGTATACCGCACTCTGTTTGACCATGAAAAAGTGGATTATCTCTGCATAGAGACTGAAAAAACCTTTATTCAGACTATGCCGCAGGATAACCCTGATATGGCCTGTCAGCCTGATGCACTGGCTTATGTGATTTATACCTCCGGCTCGACCGGAGTACCGAAAGGTGTGGAAATACCACACGCTAATGTCATGCGGTTATTCAGTGCCAGTCAACGTCATTTTACCTTTAGCGAAAATGATGTCTGGACACTCTTTCACTCCTGCGCGTTTGATTTCTCGGTATGGGAAATCTGGGGGGCATTACTGCACGGCGGGCGTCTGAGCATTGTGCCTTATTGGACCAGCCGGACACCGGGCCATTTTTATCAGTGGGTACAGCAGGAAAAAGTGACCGTACTGAACCAGACGCCTTCTGCTTTCCAGCTATTTATGGCGGCTGATGAACAATTGAATAAAGAGCATGAAAACGGCATAACTTCATCCCTGTCACTGCGTTATGTGATTCTGGGAGGAGAAGCGCTGGAGCCGGCTAATTTGTTGGGCTGGTTTAAAAAGCATGGCGATGAGCAGCCTGAAATCATCAACATGTATGGCATCACTGAAACGACAGTGCATGTGACTTATCGCAGGATCAGACAGGCGGATGCCTTGCAGGGGGGAAAAAGCCCGATTGGTGAAGCGCTGGACGATCTGGAGATTTTTTTACTGGATGGACAGGGTAGATTGTCCCCGCTGGGAGCCGTAGGAGAGATATACGTTGGTGGCGCCGGTGTAGCTCGGGGCTATTTGAACCGGCCTGAACTGACGGCCCAGCGTTTTGTCGACAAACGGCAGTTTTTCCCGCAGGCAGAAGCAGGACAGCGGTTATACCGGAGCGGAGATTTAGCACGTTTGCGGCGGGATGGTGCATTGGAATATCTCGGACGTGCCGACCATCAGGTCAAAATCCGGGGCTTCCGTATTGAGCTGGGCGAGATTGAAACAGCCCTGAAACGCATTGACGAAATAGAACAGGTGGTCGTGATGGCTTACCAGAACGACGGTGAGCATACTTCCCATCTGGTGGCGTATATTGTGCCGACAGGAACAGGTTCGGCTGAAGCCTTGTCTGTCGATATGCTCAGGGCTGAGTTGAAGCGTACTCTGCCGGATTACATGCTGCCATCAGCCTTTATTTTCCTTGATGTCCTGCCACTGACCAGTAATGGCAAAATTGATCGCAAAGCCCTGCCCGCACCACAACAGGTACGCCCGCAACTCGCCAGTGAATATCGGGAAGCTCGCAATGAAACCGAACGTGAATTGCTGAAGTTATGGCGGGATACATTGCCGGTATCGCGGATTGGTATCCATGATAACTTTTTTGCGCTGGGGGGCGATTCCCTGCGTGGTGTCCAACTGACGGGCAAAGCACAGGAGCAAGGCTGGTTGCTGACGCTGGCGGATCTGTTCCAGCACCAGACCGTGGCAGAATTGGCAACCCTGATTGATGAACGCCGCAAAGAGCATCAACTGTCAGCGCAGAGTATTGCACCATTCAGCCTGATATCAGAAAAAGATCGCTTGCATTTACAGGCAAAAGCACAGGAACAATCGCAAAAAATCGTGGATGCCTACCCACTCAGCCGGATGCAGGCGGGTATGTTCTATCATATGAATATGTCCCCGGATGCCAACGTATATCATTGTACCGGAACCTCTCATCTGCGTATTAACGGGGCGTTTAATGAGCAGGCATTCAGGGAAGCAACTGCCCAGACCGTGGCGGCTCATGATGTACTACGCACCGCGTTCGATATGGAAAATTACAGTGAACCGTTGCAATTAGTCTATGCCTTTGCTGAATTACCGATTGTTGTAGAAGACTTACGTCATTTGTCGGAACAAGAGCAGGATGTGCGGGCAAAAGCCTTGCTGGAAGCTGAACGGGTAAATCCGTTTGATCTGCTGAATCCGACCCTGCTGCGTTTCTTCATTCAACTGCGTACTGATAACTCCTTCCAGTTTACGATGACCGAATGTCACCCGGTCTTTGATGGCTGGAGTTATAACACCATGATTGTGGAAGTCTTCAACCGCTATGCTACGCTGACAGGGCAGGCAAACTGGCAGGCACCGGATAAAAAATCGCTGGAATATCGTGATTTTATTGCGTTGGAACGGACTGCCGTTGCTGATGAGCAACAAAAAAATTACTGGGCACAGAAGCTGGATGATTGCACCATCCTTGAATTGCCCCGTAAACAGCATACAGAGGGTATTCAGAGTGCTCATCCCCCTGCAACCAGCCCGAAACTGAAAGCGGTTTCCCTGACGCTGGATAGTGCTGTTTATCAGGGATTACGTCATCTGATGCTGCAACTTGGCGTACCGCTGAAAAGCGTCCTGCTGGCAGGGCACGTCAAGGTTATCAGTATTTTCAGCGGAGAAAATGACATTCTTACCGGGATCAGCGCGAACGGACGCCCGGAAGCGCAGGGAGGAGAGCATCTGTATGGTCTGTTCCTTAATATTCTCCCATTCCGTCAAATTCTGACATCCGTTTCCTGGAACGAGCTAATCCGGCAGGTCTTTGCTAACGAAATTGAAGCCATTCCGCACCGTCGCTATCCATTGGCAGAAATTCAGCGCCAGTTCGGTCAGCAGCCGTTACTGGATGAAGTGCTGTTTAACTATATTGATTTCCATGTTTACGACCAGATGGCACCGGAAGTAGGGCTGGAAGTGGTGGACAGGCTGCATACGCAGGATGTTTACGAAGGCACCCATTTTACACTGGATGTCCATTTTCAGCATCTCACGCTCTCTTCGGCACTGGCCAGTGATCAAATTTCCATCCAACTTGATTATGACGAAAATAAAATCAGCCGTGAATTGGTATCAAATATGGCGGAATGCTATATCGCGGTATTTACGGCGATGGTGGCAGAACCACAGGCATTGCATTGCGCCGATCATTTCCTGCCAATGGGACAGCAACGGAAACTGGAACATTTCAATCAGGGAGCCGCAGGCTATCAGGGGCCGGAAACACTGGCCGGGTTGTTTGCTGAACAGGCGGCTAAAACGCCATCTGTGCTCGCGGTTGAATTCGGTGAGCGGCGGCTCAGTTATCTGGAGCTACACCAACAGTCCAATCAGTTAGCACATCTGCTGGCGCAAAAAGGGGTGAAACAAGGGCAGTATGTGGCGCTATTACTGGGGCGCAGTGTTGAATTGATCGTTTCGATGCTGGCACTGGTAAAACTCGGCGCGGTTTACCTGCCACTCAATACTGACGATCCGGATATCCGCCTGATAGAGCAGATAGAAGATGCCCGGTGTGATTTGTTAATCATAGATCGGCGGGTAACAGATCGGTGGCTGCCTGCCACTATGCCAGATCTTCCGCCTGTTTTATGGCTGGATGAAGAGCAGCCTGCTCTGGCACAAATGCCGGTGACTGATCTGCCGGATGACCTGAATTCTCACGCAGAGCATCAGTGTGGGCTGCCTGCTTATATCATGTACACCTCTGGCTCTACCGGTAAACCGAAAGGGGTTCTGATCGGACAAAAAGGCATTATTCGTCTGGTTAAAAATGTCAGCTATGTTGATTTCCGCGCTTTCAAGCGTTATCTGCAACTGGCTTCCGTCAGTTTTGATGCATCAACATGGGAAATATGGGGACCATTACTGAATGGCGGTTCAATCGTCATCTTCCCGCAAGGTGTTGTTTCTGTCCTTCTGCTGGAAAAAATCATTCAGGAATCGCAGATAGAAAGCCTGTTCCTGACCGCGTCCTTGCTGAATCTGATTGTTGATGAACGCCCCCAGATATTGCACCCCGTAAAACAATTGGTTTCCGGTGGTGAGGCGATGTCATCATGGCATGCCGCCCGCCTTAAAGAACGTTATCCTGAACTGACCCTGATCAACGGTTATGGCCCAACGGAAAACACCACGTTTACCACCAGCTATCGTTATCGGGGGACAGAAGGCCATAGTGTACCCATCGGCAGGCCGAATGAGGGCAATCAGGTTTATATCCTTGATAGCTTCCTCCACCCTGTTCCTGTTGGTACTGCGGGTGAGTTGTACGTTGGCGGTGAGGGTCTGGCGATGGCTTACCTTAATCAGGAAAGCATCTACCAAACCCTGTTTATTGAAAACCCATTCGATAAATCTCGCTCAGCCCGGCTGTATAAGACCGGTGATCGCGGGCGTTTTCTGCCTGATGGCAACATTGAATACCTCGGGCGTATTGATGACCAAAACAAGATCAGAGGCTATCGGGTAGAAACCGGAGAAATTGAAGCCGTTCTGTGCAAACACCCGGATGTAGAACGTGCAGCGGTTCGGGTGATTGAGGAAAACCGGGGTAAACGGATTATGGCTTATATCGTTCTGCATGTCGGGCAGGCGCTGAACACGATGGAGCTGCGTAATTATCTGGCGGAAAGGCTGCCACGTTACATGATCCCCGCCTATTTTCAGGCGCTCTCTTCTCTGCCATTGAATGCGAACGGCAAACTTGATATTGCCCGATTGCCGCAGGATATCCCACAACAGGCTGCTTATCATGAACTGAGTAACGCTTCCCCGTTAGCGGAGACGGCTCCCGCTATCGCTGAAGAAAAACCGCATGTCTTGACCGATCCTGTCGTGCTTGCCATTCAGCAGGTCTGGGCCGAAGTGTTGGATATGGAATCTCCCGGCTGTAATCAAAACTTCTTCGATTTGGGAGGCGATTCCCTGCTGCTGGCCCGTGTTCATCTGAAACTGCATGCGCTGGGTCATACCCGGCTCTCCATTATTGATTTGCTGAATTACTCCACCATTCACCAGCTTGCCCGCTTTATCAACGGAGGGCATGGACAGAGTGAACACGGAGGAATTTCGGCCGTCATGAATAGAGCACAGGGAGCTAAAGAAACCAGCCTGAACAACATCACTGATGGCCGTCAGCGCTTGGCTGAAATGCAGAAAAAAATGCAGCAGAAAAGATAGCCGGAAGATGAATAGCGGGAATGAGGAATAACGGATCATGAATAACACCGATGTTAATAACGTTCAGAGAGAACAGGCAATGGAATCAATGTCTGATTTGGAAATGCACGGTTTTGAAATCGCGATTATCGGCATGGCGGGACAATTTTCCGGCGCGGGTGATGTTGAACAATTCTGGCAGAATATCGCGGCAGGTGTTGAGTCTGTCAGGTCATTGAGTGATGCCGAACTGGATGCCGCAGGAATATCAGTGGAGGCCCGTTCCCGGGCCGATTTTATCCGCAATGTTTCGGTGCTGGAGCATCCTGAAGATTTTGATGCTGAATTTTTTGGTTATTCTCCGCGGGAAGCACAGGCTCTAGATCCACAGCAGCGTTTGTTTCTGGAAACGTCATGGCTGGCGTTGGAAAATGCCGGTTATACAGCGGAAAAGTTCTCAGGGCCAATCGGCGTGTATGCCAGCAGCTCCAGCAGCAGCTATTTTATGAATTATCTCTTGAATCATCACACAGCCGAAGGGCCGTATTTATCGGATATGCTGCTATTTGGCAATAACAACGATCTGCTTTCGACGCGGGTATCCTACAAGCTCAATCTGCGGGGGCCGAGTTTCACTATCGGTTCTGCCTGCTCCAGTTCAATGGTGGCGCTACACTACGCCTGCCAGTCTTTATTAGCCGGAGAATGTGATATCGCACTGGGTGGCGGTGTTCATGTTGGTTTCCCATCTCACAGTGGCTATCACTTCGAGGGCAGTGGCATTCTTTCCCATGACGGTCATTGTCGTACTTTCGATGCTGAGGCATCCGGTACTCTGAGCGGTGATGGCGTTGGTGTTGTGGTGCTGAAACGGTTACAGGATGCACTGGACAGTGGCGACCATATTTATGCGATGATTAAAGGTTCTGCGGTAAATAACGATGGGTCAGAGAAAATCGGTTTCACTGCGCCTTCGGTAACAGGTCAGACTGCGGTTCTTCAACGCGCATTGCTGGCAGCGGATGTGACACCAGAAAGTATCAGTTATATCGAGGCGCATGGTACCGCCACTCATCTGGGCGATCCGATGGAAATGAAAGCCCTGCTCAATGCTTATGGTCAGCCTGAAACGGCGCAGCCGCGCTGTGCGGTGGCTTCTGTAAAAGCGAATCTGGGCCACGTAGACTCAGCCGCAGGCGTGACGGGAGTCATGAAAGTTGCCCAGATGATGACGCACCGTTATCTGCCACCGGCAGTTAACTTTTCCCGCCTCAATCCTGAAATTAATCTGACCGGTTCAAGATTCTATATACCGACAAAAGGTGAAGCGTGGCAGTGTGAAGGCGTACGCCGGGCGGGTGTCAGTTCCTTTGGTATAGGCGGAACCAATGCCCATATGATTTTGCAGGAAGCTCCCTACACTTTCCCGTCAGGCCCGGCTCACCCGCAGCAGTTGCTCTCTTTTTCAGCCAAATCGCCGCAAGCATTACAGGCAAAGTTACTTAATTTCCGCGATTGGCTAGAAAAATCTCCCCGACTGCCATTAGCTGATATTGCTTATACCCTGCATATCGGCCGTCATGAAATGGAGTATCGGCACAGTCTGGTATGCCATGATCACATCAGCGCAATAGCGGCACTGGATAATTATTTATCCCGGCCAGCACAGGAAAATACGTTACGTACCGTTTCCTCATCTGTCATTTTTATGTTCAGCGGGCAGGGGGCACAGTATCCCGGCATGATGAAGGGGTATTACGATCAGGAGCCAATATTCAGGGCCGCAGTGGATACATGTGCGGAGATGATGCTGCCTTTGCTGGGGCGCGATATCCGTTCGTTAATCTTCGATACGACTGAAGCGAATAAAACTCCGGCGTTATATCAGACTCGTTATACCCAGCCAGCTCTGTTTGTTATCGAATATGCATTGAGTCAGTTGCTGATGGCGTGGGGGATACGCCCTACGGCTTGCATTGGTCACAGTATCGGAGAATATGTTGCCGCTTGTATTGCGGGTGTGTTCACTCTGGAAGGTGCAGTGAAAATTGTGATCAGGCGGGCTAACTTAATGAATCAGATGCCTGCCGGAAAAATGCTGGCGGTAGAACTTAATGAAAGAACATTACAGGGATATCTCACTGAGGGCGTTACACTGGCTGCTTATAATGCGCCTGAGCTTTGTGTGGTATCCGGTGAAACAGAAGCCATATTGATGCTCGAAGCGCGTCTGGCGGAGGATAATATCGAATCCGGCATGTTGCACACTTCCCACGCCTTTCACAGTGCGATGATGGATGCGTGTCTGGAGCCGTTCAGGCAGGCGTTTGATGGCATAACACTATCAGCGCCAGAATTGCCCTTTATTTCCTGTGTAACGGGAACATGGATCACCGCTGAACAGGCTATGTCGCCGGATTACTGGGTACACCAATTGCGTGAACCGGTTGCATTCAGTCAGGGAGTGGCCTGCTTATTGTCTCAACAGGAAGTCACTTCAGCCTCTCATTTACAGCAATCTCATATACAGCAATCCCAATCACAAAAAGTTTTACCCTCAAAAGCGCCGGTTTTACTGGAAATCGGGCCGGGCAGTGCGCTGACCGGACTGGCAAAAATACAGCTTACAGGTTCATCGGCACATCAGCGGGTGTTCAGCAGTACCCGAGGTATCAAACAAACTATTCCGGACAGGCAGCATTTACTGAATCTATTGGGACAGCTATGGCAACAGGGAGTATCTGTCGATTGGTCTGCATTTTATCAGCCACAGAAACGCCACCGCCTTCCTCTGCCCGGATATACATTCCAGCGTCAGCGTTACAGTCTGGACGCATGGTTTAGTGATACCTCACATAACATAGCTTCTCACACCAGACAGGCGGCTTCGGACAGAGGGCGATTGCCACTGGAGCAGTGGAGCCATCAGATCCGCTGGAAACAGATGACCATCCCCGTGTCAGATGATACCCGGTTAAATGGGCAGGTTTTCCTGATTTTTATGGATCGTTCAGGAGTAGGCAAACAGTTGACGGCTGAACTGACACAACTGGGTGGTGAAGTCTGGCAGGTGATACAGGGCGGGCGTTTTAAAGCGGAGACAAACACACGTCAGGTCATCATCAATCCGCAGAATAGCGCAGATTATCAGGCATTGGCGGATTTATTTAACCGCCGGAAAGTGAAGGTCACTAACATCATTCATGCCTGGTCAATAACGCGTTCAGCTTCCATTGCATTAAACACGGCCTTTACCCATTATGAATCCCTGTTGCATATCGCCCGGCAATTTGCGGTAGACCGCTTAGCAACAGATGAAATGGGATCAGCGAATCAACTGGAAACGGTTTCACTGAAAATAAATATCCTCTCCAACCGGTTGCATTCGATTACAGAACAGGACAGAAACGATCCGGCTAAAGCGCTGCTGATTGGCCCATGTCGTGTCATTCCAAAAGAGTTTGAGCAGGTGCAGTGCAGGAGTATTGATATTGCCCTGCCTGCTCGCTGGTCACTGCCTTTACTTAATCCTAGGCCGTCCGATGCCGTAATATCAGCATTACTGACAGAGATCCTCAAACAACCGGAAGAACAGGGTAATCAGGATAATATTGTCGCGCTTCGCGGAAGGCATCGTTATGTTCCGTTGACTGAAACCGCAGTCTTACCCGCGACGGCGTCCCCGTTATTAAGACATGGGGGAAATTACCTGATTACGGGCGGATTTGGCGGTATTGGTGCCACAATAGCACTCTATCTGGCTAAGCATTATCAATCCCATTTGATTTTCATCAGCCGCAGTGAATTACCGCCCAGCAATGAATGGTCAGACTGGCTGGAAAATCATGATGCCGACAATAAACGCTCACGCCATATCCGTTTGTTACAACAGTTAAAGCAGATGGGAGCTTCTGTTTCAGTGATTTCTGCCGATCTGGCGGATGCCTCAAAAATCAACAAAGCGTTGACCGACGTTGTTATCCAATATGGGCAGATCCACGGCATCTTTCATTGTGCGGGTATTGCCGATGGCGGGCTGATTCAGAATCGCAGATTCGAAGATTCACTTCAGGTATTCCAGTCAAAAGTACTGGGGACACAGGTTCTGGATAACTGGTTTAAACGCCGGCCACTGGATTTTTTCGTTTTAAGTTCATCACTGGCAGCCCACATAGGCACCATCGGGCAGGTTGCTTATTGTGCAGCTAATGCTTTTGAAGATGCTTACGCGTTATCACGCCATCAAGATGTTTTGGCTGAGAAACGTGTCAATAAGCCACATTCAGGCAGGAAAAAAACGACCCGCTATCTTGCTATTGGCTGGGATGCATGGCGTGAAGTCGGCATGGCTGTGGATAGCCTGCGTCAGTGGTATCAGGATCATGAAGAACAAGAAAGTATCAGGCACGGTATTCTGCCAGAAGAAGGTTGCCAGTTGCTGGAATTATTACTGTCACATGGGGACAGTGTTTATGCGATTTCTACCCGCGGTTTACCATTACCGGATACCGACCACGCTACGGAAAACAATACCCCAGCGGAACCGGATCGAAATACGGCAAATACGGGCGAGCAGAACCTGTATCCCCGCCCGGTATTAAGTGTCGCTTATCAGCCTCCCCGCAATCAGACGGAAGAAATTATTGCCGATATCTGGCAGGAAAAAATGGGGATAGGCCCATTGGGGGTGTTTGATGATTTCTTCGAATTGAATGGTCACTCACTGATGGCTGTTCAGATCATCGCAAAAATTAAACAGCGGCTACAGGTGGTATTTCCTGTCGGGTTTATTTACGAGCACTCCACCATTGAACAATTGGCTGAGCAGGTCAATCTGCGTAACAAGGCGCAGCCGGACAACGTGACAGGCCGTTCGGAGGAAAGGCGATGATAGCCAAGATGCAAAGAGGCAAGGCAGCCCGCGACTTGTACCGCACCGGGAATAACAAAAAGGGAAACTGGTTCCCGTTGGGCTATGCCCAGCACTGTTTCTGGTTTGTATCCACTGCACTGGGGGATACCGCTAACAATCAGGTTGGTATTCTGATTGAAGGAGAACTGCGGATAGCGGTGCTGGAACAGGCTATCAATACGCTAATCCAGTCGCATATTTCCCTGCGCACGGAAATACTGGATTACGCCCCCCTGCAGCGACTTTGCCGGATGCGGGAGTTTGATCTACCCCTGCTGGATTTATCAGCTTATGATGCCGATACGCAGGAACAGCGGGTGGTTGAAAATAGCCAAAAATTCCTGCAAACGCCATTTAATCTTAAATCTCCACCCCATTTGAGAGCACAGATTTTCCGGTTGGCGGAGTCAAAACATGTATTGTTTTTATGTTTTCCTCACATTGTGGCAGATGGAGGCGCTATACACCTGTTTGAGCAACAGCTCTGGCGGCTTTATCAACAGGGCTGCCACGGAAAAAAATGCCAGTTAAATTTATCTGATCAAATGCAAATTGATGAATGGGTCTGTTATGAGCGGGAAACCCATCATCAACATGGTCAGCAAGATTTGGCTTTCTGGCGGCAGCATTTGAAGGGATATCCTTATGCGCGTTTTCCTGCTTGCTATCTCAACCGGAATACTCTTACCGATCATGAGTTTTACCTGCCATTTCCTGAAAATAGCTATGACTGGCTGGATACACTGGCTAAACAGCAAAAAGCAACCTTGCAGATGGTTTTTCTGACACTGGTTGCTGAGGTGGTTTATGCAATGACAGGGCAACCCCGTTTCTCGCTGAATTCAGTGCTGGAGGGCCGGGAACAACCCGGAAGTGAAACATTGATGGCACCCACACTGCGTGTTATGCCGGTGCCTGTCAATCTGAATAGCCTAAAGGATAGAACAGGAAAAAATGAGGCCACGACAATGGCTTTGTTGGAACAGGTCAGAGAAAAAATTTTATCGGCCTATGACCACATGGAATGCCCGTGGAGTTTGCCGGTTGGTGTGCTGGCTGAACAACGCTGGCATAGCAGCCCCGGTATTTACTCTCTGGCAATCCGTGCAGGTAGCTGGCTTTACAGCAAGGTATTCCGGCGTGCCCGGCTCTATCCGCATTTTCTGGCTGACTTTTTGTTTATGGAACCCAGACCACCGCAATCCATTATCCGCCGGGCCAAGCGTGGCGTAGAAATTTCACAACCGACGATTAACATTAATATATTACAGGATGCATTCAAATCTGCGCCGACGGGTAACAGGCCGGAGGGATTACGCCTGAGCAGCTACTGGAAAAGTGAACATCGGGAACATCAGGCGCTGCCCGGTCAGGCTATTTCCACCCAATGGGAAAATGACTCTATCAATATTTACGTCACACTTTCTGAAGATAATAAACCCATCATGCAAATTAACTGCTGCTGCTTTAATCAGGCAGGAATGGCGCGTTTTACCGAATTGCTGAAGGAAAAACTATCTTCTCTCGCCCAACTTATCACTGAATGAGATACAGAGAATGGCTATTCAGAAACAAGAAGAGAAAGTGATTGAGTTTAAGCAGGTCAGGAAACATTACAAAGATTATCAGGCGCTGAAAGGCATTTCTCTGGACGTTTATCGTGGTGAGTTTATTGGTCTGCTCGGCCCGAATGGTGCGGGAAAAACGACTTTGGTTGAAATACTGGAAGGACTAAAAAAAGCAGATTCAGGCTCAGTTAGGGTATTGGGAAAAACATGGCAGCACGATGCTCCTTATCTGCGCCGTCGTCTCAGCGGAGTCTTACAAGAAACGTTATTTATCAACAAACTCAGAGTAAAAGAAGTGCTTACGCTGTTCGGTAGTTTCTACGGTTGTTCACGTAATCGGGTACAGGAAGTAATGGAACTGGTTGAATTAACCGAAAAACACCGGACTTATGTGGAAGGGTTATCAGGCGGTCAGCGCCAGCGGCTGGCTTTGGGCGTTGCCATCATGAATGAGCCGGAAATCCTGATACTGGATGAGCCGACAACAGGGCTTGATCCGCGTTTCCGGCATGATACATGGGACATTCTGCGCAAACTCAACCGGGAAAAAAAATCAACAATGCTGCTGACAACGCATTATATGGAAGAAGCGGAGTATTTATGTGATCGTATTTGTATCATGAATCAAGGGGAAATTATTGCGCAGGGTGGCATGAATGAATTACTGAAAAAATACTGTAACGGCGATCTGATTGAGCTGACAACCCGGTCTCCTGAACGTTTGCAAGCCCTGAGCCGGCATAATCGGGTATTAAGTTATGAATACGATGAATCAAAAAACAGGATCCGTATGATAATTGACGATTCAGCCAGCTTTGTGGCTGAGCTTTTTGAATATGCTAAAAAAGCCGATACCGATATCAATGAACTGGTGATCAGAAAGAAAACACTGGATGATTTGTTCATGACACTGGCAGGGAGACGCTTCCATGAATAGTGCGCTGATCAACCTGATGAAAACACAATTCAGGCAATATATCCGTGAACCGGAAATTCTGTTCTGGTCATTTGGTTTTCCGCTTTTGCTGGTCTGGCTATTAGGGCTTTCGTTCTCATCACAGGATATTCCTGAAAGGTATATCGGCATTGTCCTGCCAACAGAAATTACGGAACAACAGAAGATCCAACAATGGGGAGAGCAGTTTACCGAGCATGAGCACACCATTTCCGGCATTATCAATCAGGATGAAATCAAACGGAATAATCTGGTGAAGGTCAAATATCACATTAAATATTATCCTGACCGTGAGGCGGTGATTCTCGGGTTGAAACGGGGTGATATTCAGATGTTTATTGAACAGAATGCACAGGGAAAACAGATTCATTACCTTGATCCACAGGATGGTGATGCCCTGCTGACTTATTATTTGCTCAATCAGCAAGAGGGAAGACAGACAGATAAAAATCTTTTCATTCTGGAAACACCGGGATTGCGTTATCTGGATTTTCTGATACCCGGGTTACTGGCGATGGCAATAATGGAAACGTGTTTAATTGCTGTCGGCTGGGCATTGGCAGAAAAACGCCTCGCGCGGGTCACTCGTCAGATGTGCATCACGCCAATGCGTAAGACCACATTTCTGATGGCACATATTCTGGCCTGTCTTATCATCAACTTCGTTGAGATACTGATTATTTATCAGTTTGCTAAGATCTACTTTGATATAGAAATACAGGGTTCATTTTACGCCTTCCTGCTTTTACTCTTTGCCGGGAATATCTGTTTTTCTGGTGTGGCAGTGCTGGTGGCATCCCGGGCACGTAAGGCTCAGACCGCAAATGGCTTACTGGAAGTTTCGATTCTGATACAGGTTTTGTTATCGGGGATCTTTTTCAGCTACAAACATTTTCCACAATGGATGGTTAATATTGTTGAGTATTTGCCATTAACCATTCTGGCTGATAATATGCGCAAAGTATTTATTGAAGGCGGGGAATTATTACAGGTTGTTCCTGCCTCTATTGCACTGATTATTATCGGTATCATGACTTTTATATTAGGAATGCGAATTTTTCGCTGGTATTAATCTGTCAGTGGCTGCTTTGGCAGCCACTTGAAAAAATAGATCATGGAAACATTCTACTGATTAATATAATAAATAAAACCGAAAGGATAATGTTAAATAAAACCTAACCTGATTAATTTTTTGTGTTTTTTATATGGAAAGCAATCTGATATAGGAAGTGGAAATATTATATTATGAGATGATAATATGTTAAATAACATTCCGTATATTATTTTTGACGCAGAACCATTCTGTTTTGGCCCGATATCTACCACATTAAATATTGTGGAGCAATTAAAGCATCGAAATAAATTGATATCAGGGACTAAGCTCATCTTATTAGGCACACTTACCTCTTCTCAATTAGGTGAAAAATCTCATTTATTTGATATTATTTATGAGTGTGATACAACTTCTGTTACCGAGCTTTCACGTTATTCTGAGCTGATTTCAGGAGCCAGTCTTTACATTAACAATACTAATCTCGGGTCGATCAATTTTGTTTCGCAACTGGGGACACCTATTGTCTATATCGATACACTATTCTGGATGTGGCGTGATCTCCACGTTGATCTACACCAAACCGAAAAAACGTTCATTCAGAACTTTCATGGAATAGAACAGAATATTGCCAAATTCCGGGATAAACTTGGTGATTATCAAGTTATACCCCCCATTCTTTCTGATTCTTTGCAACAGGGCCTAATGGATGATCATCCATTAGATGGTGTATTAATTACCCTTGGTGGTATTGATACGGTTTACAAAGAGACAACAGATTTTTACTCCCATTTTCTTCAGGAATTACTCTCTATTCCCAATCTGCAAAATGAAACAAATATTACGATTGCAGGTGGTGGAAAAACAATTGGTAATCTGAAAGATAGACTCACTGAAACACACCCCCATATCCATGTTGATTGTTTTTCAAGACATGATTTTCTGCAAAAATTACGGCGGGCCCGTAAAGTCTTATCTAATGCGGGGCTTACCACATTTTATGAATGTGTTGCGCTTAATAAAGATGTTTTTTTCTTACCACCACAAAATTATAGCCAGCAATTGCAGTTAGAAATATATCTTCAACATTATTATCCCCCTGAATATGGTTTTTTATGGCAGCCGGAATATGGATACCCTGAGATCCCTGCCTACTTATCAGAGAGAGAGGGGTTAGCGTTAATTGATAAATGCACCGATTTATTTATTAATCGCCCGATAGAAAGAAAGCGTGCTCTGGAGATGATTGACCAGTTTCTCTCAAAAGAGAAAGTGAATACTCATTTTTATCAGGATATCTTTGAAAATAATGCGAGTGATACGGTTGTCGATTATATTGAAAAACGGTTTTAGCCAGAAGGTTACAGGGTGAAAAAGATATGAATGCACGCAACTGAATTAATATCTGAAGGTTGATGACAAATGCTTAATTAAATGCTAACTATTAGTCTTTCAGACAGGATAATAGGTGTGTTTGATATGAACTCCAAAAATATTTGGAGAACCTACGGTTCAACTTCTCTTTTTGTCTTATTGTGGAGCAGTGGCGCTATCTTTTCTCGTTGGGGGCTGGATTATAGCTCTTCTTTTGCCATTTTGACTGTACGTTTTGTCATCGCTTTTCTATGCCTTTTGTTACTCAGTGTGTTCAGAAAGCATTACTTACCGGCGTCAGGAACTATCGGAAAAGTTGCGGGTACAGGATTATTGATGATTGCCGGATATTCTATTTTTTATTTTCTTGCATTAGAGCATGGCATCACCCCCGGAATTTTAGCTACAGTCATGGGAATTCAGCCTATTATTACCCTGTTGGTGATAGAAAAACATTTTTCTGCCCGCCGTTTACTGGGGTTGTTCTTGTCTTTAATGGGGTTGATATTCGTTGTTTTCCAAGGGCTGGTGATGACTAACTTTTCTTTTCTAGGTACGTTTTTTGCCTTGTCAGCATTAGGTTGTATGAGTTTAGGCGCTATTTTTCAGAAGAAAATTCATCAGTCACCGTCAGAAGTGCTGCCTTTGCAATATGGTGTAAGTTTAATAGCATGCTTATTATTTGTTCCTTTTAAACCTTTTCATATTGAATTCACCACGGGTTTTATTGTCTCTGTTTTATGGCTTGGGCTAGTTATTTCTGTAGTAGCACAGTTATTACTTTATCGGCTCATTAAAGTCGGCAATTTAGTTAATGTCACTAGCCTGTTTTATCTTGTGCCGTGTGTTACCGCATTAATGGATTATTTATTTTTAGGTAATGCACTTTCCACGTTAAGTATGATTGGAATGGTGGCGATAATCACTGGTTTGGCTTTTGTTTTCCGTGAAAAAAAGTAATAGGAATATTGTTACTCTGATTTATTGTGTTCCTGTTTCTTACGATATGAGCGCCAGCGATATCTGGGCCAATAGAAACTGAATAGGATCATCAGTATGGTCAGTGGTGTTCCGCAAAAAGTGATCATTGTATCAATGGGAAATCCGGCTCGATTTGCAAGAAGATAAATTCCGATCGCTTTTGACAGGTAGACCAAAATCCAAGCGATGGAAACCTCGTGCCATACTTTGTTATAGATGGGCTTGCCATAAACCGAGATAGTCTTTAATCCCGGCATGGCTTGCTCTGCCATTGTTTTTGCAGCCGGTCGTCCTATTAATGAATAAAAACAGAAAACGGCAACCAATGATACCGCACTGCTGATTGGACGGAAAATTTCCTCCAGTTTTTTATCAAACAGGGTATATCCGTGTATATAAAGATAATGGCTTAGCCCTGATACTAACAACAGAGCGATCACTACCCAAGTACTTTGTGTTTTGCTGATAATTTTGAGAATAACTGAATATATTGTGGTCAGTAGCAAGGCAGTACCAGCACCGCCTATATTGAATGCAACATGATACAGAATAATCGGTATAATCATGTTGAGCATCACATCCCGTGATCTTAAATAACGCCAGATAGATAATTTTGTTTGCTGCATTTTTTTTACCTGATATTTAAGGGGTTTTAGGCTACATACACAGGAAAACTAAAAGACAATAAATTAACATGTTGAATATTAATATATAGTCGGAAATATGTGTCCCGCAAGAAATAAACCGAGTTAAGTTATATATTACTTTGGACATATAAACTGGCGTTAAACCAATCTGTTTTTTTATGAATATCTATAATGTTATTTTAAATAAATCACTCTTAATGAGACATGCTTTCAATTTTATTGCATTATTATTGCGTGAGTTTGATAAATATCTCTAATTGATGCATGATGGTTTGTTGAGTACTTTTATCGTAGTTAAAATATGCATTTTGCCATTCTGAACTGAATATATGCCAAGATTAATTGGGTATTAATAGGATAAAGGAGCAAAAAACATGATCGTCTGTGAGTCTAAAGAAATATCAGAAATACAATTAACACGTTGCATACAAACACTGACACGTGCTTTTGATGGTTATTCTTTGATGCGGCATTTTCTGGCTGAGAATGGTCACCAACAGAGAGTACAGCGTTATCTGGAGGCCTTTCTTCGAAAAGTCGGTATGGCAGTAGGGCATGTGTGGGCTACTGATGATGGAACGGCTGTATCTATATGGACGGCTCCCGGTATTGAAGATGCCGCGTCTGTTTTTGTTCCGCTGTCTGTCGAATTTGAAAAGATCGCAGGGGAAAGAGCAAACATCATGCAGGCATCTGAAGCCATTATGGCGAAAGAACGCCCGGATTTTCCGTGCTGGTTTTTGGGGGCCGTCGCCGTAGATCCTGACTTTCAGGGAAAGGGACTGAGTCGCGCAGTTATTGAGCCTGGGCTGAAGAGAGCTGAGCGTGAAGGGTTTCCTGTGTTTCTTGAAACATCGGATGAAAAAAACGTCAGAATTTATGAGCGGCTGGGGTTTGAAGTCACAGCAGAATATCCGCTTCCTTTCAATGGCCCCATGATGTACGCAATGCTCAGGCAGTAGATATATACACTTCGTCTTTCAAGTTGCCTCTTTGTTGGCTGCGCTCGCTCGCCCCGGTCACCGTTTTTATAAACATACGGTTATCTATGCTCCCGGGGACTTACTCCCTTGCCGCCGCGACGCATCTTGAAATTCATTGTGTATAGTAATGACTCGACTCAGTGCAGAAGTATTAATATTCTTCTGCACTTTTTTCTGTTTCAGCTCTCTGCAAAAGCACATTTCTTTTATTTAGTTGATTAACTGAAAAATCAGCCATGTAACCGAAAGTTGTTGAACTATCATCAGGTCAGTTTATCTGAATAGTCATGATAATATCTGAGATTTAATTTATTTAATTTATTGATTTCAAATGATAATATTTATTTTTTTGTAAAAATTCGTATTTGCAAATATTTTTTAATACACCTGATTGTAAAATGCGCCTTCAATTAATGAATAATTATCGAGCAAAAGACGGCGTTTTTTCGCCCTGCCTAATTTTATACCTCCTTTTATTTATTTTTTATGCAATGTTTATGCATAAACTGAATAAAAAATCATTTTTATAAATTGTGAAAAACATCAAAAAAGTAAATTCATTGTGATTATGTTGTGTTGACTTTGTTAAAAATCAAAGAGATGATGCGATTAATTGTTAATCAGGGCTGCAATGAAAGGTGTTGAAAGATTAATTTTAAGTTTCAGAAAAGCATTGATTCGATGAATGAATAAAACTAAAAATTAATAGAAATAATTAATGAAAAATACGAGTAGATTCATTAATTTTAAAGACTCTTTAAATACACGCCTATTACCACCTTTCTTGTTAATTATTCGAGGTAAAACAAATGACGAAAGAAATTCAAAGAAATTGGTTTGAACAGTATATGGTTCCTTGTTTCGCTCCAGCGCCATTTATTCCTGTCAGAGCCGAAGGCTCCAGAGTATGGGATCAGAATGAAAAAGAATACGTTGATTTTGCTGGAGGTATTGCTGTTAACGCATTAGGTCATGCTAATAATGAATTAAAAGAAACATTACGCAGTCAAATGGAAAACCTTTGGCATATTGGTAATGGTTACACCAATGAACCGGTCTTAAAACTGGCAAAAGATTTAGTTGAGAATACCTTTTCTGATAAGGTTTTTTTCTGTAATTCCGGTGCCGAAGCTAATGAGGCTGCGCTGAAAATTGCCAGAAAATATGCTTTAGATAAACATGGCAGCCATAAAAACGAAATTATCTCATTTGAAAACTCTTTTCACGGAAGAACATTATTTACAGTGACAGTGGGTGGGCAACCTAAATATTCACAAGATTTTGCTCCTCTTCCACAACAAATTACTCATCTCCCTTATAACGATATTGAAGCCATTAAAGCGCATATTTCTGACAAAACTTGTGCCGTCATTGTTGAACCCATTATTGGCGAAGGTGGTGTTATCCCTGCAACGCCAGATTTTCTGAAGGCTTTGAGAGAACTGTGTGATCAATATCAGGCATTGCTGATTTATGACGAAATACAGACCGGAATTGGCCGCACGGGTTATCTGTATGCCTATGAAGAAACAGGCATTGAGCCGGATGTACTGACGAGTGCTAAAGGGTTGGGTGGTGGTTTCCCAATCGGTGCGATGCTGGTTAAACAGCATGTTGCAGAAGTATTCCAGCCGGGTTCACATGGCACCACATTTGGTGGTAACCCACTGGCAAGCGCCGTTGCCCATAAAGTGCTGAGTATCGTGAACCAGAAGGCGTTTCTGGCCGGTGTGCAGGAGCGCCATCAGGAATTCATCCGGCATATGACAGATTTGAACCAGCGTTACCAAGTGTTTGGTGAAATACGTGGTAAGGGTTTGCTGCTGGGCGCAGAGTTGGCGGGCAAATATCAGGGTAAAGCGAAAACATTAACCAATATTGCTGCGGAAGAAGGGTTAATCGCTCTGATTGCAGGGCCGAATGTACTGCGTTTCGCACCGGCATTAAATATTGAACAACAGGATATCAACGACGGTTTTGCCCGGCTTGAAAATGCCCTCAAGCGATTTGTTCAGGAATAAACGCAGTTTTTGAGGTGATATCATGATGCTATTTAGATCCGTTCAACATAAAGATTTGGGGGATATCCTCGATCTCTCGTCTCGCGCTGGCGTGGGTTTGACGTCGTTGCCGAATAATCAGGAGTACTTGGCAGCACGGATTTCACGCAGTATTGATTCATTTCACGATGGGCGCGAGCGTTCACAACAGGGATTCTTGTTTACTCTGGAAGACACGGAAAAGCATCGTGTTGTTGGGGTGAGTGCGCTGGAGGTTGCGGTTGGGCTGGAGGAGCCTTTCTACAATTACCGTGTTCAGAAATCGGTGCGCTCATCCCGTGAATTAGGAATTTACAATTCGTTTGAGACCTTGATTGTAGGGCAGGATCATACCGGATACAGTGAGTTGTGCACCTTGTTCCTTGACCCCGCTTATCATGGGGGGCGCAATGGTATTTTCCTCTCCAGAAGCCGCTTTTTATTTGTTTCAGCGTTTCGCCATCTTTTTCCGAAAACTATTTTTGCGGAAATGCGCGGAGTCGTTAATGAACAGGGTGAATCACCATTCTGGAATGCACTGGGGCAACACTTTTTTAATGTCCCGTTTGCTCAGGCTGATTATCTGACAGGCATTGGCGCCAAAACATTTATTGCTGAACTCATGCCGTTCCATCCGATTTATGTGCCTTTGTTGCCGGTAGAGGCACAGCGGGCTATCGGGCAGGTACATGAGAATACCGTTCCGGCCCGCGCCATTCTGGAAAAAGAAGGTTTTTCCTACCACGGTATGGTCGATATTTTCGATGCCGGCGCTATTTTGCAGGCTGAGATCGATGATGTGCGAACCGTAAAAGCCAGCCGGCTGGTGTCTGTGAAAAGAAGCGAAAATGTCTCCAGACAGAGTGATGGCAGGCTATGCATTGTTTCTAATCTACATTTTCAGGATTTTAAAGCGTTGCTGCTGAATATCTCTGACGCTATTGATAGTGATGAACTGCACCTGACGGGTGCAGAAATGGAAGCACTTCAGGTAGAGGAAGGGAATTTAGTTCGCTGTGCTGCTCTTTTTTCCGAGGAAACTTCACAATGAGTGATCAGGCAAATTACATTGATGGTAAGTGGGTAACCGGGCAGGGTGTACAGGTAGTTAAACATTCGCCCATTGATCAGCAAATCCTGTGGCAGGCACACAGTGCTTCTGTTAAGCAAGTGGAAGAGGCTGGTCTGGCAGCACGCAGGGCATTTTCAGAATGGGCAAAGCTGGCAGTTGAAAAACGTATTGCCATCGTTCAGGCATTCGCTGATTTACTGGCACAGGAAAAAGAAACAATTGCCCGTGTGATCAGTGAAGAAACCAGCAAACCATTGTGGGAAACCCGGACAGAAGTTCAGTCTATGATGGGTAAAGTTGCTATTTCCATTGAGGCATGGCAGCAACGGACAGGTTATTCAGAAACCGCCATGCCGGATGGAAAAGCAATATTACAACATCGTCCTCACGGCGTGATGGCCGTTTTTGGCCCTTATAATTTCCCCGGTCATTTACCTAACGGCCATATTGTTCCTGCTTTGATTGCCGGTAACACCTTAATCTTTAAGCCAAGTGAATTAACGCCAATCACGGCAGAAAAAACCGTAGAGTTATGGATCAAAGCCGGCTTACCCGCAGGAGTATTAAACCTCGTTCAAGGGGGCAGGGAAACCGGTGGTGCATTACTGGATTGCCGGGAAATCGACGGAGTACTGTTTACGGGCAGTGCAACAACGGGTTTTCATTTCCACCGTCTGTTAGCTGGTCAGCCGGAAAAAATGCTGGCACTGGAGATGGGGGGAAATAATGCCCTGATTGTCGATGATTATGATGATCTTGATGCGGCAGTTTATACCATTATTCAGTCTGCTTTTATTTCCGCTGGTCAGCGTTGTACTTGTGCCCGCCGGTTGTTGGTAAAACAGGGTGAGAAGGGCGATGCCCTGATCCAACGCTTGACTGAAGCGGCTCGTCAGATAGTTCCGTCCCGTTGGGATGCCGAACCTCAGCCTTTTATGGGCGGTGTCATTTCTTTGGCTGCGGCAGAAAGTCTGCTGAACGCTCAATCAGGGTTGTTGGCACTGGGCGGTACTGCTCTGCTGACACTCACACAACCGGATCCTCATTCAACCTTTATGACTCCCGGCATTATTGAACTGACAGGCGTTAGTCAGGTTCCGGATGAAGAGTATTTCGGCCCTCTGCTGACCCTGCAGCGTTATGGCACCTTTGAGGAAGCGATTTCCATCGCCAATGATACCCGTTTCGGTCTGGCGACAGGGTTGATTTCACCTGATGAGAGCCTTTTCCTTCGGTTACAAGAAGAAGCAAGAGCCGGGATTGTGAACTGGAACAAACCACTGACCGGCGCTTCCAGTAAAGCACCTTTTGGTGGGATTGGCGCATCAGGTAATCATCGCCCCAGTGCTTACTATGCTGCTGATTATTGTGCATGGCCAATGGCATCTTTGGTGACGGAAAAACTGTCTCTGCCAGACACCTTCGTCCCCGGGCTTGATTTTTTCCGCTCTTAATTTTTTCAGTTAGCTTTTTTCTGACCAGCCGGTTTTTAAAGACCCGCTGGTTTTCAAAGGACAGCAGGGAGAACAGAGGTCACTATGTCGGGAATTGAAGCAAATTTTGATGGTTTAGTGGGTATGACCCACCATTATGCCGGGTTATCAATGGGCAATGAGGCCTCGATAAATCATCGTGGGCAGAAATCCAACCCTCGTAAGGCAGCCTTACAAGGGTTAACGAAGATGAAAGCACTGTCAGATATGGGATTAGTGCAGGGGGTTTTACCTCCACAACAGCGGCCTGATTTATCTGCTTTACGGCAGCTAGGGTTTACGGGAAATGATGCACAGGTGCTGAATAAAGCAGCAAAGTACTCACCATTGCTGTTGTCCAATCTCAGTTCAGCCTCTTCCATGTGGACAGCTAATGCAGCCACGGTATCGCCTTCTGCTGATAGTGCTGACCAACGCGTACACTTCACGGTGGCAAACTTAAATAACAAATTGCATCGTTCACTGGAAAGTGTGACCACATCCCGGGCGCTAAAAGCTGTTTTTTCAGATCCGAATTACTTTGTGCACCATGCACCATTGCCTCAACATGCTGACTGGGGAGATGAGGGTGCGGCAAACCATAACCGTTTTTGCGGCGAATATGACGAAGCGGGTGTACAGCTATTTGTATATGGCCGCAGTGCTTTCCGGGAAGGCCCGGTACCAGAGCGTTATCCCGCCCGTCAGACACTGGAAGCGAGTGAAGCAATTGCCCGTTTACATCAACTGGATGAAAGAAAAACGGTTTTTGCTCAACAGAATCCTATCGCCATTGATAGCGGCGTTTTCCATAACGATGTCATTGCTGTCAGTAACAGGAATGTATTCTTTTATCATGAACAAGCGTTTTTAAATCAGCAGTCAGTCTTGGCTGAGATTGCGGAAAAGCTGGCGCGCCTCGGACAAAAGTTTATCCCTGTTGAAGTGCCTGCATCGAAGGTATCCATGCAGGATGCAGTCAGCTCTTACCTTTTCAACAGCCAGTTATTAAGCCTGCCTGAGGGTGGGATGGCGTTGATCTTGCCGGAAGAGTGCCGACAGAACACCAACGTATCATCTTATTTACAGTCTCTGGTTTCGAAGGGTGACAGTCCTATCAGCCAACTCCGTTTCTTTGATTTGCGCGAAAGTATGCGTAATGGCGGTGGGCCAGCCTGCCTGCGTCTTCGGGTGGCGATGAAAGAAAAAGAACTGGCGGCGGTTAATCCGGCAGTGATTATGACCCCCGATCTGTATCTGAGCTTAACCGACTGGGTTGAACGTCATTATCGAGATTCTTTATATACCGCTGATCTGGCAGATCCACAGTTGCTGACAGAAGTCTGCTCCGCTCTGGATGAATTAACCCAGATCCTCAGGCTCGGTTCAATCTATGAATTTCAGCGCTAATCAGGAGGATTGATGGATTTACTTTCCCCATTACTTGAAAAGAAGCTTGAAAGTACACTGAGTTTCCCGTCGACATTAACCGCTAAATGGCTGGCAGATGGTGTATTGCAACTGATCCCACAAGAGAGTAAAAGCGATACGCTGATTATTTCCGCAGGAATTCATGGTAATGAAACGGCTCCGATTGAAATACTGCTCCAGCTATTAACACAACTGGTGCAGGGGAGTTTGTCGTTGCAGCATAACCTGCTGCTTATTTTCGGCAATTTGCCTGCCATGCGTGAAAGTAATCGCTATATTCATAACGATCTCAATCGCATGTTTGGTGGCAGGTATCAGAACTTTCCTTCCGGAAATGAGACACAGCGGGCAGTTGAGCTGGAATCTGTGATACAGCAGTTTTTTCAGGAGCCTGCGGTTATGGCTTCAACACGCCGCTGGCATCTTGACCTGCATACAGCCATTCGTGGTTCCTGCCATGAACAATTTGCCTTGTTGCCTTTCCAACAGCGTGAATATGCGCCTGACCTTCTACAGTGGTTGGAAGGCAGTGATATTGATGCGGTGGTTTTTCATAAAAGTGAAGGCGGAACATTCAGCCAATTTACCAGCCAATACTTCAATGTAGACAGTTGTACGATGGAAATTGGCAAAGTCTATCCTTTCGGGCAGAACGATCTGACTAAATTCAGCAATATTACAACAGCATTACAGAAGCTGATTGCTGGCGTATTTTCTGTGAAACGGCAAAAACCGGCAATAAAACGTTACCGGGTAGTTGATTCAATTATCAAACAGGACAACAGCTTCCGGCTTCATATTCCGCAAGATACAAAAAACTTCACAGCCCTGCCGGATGGTTTTGAAATTGCCAGTCAGGAAAATCAATCCTGGAAAATGACTTCTCCGGCAAACTTTATTTTATTTCCTAACGCTAACGTTGCCATTGGCCTGAGGGCTGGCCTGCTATTGGAGCAATTAACCTGATCAATTCATATCTATACACAATGGATTTCAAGATGCGTTGCGGCGGCAGGAAGGAAGTCAATCCCCCGATAGCCTAGATAACCTTATGTTTATAAATAGGGTGGCTGGGGTGAGCGAATGTAGCCAATAAAGAAGCAACCTGAAAGACGAAGTGTATACCCATTATAAAAAGAAAACCCCGGAGGTTATTGATGACGAATACGGTAAAAACATCTGCGGAGCAATCCGCAGGTGCGCAGAAACTCCACCGTGGATTAGGAAAACGTCATGTCCAGTTGATTGCCATTGGCGGTGCTATCGGGACTGGCCTATTCATGGGAACAGGAAAAACCATCGCTGTATCAGGTACCTCTATCATTCTGACTTACCTACTGATCGGCTTTTTTGCCTTTATGGTGATGCGGGCGATGGGAGAGTTACTGCTCTCCAAATTGGATTACCGTACCTTTGCTGATTTTGTCGCTGACTATCTTGGGGAAAAAGCCAGTTATTTTCTCGGTTGGACATATTGGATGAGCTGGGTAGTGAGCTGTATTGCGGATGTCGTGGTCTGTGGTGGCTATATTCAGTATTGGTTTCCTGATATTTCCCTCTGGTTTACCGCGTTGTTCATTCTTGGGTTAATGTGTTTATGCAACTTTTTTTCAGTCCGCTTGTTCGGTGAGACAGAATTCTGGTTTGCCATGATTAAGGTTGTGGCAATAGTTGCACTGATTATTGTTGGCGTGGGTATGGTGGCTGTTGGTTGGACATCACCCAATGGGGTCACGGCTTCTGTTCGCCATCTGACTAACCCGGAAGTCTTTCTGCCTAATGGCGTATTTGGTTTTTTTGCTGGTTTTCAGATTGCGATTTTCTCTTTTACCGGCATTGAACTCGTGGGAACTGTTACCGCTGAGACGAAAGAGCCGGAGAAGATTTTACCGAAATCCATTAACAGTATTCCGATTCGCGTTATTATCTTTTATGTGTTTTCCATGATGTGCATTATTGCTGTAACTTCATGGCCTCACATCTCTCCGGAAGTCAGCCCGTTCGTTACACTATTTGCACTGGCGGGATTACCGGCTGCCGCCGCAGTGATTAATTTTGTGGCGCTGACATCGGCAATGTCTTCAGCAAACAGCGGATTATATGCCTGTACCCGGATGTTATATGGCCTGTCTACTGAAAAATTGGCTCATGGTTGGTTCGGGCGGCTTTCAGTAAGTAGTGCAATTCCTGTTTTCAGCCTGATATTTTCGGTTGTTTGCATGGCAAGTGGTGTACTTCTGTTGTTTATCGTTCCCGATGTGATGAAGTTATTTACCATTGTTTCTACTGTAGCCGCCATCATGGTTGTTTATAGCTGGTGTATGATATTGCTTGCTTATCTGGCTTACCGTAAAAAACGCCCTGACTTACATGAGAAGTCCATCTATAAAATGCCGATGGGCATTCCGATGACATGGTGTACTCTGATATTTTTCGCTTTTACCGTGGTTATCATGATCTTTGATTACGATACGCGTATTGCCTTATATGGCACACCAATCTGGTTTATTATCCTTGAAGTTTTATGGCGTATACGGCAAAAACGGCAGCAGCCAAGAAGGGTTATAGATTCAGTTGATTAATTGATAATGTTGAGGGTTTATTGAGCCAAAAGAGCAGGTTAAATACGGTTATAGCGCTCGGCATTATCTTACGTTTAATAGCTAGCCAGATGACTTTTTTCAGCGAGTCATCTGACAGGAATATCTATAAGGCCGGGTAAATGTGAGTCAGCGTTCTAACGCCTCCACCCGCAAACCTGCTGCCCGCCATCCCGGAAAACCTTCTCCGACTCGCAGCGCTTTAAATCCTTCCGACCGCAGTAATGAAACAGCCTGAACAGAGAGTACGCAGTATCGTCCGCCACAGTAAGCAAGAATATCCTGATTACGTGGTAACTCATCAAGGTGGTGTTCAAGGGTTTCTGTTGGTATGTTAATGGCTCCCGGAATATGCCCTGCGGCGTAATCCTCTTCTGAGCGGACATCCAGCAATAGTACACCGTCTTCTTGCCTGCTGAGCAATTCTTCAATAGAAATACCTTCGAAGTGCTCCGGATAACGAATGCTGTCAGAAACGACACGCTGGATCTCAGTTTGTTGATAGGCAAGATAGTCCCGTAAAGCAACAAGTATGTTTGCTACCGGTCCATCGCCGATCCTGTACAGCACATGCTTGCCTTCACGACGGGTCTGAACGAATCCGGTACGTCGCAATTGCTGTAAATGTTGTGAAGTATTGGTAATGGATAGCCCGGATATTTCTGCTAAATATTCCACTGAACTTTCACGCCTAAATACGGCTTCAAGCAGGGTTAGTCGATGTGAGTGCCCGAGCGTTTTAGCAAAATCAGCCATTTCATTAATAGCATGAGCAGTAGGATCAACTGTTTTCATAAGCAACCGTTTCAGATAACAAGAAGTTCGAATATCGAGATGTGCAATATAAATAGCATAATTAATTCATCTTCACCATTTATCCATTAATTGTTGGAATGATAAATTAATGACCTGATCGCAAAATGAGCAGCTCCATGTATAAAACTGATGAGGTAATTTATGAGTTCTAATATTGCCCCTTCTTGGGGAGAACTACTTTCCGGCCGCAACGGCCTGATCTCAATTGCACTCGCAGGCGGCGTCGCATTACATGCAATCAATATCTATATTGCTACAACAATCCTGCCATCGGTTGTCCGGGATATTGGCGGGCTTGAGTATTATGCATGGAATACGACTCTGTTCATGGTTGCATCAATTATCGGTGCGCCATTGTCTAAAAATGTGCTGAGTCGTTTCGGGCCTCGCGCTGCTTACCTTGTGGCGCTTGTCGTTTTCTGTATAGGAACGCTGATATGTGCAGTGGCAACAGATATGCAGTGGATGCTGGTTGGGCGTTTTATACAGGGTTTTGGTGGCGGGATTTTATTTGCCCTCAGCTACGCACTCATTCGTATCGTATTTGATGAACGATTATGGCCCCGAGCGATGGCGATGGTGTCTGGTATGTGGGGTATTGCGACACTTTGTGGCCCGGCCATCGGTGGGATTTTTGCGCACGGGGATACATGGCGTCTCGCATTTATTGCTCTTTTACCTGTTGCTGCCGTCCTTGCAGTGATTGTGATTGTTCAGTTGGCGATTTATCAAAAATCTGTGGTGCAGACAGAGCGGGCTGCAATTGGCAAGATCCTGCTACTTGGGGTATCAGTGCTTATTATTTCGGTTGCAAGTCTGTCAAAGTTAGTTTTTATCAATATTTCCGGTGTCATTATTGGACTTGCGATTGTGGTATTGATTGCCCGTTTTGATCGTAAAGCGAAAATTAAACTGTTGCCGACAGGTGCTTATGATATTCGTGCTCCTCTTGGCGCTATTTATGCCTGTATGAGCCTGCTTGTCATCGGTATGACAACTGAGATATTCGTACCTTATTTTTTGCAGGTCATTCATGGCTATCGCCCATTAATCGCGGGTTATGCGACTGCATTAATGGCGGCAGGCTGGACGCTTGGTTCATTGTTCAGTTCCGGACGTAGCACACAGATTGCACAGATGTTGGTTCGGCGTGGCCCCATTCTGGTTGTAATTGCGCTTATCATGCTGGCAGTCATTATGCCATCGCAATCCCTGTTCAGCCCGGCTTCCGGTTTTATATTGATGTGCGTTGCACTTGCTGCGGTTGGTATCGGTATTGGTGCTGCCTGGCCGCATATGCTCACACAAGTATTGACGAGTGCGCCTGCCGGTCAGGAAGATCTGGCATCGACCTCGATTACAACCGTGCAATTGTACGCGACCGCAATCGGCTCCGCACTTGCGGGTATTGTGGCAAACATTGCCGGGTTCTCTGAACCGGGCGGCTTAGCCGGTGCTCAAAGTGCCGCAGTGTGGCTATTTGCGGTCTTTGCGATAGCTCCGGTACTGGCTGCGTTTGTTGTACGCCGTGTACGTATTGTGTGAAAGATTAAATGAGGTGAAATGACTTTTCTGACAGAGGGGATAGCCGTAGCAAAATAACACATGGCATTATTTAAATATAATCCCGGCAATTAGCCGGGATTATAGAACAGAAAATGACGTAAAGATTACGCGTTTTCTTGCTGAGTAGCCTGAATAGCCGTCAGTGCAACGGTATAAACGATGTCATCAACCAGTGCGCCACGGGACAGATCGTTAACTGGTTTACGCATACCTTGCAGCATTGGCCCGATAGAGACCAGATCCGCAGAGCGTTGTACCGCTTTATAAGTGGTGTTACCGGTGTTCAGATCCGGGAAGATGAACACGGTAGCCTGACCCGCAACTGGTGAGTTTGGTGCTTTGGATTTCGCTACGTCTGCCATGATAGCCGCATCGTACTGCAATGGGCCGTCAATGATCAGATCAGGGCGTTTTTCCTGCGCCAGACGGGTTGCTTCGCGAACTTTCTCAACGTCGCTGCCCGCACCAGAGTTACCGGTGGAGTAGGAGATCATGGCAACGCGAGGATCGATACCAAATGCTTTCGCAGAGTCTGCGGACTGAATGGCGATTTCAGACAGTTGTTCTGCGGTTGGATCCGGGTTGATTGCACAGTCACCGTAAACCAGTACTTGTTCTGGCAGCAGCATAAAGAACACGGAAGAAACCAGAGAGCTGTTTGGCGCGGTTTTGATTAACTGCAATGGCGGACGGATGGTGTTTGCGGTTGTATGAACTGCACCGGAAACCAGACCATCAACTTCGTTTTGTTCCAGCATCATGGTACCGAGAACAACGTTGTCTTCCAGTTGCTCGCGAGCGACAACTTCAGTCATGCCTTTATTTTTACGCAGTTCAACCAAACGTGGAACATAACGCTCACGTACAGCCGCCGGGTTAACGATTTCAATACCCGCACCCAGTTCAACACCCTGAGCCGCTGCAACACGGCGGATTTCTTCTGGGTCACCCAGCAGAACACATTCAGCAATGCCACGCTCAGCACAGATAGCCGCAGCTTTAACGGTACGTGGCTCATCACCTTCTGGCAGAACAACACGTTTACCAGCCTGACGCGCCAGTTCAGTTAACTGGTAGCGGAATGCTGGCGGTGACAGGCGGTTCGGACGTTCAGAAGTGGCTGCCAGAGAATCGATCCATTCGTTGCTGATATGCTGCGCAACGTAGTTTTGCAGTTTCTCAATACGCTCGTGGTCATCCGCAGGAACTTCCAGACTGAAACTTTGCAGGTTCAGGGAAGTCTGCCAAGTGTTCGTGTTCACGGTGAAAACTGGCAGGCCAGTATTGAATGCACGCTCACACAGTTCACGAATAGAATCATCAATTTTGTAGCCGCCGGTCAGCAGAACTGCACCAACTTCAATGCCGTTCATCGCTGCCAGACATGCAGTGATCAGAACGTCAGGGCGGTCTGCGGAAGTCACCAACAGGGAACCCGGACGGAAGTACTCCAGCATGTTAGGGATGCTGCGAGCACAGAAAGTCACAGATTTGATACGACGGGTCTGGATAGCACCTTCGTTAACGATCTCTGCTTTCAAGTGTTTTGCCATGTCAATCGCACGGGTTGCGATCAGATCGAAACTCCATGGGATGCAGCCGAGAATTGGCAGCGGGCTGTTTTTGAACACGGTTGCCGGATCGATATTGGCAATAGTTGCTTTTGTTGCTTCGTCGAAGATTTCAGACAGGTCAGGACGGGTACGGCCTTGATCATCAACCGGTGCATTCAGCTTATTGACAATAACACCGATGATATTTTTGTTCTTGTTGCCACCGTATTCTGCACGGCTCAGCTCAATCTGTTCTTTTAATTGCTCTGGAGTGTGAGTACCCAGTGCAGTAACGAACACGATTTCTGCATTCAGTGTTTTGGCAATTTCATAGTTCAGAGACTGGGCAAACGGATGTTTACGAGTCGGAACCAGACCTTCGATCAGAACCACTTCAGCGTCTTTGGTGTTAGCGTGGTAGTTAGCCACGATTTCTTCCATCAACACATCTTTTTTATTGGTAGCCAGCAGGGATTCCACATGAGACATCGCCAGCGGTTCAGCAGCGTGAATGCTGGTATGGGAACGGATGATCGTTGTGGTTCTGTCTTGGGAGCCGCTGTTACGTGGCTGGGCGATAGGTTTGAAGACACTCAGGCGAACGCCTTTTTGCTCCATGGAGCGGATTACACCTAGGCTGACACTGGTTAAACCAACGCTGGTGCCAGTAGGGATCAACATAATTGTACGGGACACGGAAACCTCTTTAACGGTTGCTGGTCATTCAAGCAATAACCGCCAGCATGACTGGCGGCTACCGGAAATCATATTACTTATGCAGTCAGGCGAGCTGAATCCTGAGCGATCACCAGTTCTTCATTGGTTGGGATCACCAGAGCAGGACGGCTGTTGTCAGTTGTGATCACACCATCTTTACCGAAACGTGCTGCAAGGTTGCGCTCGTGATCGTACTCGAAGCCCAGCAGCGCAATTTTCTTCAGGGTCAGTTCACGAACCAGTGCAGAGTTCTCACCGATACCGCCAGTAAATACGATTGCATCCAGACGGCCTTCCATCAGTGCGCTGTAAGCACCAATGTATTTAGCCAGACGGTGGCAGTAAACATCCATTGCGCGCTTAGCGTCAGCTTTGGTTTCGTAGTTGTCTTCAACGTAACGGCAGTCGCTGGTCACTTCAGTCAGACCCAGTAAGCCAGACTCTTTGGTCAGCAGCGTGTTGATCTGGTCAATGCTCATGCCCATAGCATCGTGCAGGTGGAATACGATAGCCGGATCGATGTCACCACTACGAGTACCCATGACCAGACCTTCCAGTGGAGTCAGACCCATTGACGTGTCAACACACTGACCGTTAACAATCGCAGAAACAGAACCGCCGTTGCCCAGATGGCAAATGATGGTATTCAGTTCTTCAGCGGGTTTGTTCAGCATTTTTGCTGCTTCGCGGGAAACGAAGAAGTGGCTGGTGCCGTGTGCGCCGTAACGACGGATTCCGTGCTCTTTATACAGGTTGTATGGCAGCGCGTACAGGTAAGCTTCTTCAGGCATAGTCTGGTGGAAAGCAGTATCGAATACGGCAATGTTTT
This sequence comes from Xenorhabdus bharatensis, assembly GCF_037996705.1. Taxonomy (NCBI): domain Bacteria; kingdom Pseudomonadati; phylum Pseudomonadota; class Gammaproteobacteria; order Enterobacterales; family Morganellaceae; genus Xenorhabdus; species Xenorhabdus bharatensis. Next base: position 201,785 of record NZ_JBBMXG010000001.1, on the reverse strand, counting down.
TCTCAACCAGATGAGGGAATGCTTTTTTCGCTTCAGCGATACCGATCAGGTGTGCAGGGTTGTGCAATGGTGCGAATGGGATCGCAGCTTCGATACCTTCGATAACTTCATCAGTGATGATGACAGAAGAAGTGAATTTTTCACCGCCGTGAACGATACGATGACCGATGGCTGAAATTTGTGCAGAAAGTTCTGGCTTTTCAGACAGAATAGTATTAACAATGAAGTTCAGCGCTTCACTGTGTGCTGCGCCGGCACCTAGAGCAGCTTCGTTTTTCGCGCCATCAATTTTCCATTTGATACGAGCTTCAGGCAGACCGAAACACTCAGCCAAACCAGAAAGATATTCTTCACCATTAGCAGGATCGATGATAGCGAATTTCAGAGAGGAGCTACCGCAGTTAAGAACCAGTACCAGCTTACTTGACATGGAATTACCTATTATCTTGTTGTGATCTAATCTTAAATAAGAAAAATGTTAAAAAAGAAGCAATTTGTTAACAAACGGAACCAAAGTGTTGCGAAAACAGGCGGGCTTTCTGTTTTGTAGCTGCAACCATACAAAAGTGCGTGTAGGATACCGTTTGCCAGCAGTAAAGACAAAATATACTTAATGCTATTAATACTACAAAAAAGATTTTATCTTTTGTAGGTATTTTTTAAAAACTATACCTTTAATTGATTGAGGTCATGATGAATACGATGCCGCCTACCAACCCTGGTTGGTTCAAAAAAGTCCAGCTGGGGCAACAATATCTGAAGACGTGGCCACTGGAAAAACAGCTTGCTCCTGTGTTTCCTGAAAATCGCATCATTAAAGCGACCCGCTTTGGCATCCGTTTCATGCCGCCGTTGGCGATTTTTACCCTGACATGGCAAATCGCATTGGGCGGGCAACTAGGGCCATCTATCGCAACTGCTCTGTTTGCCTGTAGTTTGCCATTGCAAGGACTCTGGTGGTTAGGAAAACGCGCGGCGACTCCTTTACCGGAAAGCTTGCTGAAATGGTTTTACGAAATTCGTGAAAAATTTGCCGAAGCAGGGATTGCAATGATGCCTGTCGAAAATACACCGACCTACTTATCACTGGCTGAACTGCTGAAACGTGCGTTCAAACAGTTGGATAATTCATTTCTTGATGATATTTAAACCATCAGTGTTGGGTTCTGACAGTTGTTGTACCGGTTGACTGATAAATTTTCCATCCAATAAATTTAATACGATTTTAGATAGGTTTTTCATAGCCAGAAAAATCTATCTTATACCAATGCAACTTCAGCATGCGTGTTATATCTCGCCGCAACGCGGGGAGATATAAGGACTCGTCTCATATTTTCTGTTGCAACTTGAAGTTTATCGAGTATATCCCTGAGTTTTAATTGATGAGTGGTTATTTGATTTTTGTAGATGATAAATATTGATTGTGCTGCATAAATAAATGTAATCGCATTTACCTGTGTATGTTGTTATTTTGTTAAAGGGTTTATTATAAATTTGTAATGCTGATTAACATTTATTAATGGTTTTTGTGGAGGTTTTAATCCGATTTTTATTCTCCGTGTTTCATATTTTCAGCAAAAAAGAAATCGTGAAGAATAAAAATAGTGACGATAATAATGGTAAGTAATTTAAATTTAAGTGGTTGTTATTTTTGTTTTAGTGCTCACTTAATGTTTTTAATTAAAATATGATTATTTAAAATAATGTCTGTGTAAATAATAAAAATTTAGTTAGGTTTCCATCAGGGAAGGAATGTGCTGAACTTATTTTCGATAGTGGTATTGAGACTTGTTCTGTAAAACTAATTTCATAAAATTCTTGTTTCATATTAACGTGAGGGAATTGTTATGATGAAATTATATTCTATGCTTTTTTTTATTATAGTATCATTGTTTCAATATGCTAATGCGACTGAAGTGATCAAAGGGGATTTTGATCGTTTTGAAAACTTTACTTTAAAATTTAAAAATAACTCTTCAGATAGAACGTTAACGATAGATAACGTAGAGCCGAAATGCATGTTCGGAGAAGATAAACAACCTATTACTTTGAAAGCTGGCGATAAACATAATGAGAGTTTTAGCGATAGTAATTCAGGTGATTGTATATCTAAGAATAAATCTATAGAGTGGAATATATCGTCTGATTATGGGGGTTCTTGTTCTATTGAGTTGGATCATTACTATAATCATGATATTGGTTGGTATGTTTATTTTCATAAAAAGAGTGAGTGTGCTAATTTTAATTTGAGTGCTACATGTAATGAATCAAATTGTTTAGGTAATACCGTTATTTTTTATCCTGACTCTGACCCAAGTAATCTTGTTGTAAGCATTAATGATGTTAGTGAACCACCTACTGAAGTAGGGAGTGGTTGTCATCATACCAGCGGCATTATGTGTTGCTGTAGTTTTGAGGTTAATGGCTATACCCATATTGAGATGAGAACAAAATCTGAGGGAGAGATATGTGCTTGTCCCCGTCTTTAGTTATATATCTCTATTCTGATTAGGAATAATCATTATAAGTGCAGTGGTGGAGATTATTAACAGAATAAGAAGATACGGCTGTAGTATTAATACTATAGCCGTATAGTTGTTTCTATCCGGTTAACAGACAAATTGACATAATGCAAATGCTCAGCTTGTTGTTTATTGGGCGTTATAGTCAGTTTGTGATCTTTATTGTTATATACACTTCGTCTTTCAAGTTGCCTCTTTGTTGGCTACGCTCGTTCACCCCTGTCACCGTTTTTATAAACATACGGTTATCTATGCTCCGGGGATTCACCCCCTTGCTGCCGCGACGCATCTTGAAATCCATTGTGTATAGAAAAAAGTGTGGCGTACAATTATCAGTTATTTAATGTTTTATTTTTTACCTTAATAATATGAGCAGTCTGTTGTTAAACTATGCTTAATTTAGATAAATGTATTTAAAGGAGTTGGGTTTGGAGCTGAAATGTAGAGGTTTTTTATTTGATTTGGATGGTACGCTGATCGATTCACTGCCTGCCGTTGAACGAGCATGGATTAAGTTTGCTGATAAGCTGGGTATTGATCACGATGAAGTGCTGAACTATGTGCATGGCACACCCGCATTATTATCAATACGCCATTTTATGCCTGATGCCACAGAAGAAGAGATTATCAGTACTTTTAAGTGGATTGAAAAAATTGAAACAGAAGATATGGAAGGTATTACAGCCTTGCCCGGTGCTATTGCCCTGATTGATAAACTGAATGCGCTGGAGATCCCTTGGGCCATTGTCACATCAGGAACAATCCCGCTTGCTTCTGCCCGCCATAAAGAAGCTGAATTACCAGAGCCAGCCCATTGGGTGACTGCTGAGTCGGTCAAAAACGGTAAACCAAATCCCGAGCCTTATTTGCTGGGAGCACAAAAATTAGGGTTGTTGCCGGAAGAGTGTGTGGTTTTTGAAGATGCGGTAGCCGGTATTCATGCCGGATTAGATGCAGGCTGTCAGGTTGTGGTTGTTCATGATGCACCGGGAATTCCCCGCCGTGACGAAACTCATATGACTGTCACCAATCTGGAAGATATCGAAATTGTTAAATCCGGCGGATATGTAACAATTTATCAAATGAATCAGATAGATTGTTGATCTGAGCCGAAGAATTATTCATATAAAACAGGTTTAATGCATCCAGTATAGGTTCTTGTTGATAATCCCCGGCCTGCCTGCAAGTAGGCCGTCTTTTCTGATAGAGGCTGTATTGAATACTGAACTGTTGTGGGTATTGACCCTGTTATTAGTCGCGATTGTCCTTTTTACAACGAATAAAGTCAGAATGGATGTCGTGGCTTTGTTAGTTATTACTGCTTTTGTCCTGAGTGGTACGCTTTCCTTAAATGAAGCGACTATCGGTTTCAGCGATCCTAACGTTTTATTGATTGCAGCGTTGTTTGTCATTGGTGAAGGGCTGGTGAGAACGGGTGTAGCCTATCAGATGGGAGACTGGCTGGTTAGGGTGGCGGGTAACAGTGAAACGAAAATGCTGGCTTTACTGATGTTATCCGTTGCCGGACTGGGGGCTTTCATGAGTTCCACGGGGGTTGTCGCTATTTTTATTCCGGTCGTTTTAAGTGTGGCGGCCAGAATGCAGACTTCATCCGGGCGGTTAATGATGCCATTAGGGTTTGCCGGCCTTATCAGTGGCATGATGACGCTGGTTGCAACACCACCGAATATGGTGGTGAATAGCGAACTGGTACGTGAAGGGTTGCAAGGTTTTGGTTTCTTTTCCATTACACCCATCGGGATTTTAGTTTTACTGGCGGGCATTATTTATATGTTACTTGTCCGCCGTTGGCTGGGAAGCAAAACACCGGCAAGACCTGATGAGCGCTATCATCGTTCATTTCGTGATCTCATCCGTGATTATAAATTATCAGGGCGCGCCCGACGTCTTGCTGTCCGGCAGAGTTCACCATTAATAGGCCATACTCTGGATGAATTGGGGTTACGTGCACGTTATGGGGCGAACGTGATTGGTATTGAACGTTGGAGAAAGTTTCGCCGGGTTATGGTTGCTGCAACCGGCGAGACAGAACTGCGTCAACAGGATGTATTATTGGTGGATATGTCCGACAGTGATATAGATTTACGTCAATTCTGTAGTGAGCAGCAGTTAGAACCCATGATATTACGCGGTGAATATTTTTCTGATCAATCCCGCGAAGTCGGTATGGCAGAAATATCTGTGATCCCTGAATCGGATTTATTGGGGCAATCACTGCGTAGTATGAAGTTCCGTACTCGTTATGGACTAAATGTGGTAGGTATTCGGCGTGGTGGTAAGGCTCTGGTTGGTAAGTTGTTTGATGAGCCTTTGCTGTTGGGCGATACTTTGCTGGTCATCGGTGACTGGAAGCTGGTACGTGAGCTGAGAACCAAAGCCCCTGATTTTATTATGCTGAATTTACCGGTTGAAGTAGAAAGTGCTGCACCAGCCGCATCTCAGGCTCCTCATGCCCTGTTTTGTTTAGCGTTAATGGTGGCAATGATGCTGACCAACGAAATTCCGAATTTTATTGCCGCTTTGATCGCCTGTCTACTGATGGGGCAGTTTCGCTGCATTGATATGGAGAGTGCTTATCGTGCCATTCATTGGCCAAGTATTATCCTGATTGTCGGTATGATGCCATTTGCACTGGCGTTACAAAAAACCGGCGGGATTGATTTGATTGTCAGTGGATTAATGGATATTGCCGGTAATATGGGCCCACGAGCTATGTTGGTTTGTTTATTTATTCTGTGCGCGGTGATTGGGCTATTTATTTCCAATACAGCAACCGCAGTATTAATGGCACCGATTGCTATTGCCGCAGCCAAACAAATGGCAGTATCTCCTCTTCCTTTTGCAATGATTATTGGAGTCGCGGCTTCGGCAGCATTTATGACGCCGGTTTCTTCACCGGTTAATACGCTGATATTGGGGCCGGGTGGATATCGTTTTGCCGATTTCCTGAAATTGGGAGTGCCTTTTACATTAGTTGTATTAGCCATTAGTGTGGCTGTTGTGCCTGTTCTTTTTCCTTTCTAATTATTTTTGTTGGTTAAGTATCTTTAAATAGACTGAATAGATATCGGGCAGCTTAATAAGAATCTTAAGCTGCCCGATTTTTGCCTATTTAGCTGTTTTTATAGGCTAATTTCATCAAGAGAAAGGCTGAAACTCGGAACAAATACGGTGATGAAATAATCCATTTCCTGACTGTGGCGTTTTTCTAATGTTTTTTCTAACCTGATTTTGGCCTGATTGAATTCAGAATTACCCGCGGATAATTCTTCCAGACATTTTAAATAAGCGCATATTGCATCAGCTTGTTTAATAATATGAGTTTCTTCTTCATTATGATATTGATCATCTAAAATAAAACGAAAATCATTTTGTAATTCAATCGGTAACATATCTAATAATTTATGTTGGGCGATTTTTTCTATTTTTTTATATTCATGAGCAATTTGAGGGTTGTAGTATTTTATTGGGGTTGGCAAATCCCCGGTAATAACTTCACTGGCATCATGATACATTGCTAATATTGCAATGCGTTCTGCGTTGATATTCCCATTAAATTTACGGTTTTTTATTATTGCCAGGGCATGTGCAACAAAAGCAACCTGTAAACTATGTTCTGAAACATTTTCTGTGCGTACGTTACGCATAAGAGGCCAGCGATTAATCAATTTAAGGCGGGATAATTGGGCGAAAAAATGGCTCATAATCTTCTCTTACAATGAAACAGGGTGATTATGATTGTGGGCGTTAGTCAGGCGGAAGTAAATCCGTTAGCCTTCAAGTTGCAGCTTTATTCGCTGCAACCTGAAGGGGATGGGATATATAACTTACTTATTTTTATATTATTTTTGCCGGTAATTGCCAAGGAAGCGGGCAAATTTTTCAATGGCTATTTGCAGGTCTGCGGTATGTGGCAATGTGACAATACGGAAGTGATCCGGTTCTGGCCAGTTAAAAGCCGTTCCCTGAACTAATAATACTTTTTCCTGTAACAAGAGATCCAAAACCATTTTCTGGTCATCATAAATATTGAAACGTTTTGTATCAATTTTAGGGAACATATAGAGAGCCCCCATCGGTTTCACACAGGAAACACCGGGGATCTGATTGATTAATTCCCAGGCATGGTTGCGCTGCTCATAGAGGCGTCCGCCCGGAAGAATGAATTCGCTGATGCTTTGATAACCACCGAGTGCGGTTTGAATTGCATGCTGCATCGGTACATTAGCGCAAAGGCGCATAGATGCCAGCATTTCCAGTCCCTCGATATAACCTTTTGCCTGTTTTTTCGGGCCGTTCAGCACCATCCATCCCTGACGGAAACCGGCAACACGGTAGGTTTTTGACAGGCCATTAAAAGTGACGGTAAAAAGATCCGGTGCCAGTGCAGCGATCGAATGATGTTGGGCTTCATCGTACAGGATTTTGTCGTAAATCTCGTCCGCGAAAATAATCAGGTTATGCTGGCGGGCAATTTCCACGATTTCCAGCAGGAGTTCTTTACTATATACCGCGCCAGTCGGGTTATTCGGGTTAATGATGACGATACCACGGGTACGGGGGGTAATTTTACGGCGGATATCATCTAAATCAGGGAACCAGCCTTGTTGTTCATCACATAAATAATGGACAGTTTTACCACTGGAGAGAGAGACGGCAGCAGTCCAGAGCGGGTAGTCAGGAGCCGGAACCAGCATTTCATCGCCCGTATTGAGCAAGGCCTGCATAGACTGAACAATAAGTTCAGAAACACCGTTACCGATAAAGATATCTTCAACGGTAACATCCAGCATATTCCGCGCCTGATAATGTTGCATGATCGCTTTACGCGCTGAATACAGGCCTTTCGAATCAGAATAGCCCTGAGCAGTTGGCAGATTGCGGATAACATCAACTAAAATTTCATCAGGTGCTTCGAAACCAAATGGTGCCGGATTACCAATATTTAATTTCAGTACCTTATTCCCTTCCTCTTCAAGCCGTTTGGCTTCTTTAAGGGCGTTACCTCGGATGTCATAGCAGACATTATCTAATTTGCTGGATTTATTAATGGAAAACATAGGGTGCCTTAACCTTTTTCTTGGCAGAAGTGGAACTTATCCGGCTTACAAAAAATCTAATGTTCAATGTACTCCTCTCTGTCAATCTTTTGAAGAGCTCATGATATCTTTGGTTAAAACGGTTGTTTTAAAGTCTAATGCATAATGCTGCTATCTGAAAACATGAGTTTAGTCAGTTTATGCTTTCAGTTGTTTTGAATATGTCGGAATTTAATTCTGTATAATGGGGTGTTTTTAGTTGGCGAACTGTAGAAAGATAAGGAATGATGCTGATTTTTAGCCTAAACCATAAAGGCAAGCTGAATTGTCAATAAAAGTAAGATAATTTGTATAATGTATTCTTATAATTTATCTTTGCCGACATAAAATTAATTAAGGTTTTTATCTAAGATACTTCGAGAATCTTTTTGAATTTTTACCCGTAACATTTTCATGACTTTTCAATAAAAGTATTAATTCATTAAAAATACTAATATTGTTTGCTGTGGTTAAGTTTTGCGAATTAAAGTTATGTTATTCTTTGAAGCAAGTCAGAAAAAGACTATTTGTACTGGAAATTGGTGGTTATGTAAGGTAAATAGGTTTTTACTTGGCCATTAATTCAGTGATTGCATAAATTTTGTTAAGAAAGGAGAAAATAAAACCCATGATGATATAAGTAGTAAAAAAATGCAGTAAACCTTTGCCCTCTTTAATAGAGTAGAGTAGTGTCAGAATTGGTATTATTTTATTTGATACTGCTGAAGTAAAAACACCAGGTTAGTTAGTAATTAAAATCAAAAAAAAGTGATGAATAAACAATGATAAATGCAAATCGTCAGATAATAAACCTCGATCTCGATCTGCTAAGGACTTTCGTTGCCGTTGCTGACTTAAATACGTTTGCAGCAGCAGCAGCAGCAGTTTGTAGAACGCAATCGGCTGTTAGTCAGCAAATGCAACGTTTGGAACATTTAGTGGGGAGAGAATTATTCGCTCGCCACGGACGTAATAAGCTCCTTACCGAGCACGGGCTTCAACTTCTTGGTTACGCACGCCAAATTCTGCGTGCTAATGACGATGCTACAGCATCATTGACATATAATGATGCAGACGGTGAACTCAGGATAGGAGCGTCTGACGACACAGTCGATACTCTGCTTCCTTTCCTGTTAAACCGCATTGCTTCTGTCTATCCGCGTATTGCTGTTGATGTACGTATTAAACGTAGTCAATTCATTGAAAGTATGCTGGATAACCATGAAATTGATTTAGCATTAACCACAGCAAAAATTAATCATCATCCTAGTACTGTACTTCGTTCTTCACCCGTATTGTGGCACTGTGCGCCTGACTTCCAGTTACAGATGAATGAGCCGGTTCCCCTGGTTGTGATGGACGAAACGAACACTTTCCGTCAAATCGCACTTGATACTCTTGATATGAGTGGTATTCCGTGGCGTATTGCCTATGAAGCTGCATCCTTGTCCGCTGTTCGCTCTGCTGTCAATGCAGAGGTTGGTATTACTGCCCGTCCTTTGGAAATGCAGAATGCTGACTTAAGAATTCTGGGTGAGAGTGAAGGGCTGCCGCGTTTGCCAGAAATACAATTCTTCTTGTATCGAAACAGTAATGAACAAAATGAATCCGTTCTGACAGTTTTTGATGCTATAGAAAATAAGAAAACACCTTATACCGTGACATCCATTGAATCAGATGAAACAGATGATATTGATGAATCTGATGACTCTCTTGAATCCATTGAAGAATCCTCAGTCGAAAATATAAACGAGTAATATTACGTGTGTTTTATAGGCTAATATTTCCATTTTATTTGTGGAAATATTAGCCTGTTCTTAAATATATATTAATAACCTTTTCCTGTTTCCATTCTAATTGCTGATATTTACTGTCAGAAATATCCCTTATTAATTTTATTATCCTTTCTAATTTTAGTTAATGTAATGTTTCTTTGTTAACAACTTTCATTTTTTAAACTGATAAAATAGATCTATTTTCAGAAATAGTTGCGTAATTAAACTCAAATTGTTTCTTTTAGAAACAGTCCATTAATGGTTGAATGAAATCTGTTCTGTTGTTGAATGTTTTTCAATGAAACTGTGCACTTGATCATAAAAATACTCCCCCCTGCACAGTGGAAAGACAGGTTTTTCCTGAGATAATAGTGTAGTAAAGTCGAGTTATCGGTTAGACTAGTCATAGTGTGTTGTTAGTTTTTTGTCCTACTGACACGTTTTAGCGATACACAAGCACAATTCGTTAATTAAAGGTTTGTGCTTTGTAAAATAAATTAGTAAGCATATTTGTCGTAACTGACAAAATTGTTGAGAGGAATAAAAACCAAGATGATCCATGCCGTTCAAGCAATTGATTAGCACTGTTTCAGATTTGGTTGTTATCCCTTCCCATGAATCGATGTGGTGCAACACTGCCGGTTAAAAGAGCAGACACTTTGACACCACTTTTGATGAGTAAGCAACGAGTATGTCTACATCTACTGGAGTTTTGGCCCATAACTGGGCATTTGCGATTTTCCTGATAGGTGCTCTTGGGTTGGCTGCGTTCATGTTACTGGGAGCGTACTTTCTTGGGGGCAGAGCAAAAGCCAGAGCAAAACACGTCCCTTATGAATCGGGTATCGATTCTGTCGGCAGTGCCCGTCTTCGTCTGTCGGCGAAATTTTATCTGGTTGCCATGTTTTTTGTCATCTTCGATGTTGAAGCCCTTTACTTATACGCGTGGTCAGTCTCTATCAAAGAGAGTGGCTGGCTGGGCTTTGCCGAAGCAAGTATTTTCATTTTGGTCTTATTAGCAGGCTTGGTTTATCTGGCTCGTATCGGCGCGCTGAACTGGACACCCGCACGTTCAAGACGTCAGGTTAGTCATTCCAGTGCTGATGTGCATACCGCTAATATCAGCACCAATAATGCTAATACCACCAATGTTAATACCAACAACAGTCAAATGCAGTAATAGCGAGGCATAAAGATGGATTATACGCTCACCCGCATAGATCCGAACGGTGAGAATGACCGTTACCCCCTGCAAAAGCAGGAGCTTGTCAGCGATCCTCTGGAGCAGCACGTCCACCGTAGTGTCTATATGGGTAAATTAGAACATGCTCTGCATGACATGGTGAACTGGGGAAGAAAGAATTCCCTGTGGCCTTATAACTTCGGCCTTTCCTGTTGTTATGTCGAAATGGTGACTTCTTTTACCGCAGTTCATGACGTTGCCCGTTTCGGCGCTGAAGTACTGCGGGCATCTCCCCGTCAGGCTGATTTCATGGTTATCTCAGGTACATGCTTTGTCAAGATGGCACCTGTGATCCAGCGTTTATATGACCAGATGCTGGAGCCTAAGTGGGTTATTTCGATGGGAGCCTGTGCAAACTCAGGCGGGATGTACGATATTTATTCTGTCGTGCAGGGAGTTGATAAGTTTATTCCCGTCGATGTCTACATTCCCGGCTGTCCACCGCGTCCTGAAGCCTATATGCAGGCACTGCTGTTATTGCAGGAGTCTATTGGCAAAGAGCGCCGCCCGCTGTCATGGGTCGTTGGTGATCAGGGGGTTTACCGCGCAAATATGCAATCAGAAAGAGAACGGAAGCGTGGTGAACGTATCGCAGTGAAAAATCTGCGTACCCCAGATGAGATTTAAGGCTTTTAGCCGCTATTTTAAGGCTTTTTAGCCATAAAAATAACCAGAGCAATGTCGTAACTCAAGATTATGTTGCGATCACATTAAACCCTGATCAAGCGTTGTGGTGAAGAATGATGACAGATCAGATAGCGCAAGAAAGCGTACGGCCTGCTTGGGAAACCAGAGATCACCTTGATGATCCGGTCGTAGGTGAGCTTAATCGCCAATTCGGCCCTGATACGTTTACTGTCCAGCCTACCCGTACTGGTATGCCGGTTGTCTGGATTAAGCGGGAACGGTTAACGGAAGTAATCACGTTCCTGAGAAAGTTGCCCAAACCTTATGTCATGCTGTTTGATTTGCATGGTGTTGATGAGCGTCAGCGTTCTCACCGGGAAGGTCTGCCAGCGGCGGATTTTTCGGTGTTTTATCACCTGCTTTCCATCGAGCGCAACCGTGACATTATGTTGAAAGTTGCACTTGATGAGAGAGACCTGAATATCCCGACTATCACGTCAATTTTCCCGAATGCCAATTGGTACGAACGTGAAACGTGGGAAATGTTCGGCATTACATTTAATGGTCATCCGAATTTACGTCGTATCCTGATGCCACCCACTTGGGAAGGCCATCCGTTGCGTAAAGAGTATTCAGCTCGCGCCACGGAATTTGATCCTTTCATGCTGACCAAACAGAAAGAAGATCTGGAAATGGAAGCCCTGACTTTCAAACCAGAAGAGTGGGGCATGAAACGGGGAACCGAAAATGAGGATTTCATGTTCCTTAACCTCGGGCCAAACCACCCGTCAGCGCATGGTGCATTCCGCATCATTCTTCAGCTTGATGGTGAGGAGATCGTTGATTGTGTCCCTGATATCGGCTACCACCACCGCGGTGCGGAAAAAATGGGTGAGCGTCAGTCATGGCACAGTTACATTCCTTATACCGACCGGATTGAATATCTGGGGGGATGTGTTAACGAAATGCCTTATGTACTTGCGGTTGAAAAACTGGCGGGTATTGAGGTGCCTGAACGTGTGAAAACGATCCGCGTCATGCTGTCTGAACTGTTCCGCATCAACAGCCATCTGCTTTATATCAGTACCTTCATTCAGGACGTTGGTGCGATGAGCCCCGTGTTCTTCGCCTTTACCGACCGCCAGAAGGTTTACGATGTTGTTGAAGCCATTACCGGGTTCCGTATGCATCCGGCCTGGTTCCGTATCGGTGGTGTTGCGCATGACCTGCCGCGTGGTTGGGATAAACTGCTGCGTGACTTATTGAACTGGTTGCCGAAACGTTTGAACTCTTATGTCAAGGCGGCACTGAAAAACAGTGTTCTGAAAGGGCGCTCTGTTGGTGTCGCTGCTTACAATGCTAAGCAGGCATTGGACTGGGGCGTGACAGGCGCGGGTCTGCGTGCAACCGGCATTGAGTTTGATGTGCGTAAATGGCGTCCTTACTCGGGCTATGAAAACTTCGATTTTGAAGTACCGGTTGGTTACAACGGCGATTGTTATGACCGCGTGATGCTGAAAGTGGAAGAGATCCGTCAGAGTATGCGCATCCTTGAGCAGTGTCTGAAACATATGCCGGAAGGCCCGTTCAAGGCTGATCATCCACTGACTACGCCGCCGCCAAGAGAGCGCACTCTGCAACATATCGAAACCATGATTAACCACTTCCTGCAAGTGTCATGGGGGCCGGTCATGCCAGCCAATGAATCATTCCAGATGATTGAGGCGACTAAGGGTATCAACAGCTACTACCTGACCAGCGATGGTAGCACCATGAGTTACCGTACCCGTATCCGCACACCGAGTTTCGCACATTTACAACAGATCCCTTCGGTGATCCGCGGCAGTCTGGTTTCCGACCTGATCGTTTATCTGGGTAGTATCGATTTTGTTATGTCTGATGTGGATCGCTAACAATGCAAAGTGAATTTAACGCAAACAAGCAGGCACGCCTTGATGTGGTCAACGTGACAGACGCTCAGATACCGGATGAGTTTGTACTGAGTGCCGGGGAACGTGATGCTATCGAGCAGGAAAAACACCACTACGAAGATCCGCGTGCAGCGTCAATCGAAGCACTGAAAATTGTACAGAAGCAGCGTGGTTGGGTGCCGGATGGTGCAATTTCGGCCATTGCAGAAGTATTAGGTATTCCCGCCAGTGATGTGGAAGGCGTGGCGACATTCTACAGCCAGATTTACCGTCAGCCGGTAGGCCGCCACATCATTCGTTACTGTGACAGTGTTGTTTGTCACATTACGGGCTTTCAGGGGGTTCAGGCGGCAATTGAAAAGCATCTGAATATCCGGCCGGGGCAAACCACGACTGATGGTCGTTTCACATTACTGCCAACCTGTTGTCTGGGTAACTGTGATAAGGGACCGACCATGATGATTGATGATGACACTCATAGTTATGTGAAACCCGAAGAAATTGAAAAATTGCTGGAGCAGTATCAATGACAACGCATTCAGGAGTGAAAGAAATTATCCGCACAGCGGAAGCTCATCCCCTGACTTGGCGGTTGCGTGATGATCAACAACCTGTCTGGCTGGATGAATACCGTAGCAAAAATGGTTACAAGGGAGCCGAAAGAGCGCTGAAGGGCATGGCTCCTGATGAAATTACCACACTGGTGAAAGATGCTGGCCTGAAAGGGCGCGGTGGAGCGGGCTTTTCCACGGGGTTGAAGTGGAGCCTGATGCCGAAAGATGAAAGCATGAACATTCGCTATCTGTTGTGTAATGCCGATGAAATGGAGCCGGGAACGTATAAAGACCGTCTTCTGATGGAGCAATTGCCGCATTTGCTGGTGGAAGGCATGCTGATAAGTGCCTTCGCGCTGAAAGCATATCGCGGTTATATCTTCCTGCGCGGTGAATATGTTGAAGCCGCTGTTCATCTGCGTAAAGCCATTGAAGAAGCGAAAGCAGCAGGGTTACTTGGCAAAAATATTCTGGGCAGTGGTTTTGATTTTGAACTGTTTGTGCATACCGGCGCGGGACGTTATATCTGTGGTGAAGAAACTGCACTGATTAACTCCCTTGAAGGGCGCCGTGCCAATCCTCGTTCCAAGCCACCATTCCCGGCAACCGCAGGCGTCTGGGGAAAACCCACCTGTGTCAATAACGTAGAAACCCTGTGTAATGTGCCGGCAATTCTTGAACACGGTAAAGAGTGGTACATCGGTTTAAGTGAAGGCAAAAGTAAAGATGCCGGCACTAAACTGATGGGGTTCTCCGGTCGGGTTAAAAATCCGGGCTTATGGGAACTGCCATTTGGCACCACTGCCCGCGAAATTCTCGAAGATTACGCTGGTGGTATGCGTGACGGGCTTAAATTTAAAGCCTGGCAGCCGGGGGGGGCAGGAACCGACTTTCTGACCGAAGAACATCTTGATCTGCCGATGGATTTCGAACACATCGCCAAAGCCGGAAGTCGTTTAGGCACCGCGCTTGCAATGGCGGTTGATCATGAGATCAACATGGTTTCCCTGACCCGTAATCTTGAAGAATTTTTCGCCCGTGAATCCTGTGGCTGGTGTACACCATGCCGTGATGGTCTGCCCTGGAGTGTCAAAATTCTCCGTGCCATTGAAGAGGGAAAAGGCCAGCCCGGTGATATCGAAACACTGGAACAGCTCTGCCGTTTCCTCGGCCCCGGCAAAACTTTCTGTGCTCATGCTCCCGGTGCCGTAGAACCTTTGCAAAGTGCAATCAAGTACTTCCGCGAAGAATTTGAGGCGGGGATTGTCACCAGAGATTACGGGAATACCAGCCTGATTGCAGGCATCCAGCCAAACCTGCTTAAGCAGCGTTGGTAGAGAAGAATTTTTGATTAACGCCTGCCACGGCAGGCCATTGGGAAGCATGCTGACTATGGCTACGATACATGTAGACGGCAAAAATTATGATGTAAACGGGGCTGATAACCTGTTACAAGCCTGCCTCTCACTGGGGCTTGATATACCTTATTTTTGCTGGCATCCAGCGCTGGGAAGCGTTGGCGCTTGCCGCCAGTGTGCGGTTAAGCAATATCAGAACGCGGAAGATACACGTGGTCGTCTGGTGATGTCCTGTATGACGCCGGCCTCAGATGGTACGTATATCTCCATTAATGATGAAGAAGCAAAACAGTTCCGCGCAAGTGTGGTGGAATGGCTGATGACTAACCATCCTCATGACTGTCCTGTCTGTGAAGAAGGTGGTAACTGCCATTTGCAGGATATGACGGTGATGACGGGGCATTCATTCCGTAAGTACCGTTTTACCAAACGCACACACAAGAATCAGGAACTGGGTCCATTTATTGCTCATGAAATGAACCGTTGTATCGCCTGTTACCGTTGTGTCCGCTACTACAAAGATTATGCGGATGGCACGGATTTGGGTGTTTATGGCGCACATGACAATATCTACTTTGGCCGCCCTGAAGATGGCACACTGGAAAGTGAATTTTCCGGTAACTTAGTCGAAGTTTGCCCGACAGGGGTATTTACCGATAAAACGCACTCTGAACGTTATAACCGCAAATGGGATATGCAGTTTGCACCGAGTATCTGCCAGCAGTGCAGTATCGGCTGTAACACCAGCCCCGGAGAACGTTACGGAGAATTGCGCCGGATTGAAAACCGTTATAACGGCACGGTTAACCACTATTTCATGTGTGACCGCGGTCGTTTTGGTTATGGTTATGTCAATCGTGATGACCGCCCTCGCCAGCCACAACAACTTCGTGGTGATCAGTGGATCTCACTGAATGCCGTGCAGGTGATGCAGGGTGGAGCAGATATTCTGCGTCAGGCGAAAAACGCGATTGGTATCGGTTCGCCGCGCGCCAGTATCGAAAGTAACTTTGCACTGCGTGAGTTAGTGGGTGCGGAGAATTTCTATAGCGGCATTTCAGCAGAAGAGCAGCACCGCCTTGACATGATGTTGGAAATTCTGCAACAGGGCGGGGTTTATACGCCATCTCTGCGGGAGATCGAAGAGTACGACGCTGTGCTAGTGTTGGGTGAAGATTTGACACAAACAGGTGCCCGCATGGCGCTGTCGGTACGTCAGGCTGTTAAAGGCAAAGCCCGTGAAATGGCCGCAGCTCAAAAAGTCGCGGACTGGCAAATTGCAGCAGTGATGAATATTGGTCAACATGCCAAATACCCGCTGTTCCTGACCAGTGTTGATGATACCCGTCTGGATGATATCGCAGCATGGAATTATCGTGCCCCTGTTGATGATCAGGCCCGGTTCGGTTTTGCCGTGGCACATGCCCTGAATAGTATTGCTCCTGCTGTCAATGATCTGCCGGATGAATTGAAAGCGAAAGTAGAAATCGTTGCTCAGGCACTGCGTGGAGCGAAGAAACCACTGATTATCAGTGGCAGTAATGCAGGCAGTGATACCCTGATTCAGGCTGCTGCTAATATTGCATGGGCACTGAAAGACAGCGGAGCCAATGTCGGTCTTTCCTATGTCGCAGCCTATGCGAACAGCCTTGGTTTGGCGATGATGGAGGCGCAGTCGCTGGATGTTGCTTTACAGCGTATTGCTAAAGGCGATTCAGACACGGTTATCGTAATGGAAAACGATCTCTACCGTCATGCTCCGGCTGATAAAATCGACAATGCACTGGATAGCCTGAAAAACCTGATCGTCGTTGACCATCAGCATACCGCCATTATGGATAAAGCCCATCTGATCCTCTCTGCTTCCAGTTTTGCAGAAAGCGATGGCACGCTGGTGAATCAGGAAGGTCGAGCACAGCGATACTTCCAAGTATATGAGCCTGCATTCTATGACAAATCCGTTGTCATGCTGGAAAGCTGGCGTTGGATGCATTCTCTGCATACGACCTATACTCAGCGTCAGACGGACTGGACTCAGCTTGACCATGTGATTGACGCTTGTGTCAAAGAAATGCCGCAATTCAAGGGCATCGTCAATGCAGCACCGGATGCCACATTCCGCATCCGAGGTCAAAAACTGGCCCGTTCACCTCATCGTTACAGTGGTCGTACAGCCATGCTTGCCAATGTCAGTGTTCATGAACAGCGCCAGCCGCAAGATATCGATACGGCGTTTGCCTTCTCAATGGAAGGGAATAACAGCCCGTTTGCTGATCGTCAGCAAATCCCGTTTGCATGGGCGCCGGGTTGGAACTCACCACAGGCATGGAATAAATTTCAGGCTGAAGTGGGCGGTAAGCTGCGTTTCGGTGATCCCGGTGTACGCCTGATTGAGACAGTGGATGGTGGTCTGAACTACTTTGACAGCATTCCGGCTGCTTTTAGTGCGCAGGAAAATGAATGGTACATCGCACCTTACTTCCACCTGTTTGGTAGTGAGGAGTTATCCCAGCGGGCGGATGTCATTCAGGAGCGCATGCCTGAGCCGTATGTCATGATGAACCGTCAGGATGCTGAACATCTTAATGTGAAAGAAGGTTCCATGATGGAATTTGATTGTGCGGGGCAGCAATTACGCTTAGTGGTGCGCTTAAGCAGCAATCTTGCTCAGGGTCAGATTGGCCTGCCATTGGGAATGCCGGGTATTCCGCCGGTTCTGGCAGGCAGAGCAGTCAATAACTTACGGGAGGTTGCATAATGAACTGGCTTACTCCCGAATTGATTGACATTTTGATTTCTGTTCTTAAAGCGGTTGTCATTCTGCTGGTTGTGGTTGTCTGCGGAGCGTTCATGAGTTTCGGCGAACGCCGTATTCTTGGTCTGTTCCAGAATCGCTATGGGCCAAACCGCGTAGGGTGGGGCGGCTCATTACAGCTTGTCGCTGACATGATCAAAATGTTCTTCAAAGAAGACTGGGCACCACGCTTCTCAGACCGGATGATCTTTACTCTGGCTCCTATCGTTGGTTTCTGCTCCCTGTTACTGGCTTTTGCCATTGTACCGGTCAGCCCGACATGGATGGCGGCAGATCTGAACATCGGTATCCTGTTTTTCATGATGATGGCGGGTCTGGCTGTTTATGCGGTGTTGTTTGCCGGATGGTCGAGTAACAACAAATACTCGCTGTTAGGCGCAATGCGGGCATCAGCGCAGACACTGAGTTATGAAGTTTTCATTGGTCTGTCCATGATGGGAGTTGTCGCACAGGCCGGCTCTTTCAATATGGTGGAGATTGTGAACTCCCAGCAGCATCTGTGGAATATTATCCCGCAGTTCTTTGGCTTCCTGACGTTTGCCATTGCGGCGGTTGCAGTATGTCACCGTCACCCCTTTGACCAACCGGAAGCAGAGCAGGAGCTGGCAGATGGCTACCATATTGAATATTCCGGCATGAAATTCGGGATGTTCTTTGTCGGTGAATATATCGGTATTGTGATGGTGTCTGCTTTAATCGTCACACTCTTCTTTGGTGGCTGGCATGGGCCTTTCCTGCCTCCATTCGTCTGGTTTGCGCTGAAAACAGCATTTTTCATGATGATGTTTATTCTGATCCGTGCTGCGTTACCGCGTCCGCGCTATGACCAGGTGATGTCATTCGGCTGGAAAATTTGCTTGCCGTTAACCTTACTCAACCTGCTGGCGACTGCCGCAGTGATTTTGTACAACGCTCAATAAAGGGGTGATTAAACCATGACATTAAAAGAGTTATTGGTTGGTTTCGCCACCCAGGTACGCAGTATTTGGATGATAGGGCTTCATGCCTTCCATAAACGCGAAACAAAAATGTATCCGGAAGAGCCGGTTTATTTGCCACCCCGTTACCGTGGGCGCATCGTTCTGACGCGTGACCCTGACGGTGAAGAGCGTTGTGTTGCCTGTAACCTGTGTGCAGCCGTGTGTCCGGTGGGGTGTATCTCCCTGCAAAAAGCCGAACATAAAGACGGTCGCTGGTATCCGGAATTTTTCCGTGTCAACTTCTCACGCTGCATTTTCTGCGGACTGTGTGAAGAAGCCTGCCCGACTACGGCGATCCAGCTGACACCGGATTTTGAACTGGGCGAATTCAACCGTCAGGATTTGGTATACGAAAAAGAAGATCTGCTGATTTCCGGGCCGGGTAAATACCCTGACTATAACTTTTATCGTAAGTCAGGTATGGCTATTGATGGCAAAGACAAAGGCGAAGCCGACAATGAAGCCAAACCTATCGACGTTAAAAGCCTGTTGCCATAAGGAGCGATATTCATGGAATTTGCATTTTATATCGCAGGGTTGATTGCCATTCTGGCAACACTCAGGGTAATAACGCACACCAATCCCGTACATGCGTTGCTGTACCTGATTATTTCCCTGCTGGCGCTTTCAGTCGTGTTCTTTTCTCTGGGCGCTTATTTTGCCGGTGCATTGGAAATCATCGTTTATGCCGGGGCGATCATGGTGTTGTTCGTCTTTGTTGTGATGATGCTGAACCTTGGCAAATCAGTCGCTGATCAGGAAAAACAATGGCTGAAGCCGAGAGCCTGGATTGGGCCTGTCATCCTTTCGGCCATTTTACTGGTTGTCCTGATCTTTGCTATTCATAGCCTGCCTGAAGCGGTGATCAGTGGTGAAGTGGTCAGTGCCAAAGAAGTGGGCATCAGCCTGTTCGGGCCTTACGTATTGGCAGTCGAGCTGGCATCCCTGCTATTACTGGCAGGGCTTGTGGTGGCTTACCACGTGGGTCGTGAAAGTCGTCAGGGTGAAGTACTCAGCAATCGTGTGGAGGACCAACAATGATACCTTTGGAACATGGTCTGATTCTGGCGGCTATTCTGTTTGCATTGGGTTTCACTTGCCTGATTATCCGTCGGAATCTGCTATTTATGCTGATCGGGCTGGAAATCATGATCAATGCTTCAGCGCTGGCATTTATTGTTGCCGGTAGCTATTGGCTCCAGCCTGATGGTCAGGTGATGTACATTCTGGCCATTACACTGGCAGCTGCCGAGGCGAGTATCGGTCTGGCTCTGTTACTACAGCTGTACCGTCGTCGCCAGAACCTGAATATTGATATAGTCAGTGAGATGCGCGGATGAACTTACTCTATTTAACAATTCTGTTGCCACTGCTGGGATTTTTGCTGCTGGCATTCTCCCGGGGCCGCTGGTCTGAAAATCTGTCAGCGACCGTTGGTATCGGTTCTGTCGGGCTGGCTGCATTGGTTACACTTTGGGTCGGGATGGATTTCCATACACAGAATGAAGCTGGTGGGTTTGTCTATAGCCAGACATTGTGGAACTGGATGAGCGTAGACAGCTTCAGTATTCCGGTCAATCTGGTATTGGATGGCTTGTCATTAACCATGCTGAGTGTAGTCACCGGCGTCGGCTTTCTGATCCACACTTATGCTTCATGGTATATGCGCGGTGAAGAAGGCTATTCCCGTTTCTTCGCGTATACCAACCTGTTTATCGCCAGCATGGTGGTTCTGGTTCTGGCAGATAATA
The DNA here is from genome assembly GCF_037996705.1 of Xenorhabdus bharatensis. Taxonomy (NCBI): domain Bacteria; kingdom Pseudomonadati; phylum Pseudomonadota; class Gammaproteobacteria; order Enterobacterales; family Morganellaceae; genus Xenorhabdus; species Xenorhabdus bharatensis. The sequence continues at coordinate 181,130 of NZ_JBBMXG010000001.1, read as the reverse complement.
TGCTGCTGATGTATCTCGGTTGGGAAGGGGTAGGGCTGTGCAGTTACCTTCTGATTGGCTTTTATTACAAAACGCCTGCCAACGGTGCAGCGGCAATGAAAGCCTTTATCGTAACCCGTGTGGGTGACGTATTCCTTGCCATCGGTATGTTTATCCTCTACGACCAGTTGGGTACGCTGAGCTTCCGCGAACTGGCGGTACTGGCACCACAGCATATTGAAGCCGGTTCCACAGCAATCACATGGGCAACCCTGATGATTCTGGGTGGTGCAGTAGGTAAATCTGCTCAGTTACCATTGCAGACATGGCTGGCAGATGCGATGGCCGGCCCGACGCCGGTTTCTGCTTTGATCCACGCCGCAACGATGGTAACAGCCGGTGTTTATCTGATTGCCCGCAGCCATGCTCTGTTCCTGATGGCACCAGATATTCTGCATCTGGTGGGAATTATTGGTGCCGTTACCCTGTTGCTGGCGGGTTTTGCGGCACTGGTACAGACGGACATCAAGCGCGTACTTGCCTATTCCACCATGAGCCAGATTGGTTACATGTTTCTGGCATTGGGTGTACAGGCATGGGATGCGGCAATTTTCCACCTGATGACTCATGCCTTCTTTAAGGCGCTGCTGTTCCTTGCTTCCGGCTCGGTGATACTTGCCTGCCACCATGAGCAGAACATCTTCAAAATGGGCGGGTTGAGTAAACGTATTCCGTTTGTTTATCTCTGCTTCCTAGTGGGTGGTTCGGCCTTGTCTGCCCTGCCGTTGCTGACAGCAGGCTTCTACAGTAAAGACGAAATCCTGTGGGGTGCGCTGGCAAATGGTCATATGAACTTGATGCTGGCAGGTCTGATTGGTGCATTGATGACTTCTCTGTACACCTTCCGCATGATCTTCATTGTGTTCCACGGGAAAGAAAATACCAAAGCGCACTCAGTTAAAGGCATTACCCATACGCTGCCATTGTCAGTGCTGCTGATATTGTCAACTTTTGTTGGTGCGTGGATTGAACAACCGCTGACCGGTGTTCTGCCGGGTAACGGAGCGGAAGGGCATGATGGCAAGATGACGCTGGAGATTGTTTCCGGTGTGGTTGCTGTGCTGGGTATTTTGCTGGCTGCCGCGTTGTACCTTGGTAAACGGAGTTTGGTCAATGCAATTGCCAACAGTGCTCCGGGGCGTTTCTTCTCAACATGGTGGTTCCATGCCTGGGGTTTTGATGCTCTGTATGACTGGGTATTTGTGAAACCATTCAAAGGTATTACACAACTGTTACGGAATGATCCTCTGAACTCACTGATGAATATCCCTGCCATATTGTCACGCTGGGGCAATAAGGGGCTGGGTTTGAGTGAGAACGGACAGGTTCGTTGGTACGCTGCCTCTATGGGGTTGGGTGCAGTGCTGGTTTTAGCTCTGCTGCTTTTGGTTTAATTAAGGGACACATTGCGCCATGCTACTACCTTGGCTAATTCTTCTGCCCTTCATCGGAGGCCTGCTGTGTTGGCAGGCAGAACGCTTCGGCACCCGTGTGCCGCGTTGGATAGCGTCTCTTGCGATGGGGCTGACTCTGCTGCTTTCTCTGTACCTCTGGATGCAGGGAGGCTATACGCTGACCAACCCACAAGGCATTCCACAGTGGCAATCAGAATTTATGATGCCGTGGATACCGCGTTTTGGCATCTCCATTCATTTGGCTTTGGATGGTCTGTCACTCTTGATGGTCGTCCTGACTGCACTGCTGGGTTTAATGGCGATTCTCTGTTCGTGGAACGAAAACCAGCCGTATCAGGGTTTCTTCCACCTGAACCTGCTTTGGATCCTCGGTGGCGTGATGGGTGTATTCCTTGCCATTGACCTGTTCCTGTTCTTCTTCTTCTGGGAAGTGATGCTGGTTCCGATGTACTTCCTGATCGCACTTTGGGGTCACAGAGGTTCACAGGGCAAAACCCGTATTACGGCAGCGACGAAATTCTTCATTTATACTCAGGCCAGCGGTCTGGTGATGCTGATTTCGATTCTGGCACTGGCCTTCATTTACCACGATGCAACCGGCGAATGGTCATTCAGCTATGAGAAACTGCTGGATACCCCGATGTCACATACTGTTCAGTATCTGCTGATGCTGGGGTTCTTCATCGCGTTTGCAGTGAAAATGCCTGTTGTACCTTTACATGGTTGGTTGCCGGATGCTCACAGTCAGGCACCAACGGCAGGTTCTGTTGACCTCGCGGGGATCTTGTTGAAAACAGCGGCATATGGCTTGTTGCGTTTTGGTTTGCCTCTGTTTCCTCAGGCTTCTGCCGAATTTGCACCCATCGCGATGTGGCTGGGTGTCATTGGTATCTTCTACGGTGCATGGATGGCTTTCAGCCAGACCGATATCAAACGCCTGATTGCTTACACTAGTGTTTCGCATATGGGCTTCGTTTTGATCGCTATCTATACCGGCAGCCAACTGGCTTATCAGGGGGCAGTGATTCAGATGATTGCCCACGGTTTATCAGCGGCGGGTTTGTTTATCCTGTGTGGTCAGCTCTATGAACGCCTGCATACCCGCGATCTACGTCAGATGGGTGGCTTGTGGGGACGAATTCAGCTGTTACCGGCCATATCGCTGTTCTTTGCTGTAGCAACATTAGGTATGCCGGGCACCGGTAACTTTGCGGGTGAGATTATGATCCTGTTCGGTAGTTTCGGTAAATTTACCCTGATTACTACGGTATCTGTCTTTGGTCTGGTTTTCGCCTCCGTATATGCTCTGTATCTGATGCAGAAAGCTCATTATGGTACGCCAAAATCTGATGAGCCATTGCCACGGATGGATGCACGAGAAATTTCCATTTTGCTGCTGCTGGGTGCCCTGCTGGTTATTCTTGGTGTTTATCCACAACCGATCCTTGATACTTCGGCTGCGGCAATGAGCAACATCCAGAATTGGTATTCAGCTTCACTTTTAACTACAAGGCCGTGATTCGCCATGACAATAACTTCTGAACAATTGATCGCACTGTTGCCGCTATTAATCGTCGGATTGACGGTGGTGGTTGTGATGCTGTCCATTGCATGGCGACGCGATCATTTCACCAACGTCACCCTGACGGTAATTGGCCTGAATCTGGCACTGTTTTCTCTCTATTTTGTCGGGCAACAGGAACCGATGGATGTCACTCCGTTGCTCCATGTGGATCGCTTTGCCATGTTCTATACAGCACTGGTGCTGATTGCGAGCCTTGCAACGACGACATTTGCCTATTCGTGGCTGGAAAATTATCCCGATAACAAAGAAGAATTTTATCTGCTGGTGTTGATTGCAGCTGCTGGCGGTATTCTGCTTTCTGCGGCCAATCACATGGCATCCTTGTTTATCGGTATTGAGCTAATCACTCTGCCGCTGTTTGGCTTGATTGGTTATGCCTTCCGCCAGAAACGCTCACTGGAAGCGAGTATCAAATATATGCTGCTGTCTGCGGCGGCATCCTCGTTCCTGTTGTTCGGTATTGCTCTGTTGTATGCTGAATCAGGCGATTTGTCCTTCGCATCACTGGGCAGAAGCCTGAGCGACAGTAAACTCCATGAGCCGCTGGTTCTGGCAGGGCTGGGAATGATGATTGTCGGGCTGGGTTTCAAACTTTCCCTCGTTCCCTTCCAGCTTTGGACACCGGATGTGTATCAGGGCGCGCCAGCACCGGTATCGACCTTTCTGGCAACGGCGAGTAAAGTGGCAATTTTTGCTGTTGTGATGCGCTTGTTTGTGCAGGCGCCTGTAACAGACAGTGAAACCCTACGCATTGTACTCACGGTGATTGCAATCGCCTCAATCCTGTTTGGTAACCTGCTGGCACTGACGCAGAGTAATATCAAACGTCTGCTCGGTTACTCATCCATTGCACATCTGGGATATTTGCTGGTGGTCTTGATCGCTATTAAAGATCACAAATTGGCAGAAGAAACAGCCGGGGTTTATCTGGCCGGTTACCTGCTTGCCAGCATTGGCGCATTTGGTGTGGTCAGCCTGATGTCCAGCCCATACAGAGGCCCAGATGCGGAATCACTGTTCTCCTACCGTGGTTTGTTCTGGCATAAACCCATTTTGTCAGCAGTGATGACAATTATGATGCTGTCACTGGCAGGGATCCCGCTGACATTTGGTTTTATCGGTAAATTCTATGTTATCGCAACCGGTGTTGAAGCCAGACTGTGGTGGTTGACTGGCGCGGTAGTATTGGGAAGTGCGATTGGTCTTTATTTCTACCTGCGTGTGATGGTGAGTTTATACCTGCCAGCACCAAAAGCACTGAACCGTGATACCCCAAGAAACTGGGCACTCACCTCTGGTGGTATTGTTGTATTGCTCACTGCGTTACTGGTCCTGCTCCTCGGAGTCTGGCCACAACCACTGATTGAGATCGTTCAGCAGGCGAAAAGCGTGATGTAAGGTTTGATCTCAGACAATGTCATAAAAGCCCCGATTATAATTGATCGGGGCTTTTGAGTTTATAGGGTTGCAGCAGCTTGTTCGAAAAGATAACCAATGCAACCGATAAGAGCCAGAGGTAAGTAAAACAACAATATTACCCAGCAAATCAGGTAAAAGGGATGTCTGTTTCCCCAGTTTGTCATTTCACGCATCCCTTTTTCCTGAAGTTGAGCGGATAATTTACGAAACATCCGTATATATATGAAGCTATAAATAGGCCAGATAATAAGAATAAGTTTAGCTAATTCTTTCCCTCCGATAATGCCAAGTACCACCGGAATAGCAAAAAATCCAAAGACCGCACGATTATCTAATCGTTTTAAAGCATCATAAATTTTCTGATCATGCTTTTTGATTTTATATCTGGATAATTTCATCACAATATCCATTAGTGATTTTAGCGAAAAGTTTTATAGCATGTTTTATCAAAACTCCCTTTTTACAACAAGATAACCATTAAATCTAACAGCACAATCATGATCATTCACTAATGCTGAAGCCAGAAAAACATTATGTTTGTTCTCTACATTTTCGTAAGTGAATTTTATGATAATATTTTTTGCATTATCTTCCCGAAAAGTATGTGCATATTCACTTATGGTTGTAGTATCTTCACTATTTACTCCTTCAGATTTTTTTTCCTGCTCTCCATAGTAGGTAGACAATGGTATTCCTACAGAGTTTGAATATAATAATTCTGATTTTGTTTTTTCCAATATTACATCTTCTTTTTTCACTTTAAGGTCATTTAACATAAAGTTAGTCATATCAATACCAACTGTTCCATTAATGCTGATACAATTAGCCGGTAACACTTTTGCGAAACTAGACGTGCTGGTGAAAATTAATATTAATGCGATAAATGGAAATAATTTCATTTTATAATAAGCTCCCTATCCCCACTTTCCCAAATTTTTTGTCTGTAACTTGGATGAGCGACAATACAACCATTAGAAGCAGTACCGCGGCCATTATCACCATGAATCAGAAATCCAGCCCTTCCACACATATAATTAGTTTCATGAGGAGTTAGCCTTAGAGTATAACGACCAGAATGTGGATGTTTGAAAGGTGCCCCAATTTTATATCTTCCTCTTGGAAGAGGCCCCTTATTTGAAACACATTGATGTTCACTATTATTCTTGTACCCTGGTGCACCCGCATACAGTGCATAAAACTGAAATTTTTCGTTATGATAAAATGCTTTTTTGTTTACTTCATAAACCCATGCCATTTTTTTCTCCTATTTTAAATACGATTTTGATTATTACTAATGATTTCTGTTTTCTCCTGCTTATACAACTGGAGTATATATTAAATCATTAAATATATTCCTTGAAGTTTTTTGTTGCTAATAGTTAATATTAAAATTTTCACCATGGTTTATTTAGTATGTGTTTATTATATTCTTTTTATTGTAAATAATTAGTATGATGTTTTTAATTGCAATTCTTAAAGTTGATTTAATGTTTAATGTTTATAAAAAATATGGTGTATTAATACCAATGTTATTTGGTCACAGAAAACAGAATAAAAATAACAAATTGATATTGATAAAGGAAAGAAATAAATAAAAGGTTATCCTGAGCAATCTCTTTATCCCAGATACAAAGCGTGAGATTAGTTCTCTCAATACGTTGGGTAAATTTATTGATCATGACTACAAAGCGTTATCATGATATTTCTCAATATAAGCCCAATAATTTTTTGTGGGTCAACCATCAACCAGTTGGTAGGCAAGGCGGTTATGTTGCTCAATAATGACAGGAACGTCCACGGTAGTTACTTTACCATCTTCGACTACGATGCGGCCGTTGATGATGTTGTACGCCACTTTACCCGGGTTACAGAATACCAGCGCTGAGACAGGGTCGTGCTGTGCGCCTGCAAGGCCAATTCCTTCAAGATTAAACACAGCAATATCTGCCATCATGCCCGGAGCCAGCGCACCTATATCGTCACGGTTGAGGTTTTTTGCGCCTCCAAGTGTTGCGATTTCCAGTGCTTCACGCGCAGTTAATGCTTCAGGGCCGAAACCTACGCGCTGTAATAGCAGCGCCTGACGTACTTCTCCCATCATATCTGAGCTGTCGTTAGAGGCGGAGCCATCGACTCCCAACCCCACATGCATTCCTGCGTCCAGCATATGCCGTACTGGTGCGATACCGGAACCCAGACGCATGTTGGAACATGGGCAGTGTGCTACGCCGGTGCCGGTACGGGCAAACAGCTTTATGCCGTAGTCGTCGAGCTTCACGCAGTGTGCGTGCCATACATCATGGCCAACCCACTCAAGATCTTCCACATATTGCGCCGGGGTTTTGTTGAACTTTTTTTTGCTGTAATCGATATCGCTGATGTTTTCTGCCAAGTGGGTATGCAGTGAAACGCTGTGCGCTCGGGCAAGTTTTGCAGAGTCACGCATTAGCCCTTCACTTACTGTGAACGGGGAACATGGTGCAACCACGATGCGGATCATCGCGCCGCACTTTGCGTCATGGAACTGCTCAATTACACGCTGGGTGTCTTTAAGAATAAATTTCTCATTCTCAACGATGGAATCCGGTGGCAGACCACCCTGTTTTTTTCCCATACTCATACTGCCGCGGCAGGCGTGGAAACGCATTCCCATTTTTTGTGCAGCTTCAATACTGTGATCAAGCTTGATGCCGTTCGGATAGATATATTGGTGATCGCTGGAAGTGGTACAGCCAGAGAGCATTAATTCAGCCATTGCCGTTTTGGTTGCCACTTTCATCATTTCCGGAGTCAGTTTTTCCCAGATCGGATACAGGGCGGTCAGCCAGTTAAACAGCTCGCCGTCCTGTGCCGATGGCACTACGCGGGTCAGGCTCTGGTACATATGATGGTGAGTATTAATCAGGCCCGGAATGACGATATGCCCTTTGAGATCGATAATTCTATCGGCTGTTTGCGGTACTTCGCTTTCCGTTCCGACAGCAACAATGATATTACCCTTAATAAAGACGCAACCTCTTTTAATTTCTCGCCTATTTTTATCCATGGTCACAACCATGTCAGCATTTTTAAGTAATAGCGTTTTTCCGGTTGTTGGTATCGCATCGGGGGATTTATCTCCGATGAAAGATGATAGCAGTTTTTCTTTTGCATAAGCAGGAAGTGTTGTTAATAAAGGAACCAGCAGCGGAAATTTTACTAATAGGCGACGTAATTGGTCAGGCTCTTTATCCTTCATAACTACTCCTGATGTGAATAAGGGATAATAAATTCTATTGTTTAATAATGAGATGCATACTCTTCTTATCGCCATAACTCTTTGCTGGTCATGATTTTACTTTCTTAAAATATCTCATCCTTACAGGCAATTATAAAATTTCTTTTGATTTGAAAAATAATAGATCAGATTATTGGTTGATCTATTATTGATCTTGTTTTAGAAAGATCGTTATTTTTTTAATAATTTATTAACCTCATAACGTCTTTTCTCAAAAATAGAGGTGCTCGACGTGATTTTTTTAATATCATCTTCATCATTTCCTTCACCGACTTTTTGAACCCTATTATAAGAAGAAAAACGTTCATATAGGGTTAGTGGCTTATGGTCGTTATTGGATCTATTTTTACTAACCTCGTAGGTTCTTTTATCTGTTTCTTTATAAAAATCGGCCAAAGGAGATGAAAGATAATTATTCATTCTTTTCTCTGACTGGCAATGTTTCATGAATAAAGGTAATAGATATTTATCTGCTTCTGGTGGATAAATAACAACGTTATTACTTTTATGCGTAATATTAAGTTCATTGTTAAGGTTTTTTTGATGCAAAAGAGAGAGTTTATTACTTTCCTTATGCATCTTCTTTGCTAAAGATAAGCTATATATAATACATTCACCGGTACTATTTTGTTGATTACTCGATAAAATACGTAAAGAAACGGGCGTATTAATCAAAGAGAAATCGAGTTTTTGGCAAGCTGTGGCAATCTCCTTGCAGGGGCCTGGTTGAAGTGAGTTTGCTGGTTCAATACCTATGATTGAAACACCTTCATTCGGGATATGGCAACAGTCAAAAGCAATTGCATGATATTTTTCTTCAGAGAAGAAGGCAATAAACCTTGCTTGTGTTTGAGCATTATTAACAAATTTTTCTATATGGATAGGAAGTTCATTGATATTGTTGACAACACTTAAGTTTAGCCCCGGATTTTCTATATTGGCATTGATAACCCAGTGCTTATTAAGGTAAATTTTATCTTGGTGTGAGGCGCTGGAGTGATTTATTTGTCTGTTTTCTGCTAAGTATTTATCAATTTCGTTTAGATAATCAGCAGGTGTTTGGAAATATTTTTGACTATACATAAATGCTCCTTAAGGTTAATAGGATATTTTTATTATGATTGTGATAAAACATTAGCTGGAGAATTTATTATGTCTATACACTTCGTCTTTCAAGTTGCCTTTTTGTTGGCTGTGCTCGCTCACCCCAGCCACCATTTTTATAAATATACGGTTATCTATGCTCACGGGGATGAACTCCCTTGCAGCCGCGATGCATCTTGAAATCCATTGTGTATATATCCTCTTGTCCGAAATATATTGAGCTGTATATCATGATTTTAAATTCACATACAATAATAAATTAGATGTTTTTAAAAGGTTTTGATTTTATTGGTATATTTAGGGAAAGGTATTCCATATTATTGAAATTTATCATTTCAATAACACTTCCCTCTCTTATCAACGGGTTTTATTTTGTTAATAATCCTTTTTCTGAGCCATGTATTTAACCCACTAAATATTAAATTTTATTTTGTATTATATGTAGTTATGTTTGGTGAGTGTAGTTCTATTGAAGATTTGTTTATTATTAATGTTATATTATATTCCCTGATGATTTTTCTGTTTTTATTATTCAAGGGTTAAGTAACTGGTTAATTGAATTGGAGATATTATCATGTCAACTTATTACAATTTTACGTTTTTATGCTTCTTAGCAAGGTAATAATGAAAATGATAATTTATTAGTGATAATCTTATGAAGAAATCATCTTTTCCAATTAAAATTCCACTCTATTATGTCAGAGGCGGGACTTCTACAGGTGTAGTTGTGTTGCAAAAATATTTGCCAGAAAAAAGAGAATTAAGGGAAGAGATTCTCAGACACATCATGGGTGTACCTTTGCTCGGTACCGTTAAAGACAATACCCAATCACATGGATTAGGCAGAAGAGTGACTACCAGTAACAAAGCATTTATTATCGATATAGACGATAAATCTAAAAAAGTTATTAGTACGTTTGCCCAGCTTGAAAAAGATAGCAATAGAGTATCATGGGAAGTTAATTGTGGAAATATGACTTCATCAATACCCTTGGTGATAAGATGTTTACCAGAAGAGAAGTTGTTAATGCCTGATGGCAGGCTACATGTTTATAACACCAATACGAGTAAAAATATTTTATGTTCTATGGCTAATATTTCTCCTGAGTATCAATTGACATCGATCCCCAATGTTCTTGGGGATTTTCCGGAAGTTTATGTTTTATTTGAGTCTCCTGCCTGTTCAAAAACAATATCGATTTTTCCTACAGGAAATTTAATTGACACATTTAATAATATTCCACTTACTTGTATCGATGTTGTTGTGCCAATGATCATTATCCATGCACAAGATTTAGGGATCACTGGTTATGAAAGTGTCAAGGAAATTGATAGTAATAAATTATTACAAGAAAAAATTTTGGCAATAAGATTAGGAATGGGGATTGAAATGGGAATTATTAAGAACGATGGGGGATTAATGAATGAAGATGATTTAAAGCAATCTATTACTCAGCCCAAAATAGCGATTATTGCTCCACCTATAAATGGTGGTGATATTAGCATCAGGTACCTGACGCCTAAAAATGTTCATTCATCGATTGCTGTTTCCGGTGGTTGTTGTTTAGCTGCTGCTTGTTGTTTTTCTGGATCTAATGCCAGTCATATCCATTATGCTCGCAACGACAGTGATAATGCCACGGTACGTATTGAACATCTGTCGGGGGTGTCTGAATTTAGCATTATTTTTGATGGTGAAAATATAGCCTATGCAGGTACACAAAGAAATGCCCAAATTTTAATGGAAGGTGAGTTTTTTATTTACAATCCGAGTAATGAGTTAGAAAGAGCAATGAGAAATATGTCCCACGATTAATGAATTATCATCAACCGTGGGAGTATATGAATAATAAATTTTCAGAGTAATTATAACTGTTTCATATCTTCAAAAGTCGGCCCCTGAAAATAAATTGCACTGACATGGCAACTGCGGGGCTGGGTCAAAACAAACCGTATGGATTCCCATACCGAACGGCCATTCAACATTTGTTTGCCCATTGTTGTATGATCATCCAGAATTTCATCAAACCCATTAAGTTCAAAGTCAGGAGGGTATATCCCTGTCACGCGAATATTATCTTTACTTAACTGATGGGAAATCGTGTTGCAGAAACCACTCATTGCATGTTTGGCTGCAAAAAAAGCCGGGTGGGCGACAGAGCGGGTGAAGTTCGGGATACCACAGACAGATACCATCGCAATAATATCAGCTCCCTGAGACTGGCGCAGGCTTGGTAACAGCATTTTGGTCAATAAAATGGAACCTGTCGCTCCAGAATTTATTGTGCTGATAATATCTTCATCGCTATTATTCTCACTCAGTTCACCTTCCAGCCACTGCGCAGCACTTAATATCAGAATATCGATAGGCTTACTGTCCTGTAGTAACTGATCGGCAAAATTGCGTACTGATTGTGCATTACTGATATCGCACTGATAACTTCTTGCGATTCCTCCTTCATTCTGAATAATTTCACAGGTCGCTTCAGCATTTTTTAATTGGCGGGCACAGAGATCAACATGGGCACCTTCCCGTGCTAACCAGACCGAAATAGCCTGCCCAAAATCACGCCCCCCACCTGTCACCACAACTCGCTTGCCTTTTAACCCATTTGACCTGTTTAACGTGTTTAACATGATGTTAACTTCCTTATGTTAGTTATTAACCTGAATGAGAAATCGTTGCACTATCAGTTAAATAATATTAATTAATTACACGAAAAATGAGGTTAATGTTTTTTGTTTTTAACTTTTTAGCTATTGATGTTATTAATTTGTTAATGACATCTTTTGCATAACTCTCTATAAGTACAGTTGGCCTGATTTTTATGTTAAGGTGATCATGAACGTAAAAATTGAGCAAATTATGAACACTAAATATTTGCGTGATGGGTAACTCCTGATGGGGTTATTTTATTAAAATTTCGACAAAATTTTTTTGAATGATATAGGAGATAGTGTCGGACACTAATTTTTGAAGGATGAGTATGAGTCAAGATAATACTGGACAGGTAGAAACGAAAACTTACATTAACCCACCAGTCTTTTTCTTCTCGGCATTTTTGATCATTGCATTGGTCGCATTTGCTGGTTTGAAACCAGAGCTTGCCGATAGGTGGTTTAAATCTTTGCAGCAAGACTTGTTTGTTAATGCTAGTTGGTTTTATATCCTTGCCGTTGCGTTGATTTTACTTTCAGTTACCTATCTGGGGTTATCCAGATACGGCAATATCAAGCTTGGCCCCGACCATGCTGAACCCGATTTCAGTTATTTTTCCTGGTTTGCCATGTTGTTTTCTGCGGGTATGGGTATCGGGCTGATGTTCTTTGGTGTTGCTGAACCGGTGATGCATTACCTGTCACCGCCGGTAGGAACTCCTGAAAGTATTGCTGCAGCTAAACAGGCGATGCAATTAACTTTCTTCCACTGGGGGCTGCATGCTTGGGCTATCTATGCGATTGTGGCTTTGATTCTGGCATTTTTTAGTTATCGTCATGGATTGCCTTTAACCCTACGTTCAGCTTTGTACCCGATTATCGGCGATAAAATTTATGGGCCGATTGGTCATACGGTAGATATTTTTGCCGTTATCGGGACGGTATTTGGTGTTGCGACATCTCTTGGGTACGGCGTTCTTCAGGTGAATGCGGGCCTTAACCATCTATTTGGCCTGCCTATTAATGAAACGGTACAAGTTATACTGATCATTGCGATCACTGCTCTGGCGACTATTTCTGTTGTTTCTGGTCTGGATAAAGGCATCCGGATTTTATCCGAAATAAATTTAGGTCTGGCGGTGCTTTTGCTTGTGTTGGTTGTTGCTTTGGGGCCAACTGTGCTGTTGTTGAAATCCTTTGTGGAAAACACCGGCGGATATTTTTCTGAAATTGTCAGCAAAACATTTAACTTGTATGCCTATGAACCTAAATCCAGTAACTGGCTGGGAGGATGGACATTACTGTATTGGGGATGGTGGTTATCCTGGTCTCCGTTTGTTGGCATGTTTATCGCCAGAGTTTCCCGGGGACGGACAATCAGGGAGTTTGTGACTGGTGTTCTGTTTGTACCCAGTGGTTTTACCCTGATGTGGATGACGGCATTCGGTAATAGTGCTATCGACCTGATTGCCAATAAAGGAGCCAAAGAATTAGCTGATGTCGTACAGACAGATGTTTCTCTGGCCCTGTTTAATTTTCTGGAGTATTTCCCTCTGCCGACTGTTTTATCATTCATTGCAATGGTGATGGTGGTGATGTTTTTTGTCACTTCCGCAGATTCCGGTGCAATGGTCGTTGATACACTGGCATCCGGTGGCGCCCATCATACACCTGTCTGGCAACGAATTTTCTGGGCGGGATTAATGGGCGTTGTGGCTATTGCGTTACTGGTTGCGGGAGGATTATCCGCTCTGCAAACGGTCACCATTGCCAGCGCGCTTCCTTTCTCCATTGTGTTATTAATTTCGATATATGGTTTGCTTAAAGCATTACGGATTGATGCTTATAAGAAAGATAGCCAGCAGATGACGACGATAGCACCTACAGCCAGCCGTAATCCGATACCGTGGCAGCGTAGGTTAAGAAATATTGTCTATTATCCTAAGCGATCACAGGTAAAACGTTTTATGAGCGAAGTTATCCAGCAGTCAATGAGTATGGTTGCCGGAGAGCTGGAAAAACAGAATAAAGTCGTTGTGATTAATGATGAAACTGAAGATCGCATTCATCTGGAAGTAGACTTTGGCGAAAATATCAGCTTTGTTTATGAAGTACGTTTACGGGGTTATATTCAGCCTGCATTTGCTATTGCTGGTCTGGAAGATGACGAAAGAATTGAAGAGCAAAAATATTATCGTGCCGAGGTTTACCTCAAAGAAGGCGGTCAGGATTACGACCTGATGGGATGGACGCAGGAGCAGATCATCCACGATATTCTGGATCAATACGAAAAACACATTCACTTTTTGCATTTAGTCCGTTAGCCGATAATGCTTATGAGTTAACATAACCAGCCAATCCCTGAATCTTAGATTTGGGGATTTTTTTACGTACTTCCTCCTCGTTTCCCCATAATGTGATTTACTCCGTATTATTGTGATTTTTATTTCTTTCTGTCAGTAGGTTTGATTTGCACTGGCTATTCTTTTAATCATCGATGCTCCTTATGGAAATAACCGCCTGTTAACGAAATATACTGAATGGCATTTCAAAATGCCGCCACAAAGCGGCAATTTGAAAGACGAAGAGTATACGGGGAAATTCAATGCTGAGAACTTTACTAACCCGCGATGTTATCCAATGGCTTCCTGATGTCAGAGATTGGCGCGAGGCCATTGAAATCGCCTGTCAGCCACTGATTGATAATGGCGCGATCCAACCCAGTTATGTCGAAGCGATTTATGAGTCCCATGAAAAATTTGGCCCTTATTACGTGGTGGGTTCAGGTATAGCAATACCACACGCCAGACCAGAGCAGGGAGTCAATCGACTTGCCCTGAGCCTGACGTTAATAAAACAGGGCGTCAGATTTGGGTCAGCAGAAAATGATCCGGTTCACTTATTGTTTGTATTTGCTACAACAAGCAATTACAGCCATATAGAAGTGATTGCTGAACTGGCTGGGTTATTTGATGATCAGGCAAAAATTAATCAATTAATGCAGGCCAAAAGTCAGGATGACGCTTTTTCCATTATTCAGGGATATTAGCCACTCTTTTTAGTTAACAGGAAAATAAGATGAATATAACTGTTGTTTGCGGCCATGGTTTGGGCTCCAGCTTAATAATGGAAATAAGCATTAAAAGTATTTTGCAGGAATTAGGTGTTGAAGCCAGTGTCGGACATACCGATTTAGGTTCAGCAAAAGGAATAAAGAGCGATATTTTTGTTGCGACAAAAGATATTGCAGAACAACTGGCTGAGCAACAGGTAAATGGAAAGATGGTTGTATTAGAAAATATGCTCGATAAATCTGCAATGAAATTACGCTTATCTGCGGCATTGCAAGATCTTGGCAGATTGTAACCGGAGACGAATATGGATTTTTTCCGCTTTCTGATGAATGACGTATTGGCAGAGCCTGCTGTTTTGGTCGGATTAATTTCCCTGATTGGTTTGGTATTACAGAAAAAACCTGTGACTGAGTGCATTAAAGGCACCGTAAAAACTCTACTCGGATTTGTTATTCTGGGCGCGGGTGCGGGAGTTATCGTTTCTTCATTGAGTGGATTCTCCGTTATTTTTCAACATACTTTTGGTATTCAGGGTGTTGTGCCGAATAACGAAGCTATCGTATCAATCGCGCAGAAAAATTTCGGTAAAGAAATGGCGATGATTATGTTTTTCGCAATGGTGATTAATATTTTGATTGCCCGTTTTACTCCGTGGAAATTCATATTTCTGACAGGCCATCACACATTATTTATGTCGATGATGGTGGCAGTGATTCTTTCTGTCGCCGGAGTCAGTGGTGTGGTGCTTGTTGCGATTGGTGCAATTGTTGTTGGTATTTCAATGGTCTTTTTTCCGGCAATTGCTCACCCTTATATGAAAAAAGTAACCGGCTCTGATGAAGTAGCCATTGGGCATTTTTCGACGCTTTCTTACGTTCTGGCGGGATTTATTGGCAGTAAATTGGGTAATAAGGCTCACTCCACGGAAGAAATGAACGTGCCAAAGAGCCTGTTATTTCTGCGTGATACTTCTGTCTCCATATCCTTAACTATGGCGATCATTTTTCTCCTTACTTGTCTGTTTGCTGATCAGGAATTTTTACGGCAGGTTAGTGGTGGAAAAAACAGCATCATGTACTCTCTGATGCAATCGATCACATTTGCCGCAGGGGTTTATATCATTCTACAGGGGGTCAGGATGGTGATTGCTGAGATTGTGCCTGCATTTAAGGGTATCTCCGATAAATTAGTCCCGAATTCCAAACCCGCGCTGGATTGCCCGGTGGTTTTTCCCTATGCCCCAAATGCGGTGCTGATTGGTTTTCTAAGCAGCTTTATTGCCGGTGTCATTGGCATGTTTTTACTCTATTGGCTGAATATGACAGTGATTATTCCCGGTGTTGTTCCTCATTTCTTTGTTGGCGCAACTGCGGGTGTTTTCGGTAATGCAACGGGAGGAAGAAGGGGAGCAATCCTCGGTGCCTTTGCTCAAGGCCTGTTAATTACATTCCTGCCGGTATTCCTGCTGCCTGTACTTGGCGATATCGGCATTGCCAATACCACATTTAGCGATGCTGATTTTAGTGCTGTGGGAATTTTACTGGGGCTGATTGTGCGTTGATTATGCCTGATCATTTTGGAAGTGACTTCTCTTCAATAGTCAAAAGCCAGCCGGTAAAGGGAGTTAGCCTTTTTATCAAACCCGGCTGGTGATAATTGCTTCTGTTATAAAATTCAGCACGCTTCTTTTTTGCTTCAGAAGCTACATATTTCTGGATCTTTTAGCTTTTATCTCAGCTGTATTGGTAACTGACTCTGTAACTGTTGTAATTGGTGACATAGCCATGTCAGACGTAATAGTGATTCTGCCGCATTTTGTTTATTTAGTATTAGATAATCCTGCAGACAATGTGCCAGTAAGTCCATACCCAAATCTTCTGCAGTCTGTCGGCTCAGATCCAGTTGCTCTTTCTGTGAAATTGAAAGGGATTGCCTGCCCGTACAAGCTTGTGCTTCTAGTATCGACAGAATTGGACGGCACAGTTTTTGCGATAATGTAGGTTCTGAGTAATGTGCTGCGTTCTGTCGTTTTTTCTTTGCCATATATTCCTGAATATGACTAATAAATGCAGAGCGTTGTTTCTTACGTGGATGAAAATCAAAATCAAGATAAAACAACGTGATATCATCACCTTTTTTTAGCCACAATGTAGTAGGGATTAGGTCAATACGTTGTTCCCTTCGAACAGGTTGCACACTGACTCCAATGATTTCCAACTCTTTTTTCGTAATATAGCGAAGTTCTTCAATGTGATTGTGTATTGCGTCTTCCCAGTAAAGCCGCAAAAAGGCGGAGTTACCCTTAGAATCATTGACTTCCCATATTATACATTGCTCAATTTCATACCAGACTAATGGCTGATAAGTTTCTATATGCAGTAATAATGGCGAGAAAAAATCATCAGTTTGTAGTGAAAAATAATCTGGCAATTCATTCCAATCTTGTATACCAAAGTGAGTTCGTAATGATTGATATTGCTTCAGGTTGAAAGGCGTGTTCTGACTTGTGGCGTAACTGTCACCACTGGTCGCTAATTTTCCTTCATCCGATATTCTTGGGAAATGTAGGATGAAAGGTCGGCGCATAAGTTTATCAGCAGTTTGTTTCCAGACAGATAATGTTGACCAGACTCCGTGACAGTTAAAGTGAGGATCGTGGCGATTGGCTCTTGCCTGAGTACTCTGTAATAATTGTTTCTCTTCGTCGTTCCAGAAAGTAAAAGTTGCACCTAGTGCGCCACTGTTTGTTGTCCACCAGTCTGCACTGACAGGAATTAATGATAAGGTAGTATTTTTTTCATCATATTGTTTGCGAGGAATTCCGCGCAGCTTCATTAACTGGTCTGGTGCTGCGTGAGTCAGTTGATACAGATAAGCAGAAAGCTGGGCTAAAAAGTGTAAAACCTTTCCTTCGTCCATAGTGAAATGTTTATCTGCCAGCAGTTTTACTTGTCCGCTTAACCCTCTTAAATAAGAAGCTAACAATGGTAATCCTTCTGCTTTGGCAGATATATTCAGCAGATGAAGTTGAGTGGCACTACTACGACTGATATGGGATAAACCTTGTCGTAATAGCTCTTGTATGAACTGATTAACAATTGCGATAAGATTTTTTTCATCCTCGCTGAGCGGTTGTTTTTCACTTGGTATAACATTTAGCTCATCTGGCCATGTCCAGGGTTTCTGGGATTGTTTAAACAGTTTTACTACCGCAGCAAGATGAAGCGCCTTACGCTGGTTTTCAGGCAGAGAAGAAAGCATACCTTTATAACCGCTTTTTTTTAGGAAAATGATAGGTTCTTCAAACTCAGGCAGGTAGATCTTCAGTTGGGAATCGATATCTTCTGTACGTATTTGTTTCTGATCTTGTTCCCATTGCTGTAACAAGCGTATTGCCAAGCGGCAATTAGCTTTACCTGTTAGTTTGATCAATTCCTCAGGGGAAAAAGAAAGTAATTCAGATAGCAGCGATTCAGAAGATTGAGACATCGTTTCATGTATCAGTTCTTTTTCTGATGCTTGCCCGGTACTATTTGCTTGTAGCCACAGAACAGTTGCCAAAATATGTTTACAACAATCTGATGCGGGACAATCGCATTGTGCTTTTTGTATACCCTGAGCATCTAAAACAACCTGTTGTCCATCACTGTTAAAAATACCACCTTGCGGATCTATTAATGTAATTTTGCCATTATCAACATCTTTACGCGCCCGCCGTAATAACCCCATGTTAGCGAAGACTGCCAAAGCATCTTCATCATAATGTAGATAAATTGTCTGCCAACTCACTGCATTACCTCCGCGAGCCATTGTGCAAAGTGTTCCGGTGTTAACGCTGCAACGTGCATTCCCCTGTCTGCCAGTTTTTGAGCTATGGTTGAGTCATATGCAGGCATAGCTTCATCATCCAGAGCTGCCAGTCCTAGTAACTTAACTTGTTGGCTGTGCAGGCGCTGGGTACAATCCAGTAATCTGGATAAGGAGCCGCCCTCTTCGAAGTCGCTAATCAATGAAATAATAGTGCGTTTAGGGTTTTTGACTAATGTCTCACAATATTGCATCGCACCGGCAATGTTAGTGCCACCGCCCAATTGCACAGTCATCAGTATTTCAACGGGATCATGGGCAAGATGGCTCAGATCAACTACCTGAGTGTCGAATACGACTAGAGAAACGTTTATTGTAGGTAGTGAGGCGAGAATACTGGCACAAATCGCGGCATACATGATTGAGCTGGCCATTGAGCCGCTCTGGTCGACACAGAGAATGACATCCCATGGCATATGTTGTTGCATCCGAGAATTGAAGTAGGGTGTTTCAATCAATAAACGTTTATTACTGGTATCATAATTTTTTAGGTTAGCGGCAATAGTTGCTCTCCAGTCAAAATTACGGCTATTGGGGATAAGAGAACGACGAAAGCGATTTCTTCGTCCCGTCAGAGATTGGCGGAAGTTATTGCGTATCCGGCGCAGAATATCTTCCACGACTTGGCGGATAATTTGCCTCACCGCTTCCCGGGTTTCTTCATTCATTTTCCCGCGTAGACTCATCAGTGCTTTTGCTAGAGCTTTCGTTGGTTCCATTGCTTTCAAAGTTTGTGGATCATTCAGAAAGCTATTGATTTCATAACGTTCTATTGCCTGTGATTGCATTCGCTCGAATGTGCTGTTCGGGAAAAGTTTACGGGCCTGATTGAGCCAGTTTACGGCGGCTAATTGCGAAGCATCCAATGAACCATGGCGCCCTCGTTCCTGACGTAGTCCCCTACGTTCATATTCTCTGCGATAGAGAAAATCGAGAGTTCGTTCGATCTTAAAATCTTCTGCATTAAATGAAGCTTGTCCCAGAGCATTATCCGCATATTGCCCAAGTACAAGGCGCCAGCGTTTTGCCTGCTGCTTTTTATCATCAGGCATATCATTATGTTGGCTCATTGATATTTCCCTTTATCGGTATTAAACCATCCAAGCAATTGCTGTTCTGATAAACGGCTGTATAACTTCTGATTTAGCCCAGTAGCCTCCAGCATCTCTTTCTCACTGAATTCTGTTTGCCATAGAGACAGCTCCTGTCTTGACAGACCGATCTCTCCAGCGATATAGCGAGACAATTCTTCATTTTGTTTCGGCGTTAGCTGACTAAATGCGAAACGTAAATCGGGAAGTATTTGGAGAAAACGTTGATCATCCCACTGACTTAATAGCCGATTTAAGTGATCAACCAATATTGGTGTTTTGATCACTAATTCAGGAGCTGTTCGCATAATACCTACGAAATAGCCAATTGCTTTTTCAGGATCACTGCCTGTACTGAATGTTTTCTCCAGACTATCAGTCAGTAGATTCTCATCTACCTGATCACCCAGATAACGCAGTGCATCAATTGCCCCTTTAAGCAGAGGAACTTCATCCAGTTTTCCATCCAGTCGGTTAAGTTGTTGGTAAAAATCGTTTTGATATGAATGGGTACTGTTTTGCATTTGGCTGATCATCGGCATAAATTCGATCAATTCTCGCAATGATAAAAGAGCTTGCAGATGGGTTTCCTGCTGTTGTTCATCACCCTGAGAAATTTGATCCAGACAGAAAAACGCCTGAGGTATAACTTGATATAACCTGTTCTCTAGTATCGATTGATCTGTAATATCAAAGAATGTGCGTCCACGCCATAAGTGTATTAACTGATGACCACAGGCGGTGAGGGAGTCCAGACGAAAGTCTTGTTGAATATAGTTGTCAAGTAGTTGGAGAAGTATTGGAATACGTTGATGTAGTCCAATCAGCACCGCTTGAGTCAGTAATGAGGTAACACTCTGGCTGGAGCGGCTTTGGCCCTGTTCTTCCAATCGCTTTTCCAACATCAGTAGTTTGTTAAGTGCAATTGCTTCTAGTTGGCTGCCTTTTTCTGAAAGCGCAATAAGCTCGCCTTCAACTGCTGGCGTCCATGCGTATTGCCATTCTTCAAATAAGAGGTCAAGCTGATGTCCGGTAAGAAAATTTGGCCCGTTAATCCGGTGAGCGAAATGGATTTCCAAAAATGCCAGTAAATGTAGAAAGCGGCTTCGTAGACGATGCTGTGGATTACGGTAGATATCCAGTTTGGTGATTTTTATCAGTGTGTCATCAAGTTTAAAACGAAAAGCTTTTGCTTTTTCATAAGACTCTGCAACTAAAGGTGGTGTGGTGGTGCCTGTTGGGATAGAGCCAAGTAGATAACCGGAAAAGCAGTTTTTGATTTCACTCCATAATTCATTCTGGCTGTCATCAAGACTGCCTTTGATAAAACTACTTTGTAATCCATCGAGTAAATCATAGCGTCCCGGACCTGCGTGACCTCTGAGTGAAGCCAGCCTCAGACTTTGTTCCGCAGCATGTTTTACGGTGAGATAGCTGGGTGGATTATCAAACGTTTTTTTCCGTATAGCTTCAGCTACATCAGTTAAAAACGCCACGCCTGTTTTATTGCGGTAAATTTGTGTCGGTTGATCTGGATATTGATGACTGGCCTGTCTGTCCTGTCGTTGTTTCAGCAGGCTCTGCCAACTGCGCTGATAAAATGCAGGTGAAGGCATACCTGAAGCGTAGCCATTGAGTGCATCAAGGCGGTCAAAACTATAACGGATCAACCATGAGCTATCTTTCTCCCTGAACTTGAGCATCTTGTCGAAGTGTTTTTGTTGGGCATCTGAAGGAATAAATTGTGTGTTAGAGGCTTTCGCAAGTTCCTCTACAAGCGCCAGTGTATGAAATCCACCAGTAACAATCAGAATTTTTGCGTTAGGTTCATGCTGTTTAACTGTCAGGATATGCATCAGCATATGTGCTTCACGCTGCAATGATCCTTCTGCTTCCAGTACCTGTGGTTCATAATCCAGACGGGCGACAGCACACCAGATAAAAGTATCATAAAAGAGTTGTTGCCAGTCTGTGAGTGCCTCTATTGAGCGTAGTTCAAACAGATGTTCCCAAACATCATCATGATCACGACAATGGCATTTTTTAGCTAACCGAGCGATAAATTGACTATGTGAAAGGTAGCGCTCTTTCTGTAAGCTCCGGCTTTGAATATCTCGGTTATCTTCATCTTTCCATTGCGCCGCCCAAGGGAGATCTATGAATACTAGTTTAGCCTGATGGTTGTGTCCTGTATGTAAGGCCTGCCATTCTGGTGAATATTCACAAAATGGAAAATATGCGGAGCAGTAGCGTTTTTCCGTATTACCATTTTCATCAGCAGCTATTTGTTGTTCTGCCTGCGCCATAATAGCCACAGGAGGGCGAGTGTCCTTGTGTAACAACCCAGGAAGAAGAGAGTTAAAACTATCAGGTCCCTCAATGAGAATATAATCGGGCTTCACGGATTCAATCAATGATAGAACACCGTAGGCACAAGCGGGGCTGTGATGGCGTATAGGTGCGAAATAGAGATTTTTTTGTTGTAGCGATACCCATTTTTCTAAGGCGTTATCAATACGCTCAGGCAGGTCTGAAGGCAAAGGTATTGAAGAAATACTCACAATAATAATTCCTTTTGTTCACTAGAAGGCAGAGCATGCTCTGCCATTCTGTTACTGCCAAAATTCACGGGAAGCATTAAAAAATGCTTTCCAATCTTCATCCTGTTTGGCCCGTTCTCTTGCTATGTTATCCATGTAGTAACGCATCCGTTTGATATCATCAGGATTATCTTTTAAAACAACACCGATCAACTGCCGGGCAATTGCGCCACCATTTAGTACATTATTTCCCAGATAATGTGCTTCCAGTGCGCAGGCATAAGCGATATTTACTGCTTCCGCAGTAGACATAACGGCGTCTGGTGTTTTGATATTGCCACCATCCTGAGTATTCCCTGAGCGTAATTCCTGAAAAGTGGTGACCAGTAATTCAATGACACTGGTGGGAATAGTTACAGAAGCAGCAAGATCACCCAGCTCTTTTTCTAATTGTGAATGGATGAGGGAAATTTCAAATGCTGGATCCTGAATTGGCTTGACGGTTTCAAAATTGAAACGACGTTTAAGTGCCGAAGACATTTCATGAACACCCCGATCGCGTAAGTTGGCTGTGCCAATCAGATTAAAGCCTTGTTTGGCGTTGATACGGGCACCTTCTCCCATTTCAGGTATCATCAGTTGTTTTTCGGACATCAGCGAAACTAATACATCCTGAATTTCCGGTGGGCAGCGGGTGATTTCTTCAAAACGGACTATTTTTCCCTGTAACATACCCTGATAAAGTGGTGAGCCTATCAATGCTTTTTCTGTTGGTCCTTCAGCTAATAGTAATGCGTAATTCCACGAATATTTAATATGATCTTCTGTTGTTCCTGCGGTGCCCTGAATGGTTAATCCAGAGTCTCCACTAATTGCAGCAGCGAAGAGCTCTGATAACATGGATTTTGCTGTTCCCGGTTCGCCGACCAGCATTAAGCCTTGCTTTCCAAGCAGGGTTACAATGGCACGGTCTACCAACGCATCATCACCGAAAAACTTTGGTGTAATATTGAGTTCTTCATCACCAAGAATAAACTGACGCACTGCCCGAGGGGAGCGTAGCCAGCCTTGTGGTTTAGGATTATTTTCATCTGCTTTAGTTAGACGTTCCAATTCATCAGTAAAGTGAATCTCAGCACTTTCGCGGATAATATTTTGTTCAGGTAGCATTTTTTACCTATGTTTTTCCCTAAAATGATTCATCAATGGATGCCAATGAATGGCATCCAACTTATTATTACCAAGGTGTTTTCTTTTCCCATTCAGGGTCAAATCCTACACAGGCTTCAGCAAGCTTCAGGTAATCTGAATAACTTTCTGCCAGTAAGATAGGTGGAACATCTTTAAGCGTAATATTGTTTTTCTCCCAGTAATACAGGTGATTCTTGCTGAAACTTAAGCTAAACAATACCGCAGGGATATTTTCCTCAGGTACATAACTACCACTGAATTCAATATTGACGTAGTAATTCAGGCTGGAGAAATGCTTATAATAATGATCGAATGAGCCTGCATCCTGTATTGGACCACGTTGATAGCCCATTTTTGTTAAAATGCCACGTAGAGTGAAGGTATCAGTAACCCAGCCTTTACGATCTTCAATTTCGGTTTTTGTCAAATCCAGTTCAGGAATTTTGTTTTCCATTTGTGAGAAAAGGAACTTCACCTTGTAATCTTTGAAGTGAGCAAGCCATGCTTTGCGATCTTCTTCGCTGACTAATGCTGAATGTGCAAGCTGGATATTTGAATCATTTCGTAAAGAAATCTCATCATCGTCTAGATTCAGTAAGCAGCCGTCGTCAGAAGGGCGGAATTGGTTGATGACCTCTCCATCTCTCACTTCTTGCCATACAAGCTGTTCGATTAATTTATGCATAACTGGATGAGAGAGAATATACTCCTGCCAATCGCTGCTTCGCCATTGACGTTGAGCACACATGGCTTCATAGAGACGAGCCGTCTGTAATTCTATAACCTGTTTCAACTCTTTCTTGCTGGCAGTAAATAGTTTCTTTGTTTCTTTAATCTGTTCTTCATTCTCATTATGACGAGCTGCTGGCAGGGCTTTGATCTCTTTCCCTTCAGGATTAAACAAGGCTAACTTTTGTTTAGTATTCAGACGAGCCGTGAAAGTTCGTTCCCCGTATTCAAGTACCAGCGTACCTGTTTCGTTCAATCCTGCGCTTGGAATAGTTCTGTCAGCCAGTTCATCGGCACTCCAACCGTTACGCTCAGCGATTTGGGTAACTAATTCACGCGCTTTTTCCTGTATTGAACTGGTACGATAACGGCGAGAAAGTGACAGCAGAAGCTGAATAATCAGCGGGTCATTGCTGGTGGATATTGCAGTCAGAATGGCTTCAATCTGGGCACGACGCTGGTAATGATCACGCATGTAGTTACGTAAAACAGGGATTGCAACGTGTCCTTCAATATTGCAAATGAGAGCTAACATTCCTTTGTCACTGATTGCTGAGCCACAATAACGCCGCAAAACTTCGTTTTTAATTTCTTCTATTACTTGCTCTAAGGTGAAATTTTCATATTTGCTGTAGTGTTCCGGATAGCGCTTTGCCCAAGACTTATAATTATTTAAGCGTGATGGTGCTTCACGTTGCGCTTCATCCATAGCCTCCTCTAAGGATGGGCCTTTAACATCCTGAGCAACGAAGCTGTGTAAGATAAAATTTCCGATTTTTTGTTGGCTTTCGAGGGATAATAGACTGATATAACGCTGTAGTAGTGCGTTACCCGATGGCATTTTCAGTTTAACGGCAAGAACTATCCACCAATGGAAAATAGCAGGGTCGACGGGATGTTTATTCTTCCAGGTTAGTGCTGGCAATGTATTGAAATTAAACCAACTTAGACTTGCAGGTATTTTTCCTTTCAACCCTTTTTGCGCATCTTCTAATAATATCTCTGGTGACAGGTATCCAGAGATATCTTCACCAAACTCTTCTAATGCAGTGAGTAGTGCTGCACAGACAATTTCCCGTTTCTCTTTTTTTAGTAGCGCATAAAGATGGGGAATGGATGCTGGATTTTTTATGCGAGTCAACCACTCAATCGCTGTAACACGGATTTCTTGCTTTGCCGATTTTAACCCTTCTTGAACAGTTTCATGAATATTTGTTATTGTTTCCAACAATTGCTGGGCAGAAACTCGGTGAGTTTTATGTTGGCCCAAAGCTAATTCCATAATGCGAGGAATAAATTGTGTTGGTAATGCCGGATAGGTGGCGAGAACATCAATAGCACATGAAATTTCGAACATCCGATAACGATTTTGACTTTTATTAGGCATTAAGCCTAATGCTTCAGCGATATAACCCGGGTTTTGGTAATAGAATGGCCATATTTGCTCAGGACGAGGGAAAAGGCGATGCCCAATGGAGGATTCCAAACAAAATTCAGCGGTAGTTCTGGCGGAATTATTAAAATGGCATTGTGCTAAGACGTCTTCGACATGGCGTAGTTCAAGATTAGCAATTATTCTTTCTGGTATGTTTCCAGTAAAATGATAACCACTAAAACTTCGGTCATGCTCACAATTATGAGTAGCCAGACGAACAGCATGAAATAAAGTAAACTCAGGAAGGTTTGTGATTCTATTTTTATGTTTAATTACCTGAACTTCTTCTGAATTAAAATAACCCTTTTCACCATTGAGTTTATCGAGTAATGCACGGCACTTCTCATTGCTTAATTTACGCAAATCTTTATATTGGCGCTGAGCCCAGTTAGATGAATAATTAGAATTTTTATTGTCTTCTATTTCATATTCAGCTCTTTCTAATGCGCTAGCTAGCATTTCATGGAAATTAGCAACCAGAATTTCTCTGGCACTTTCTGGTAGTGGAGTGTCTTCCAATGGTGTAAAAGAGGGTAATTCTAACTTTTCCTGATTAATAGCCTCATCTATTACAGTAAAACGTAATAAAGCGCTTTCAATACCCTTGATAACAGATTTGCTTTTTTCGGTTTTTAGCGCTTCTTCCAGTACATTGCGATTATCACCCTGACGTGCGAACAGGTCTGCAGCTTGTATGCGCTGTTTTGGAGTACCATTAAATAATGTTTGGCTTAAATATTGCCTTACTATTTCAGATGGTAAGGTATTTAGGATCGGCTCTGCAATTTTACGAACAGATTTATGTGGGCTAGTAGATAACAATACGATTACATCAGCAAAATGATCTCGTAGATCGTTATTATGATTTAGATAATTAACGAACTCGACTTGTCCATTGGTTGATAATTTATCTACTAATGTCTGACGAACAAAATCTTGATGTTCGATAATAAAATCTTTTAAATCAGTTATTTTATAAAGTCTATTCAGATTTTTAGTATGATTGTCTGCGATATCCTTGCGATCAAATATCGCAAATAGAGCGTTAGGGCCTGTTTTCTCTGTTCCTTCATTGATCATTTTAGCAATCAAAGCCATTGTCCACCCATTGCGTAATGCGATGTTAAGATTGCTGACATTTTCATAGGTGGTGTGGAATGCATCGCCTAACAGATACAGTACCCATGATGGGAGTTCTGTTGTTGTCATTTTGATATTAATATCCTGACAAGCTGCAGCGATCACTTTAGCAAAACGGACGGTTTGTTCTGCAGTAAATTCCCCCCCGACTTTGGCATATAATTGATGACGGGCTTTTATTGATTGGGACATTATTTTGTCATATTGCCCAGTATTCACATTTCCGCTATACCACCAATCTAATGTTCCTGGTTTATTGAGCAAAGTAGCAGCTTTGATAGCATCTATCTTGTTTAATTCGTGAAATACGTTAGGATCTTGACCTGTCAGAATATAATCAAGTGCTTTTTTGGGAAGTATTTGCTCAAATGTAGCAAGAGGTAATAGAGCTTCTTGTAGATAGTTTTCTGTGGCAGAGACGTCTTTTTTCCCGAAAATGGAAAGAATGTCGAAGAGTTTTTTTATCATGCCAGTTCCTTAAGCCGTGTATAGATAAACGGACCTATGTACCATAAAATAGAAAAAACGACAATTTTATTGTGTTATTAACAAGAGCATTAGTTTTTATTAATGTTAGAGTTAAGTAGATTTAATTGCTGAAAATCATATTTAACAACCTAATTATATTATTTTATTTTTTGACTTTCACTGTTCTCAGTCATAAGTTTTGAAATTATATTTTAAGTTAATTAGTTGATAAAACAGTAAAATGATAAAATATGAATCAAAAAATTCCTTACCCATGCTGTGAAAATGAGATCTCAGCTCTTTCAGGTGAATATATCATCTGAGATATTTGTCACTGGAAAGATGATCTTGTGCAATACAAACACCATAATCTTGCTGGAGGTGCTAATTCTATGGGTTTAAATGAGGCCAAAAATGCCTTTAAACGAGGTGGAAGAATGGAATCATTTTATGTATTGTGATTTATAGTAAATTTGACGGAATAAAAAATAATAAAATGGAAAGCTATAATAAGTATACGATGGATAAAGCGGATCGCATGTTACAACCTATCATTGGTGGCGAGCTTATCTTATTAAGTTATATCAGTTTTTCACTGGAGGGTAGATTTAAATTTCTGGGCAAAATAGAGAATTGGGAAAAACAATCTGATACTAAAATATTAGAGAACGTGAATTTTAAAAGATACCTTTCAGATGACGTTTTTATCATTAATGATAACTCTTATATAAAAGACGAGGTTTATTTTATGGATATCAGATATGTCGAAATATTTGTCAGTGATTATTTAAATAAAAACTCAGAATGTTTCTTCAATGGAGATGCGTTTTTTATTTCTCCTACGAAAAAAACACTCATTGAGTTTCAACATGATGGTTATATTTTTTTACATCAATTACCAATCTTGATCAGTGAGAATGAAAAGAAAGTAATTTCAGGAAAAGTATGATGAATCTCTATTTGCTATGGGTTTCAAGTTCACTGTTTTAAGTAGTGCCACATGATTCAAGTTAACCATTTTTTAACAAATGCTTCCGGTGATATAGGGCGATCAAAGTAATAACCTTGTAGGTAATTGACAGAATAGTTTTTCAGCTGGTTTACCTGTTTTTGGTCTTCAACTCCTTCTGCAACAATTTCTAAATTAAGCCGTAAAGCGAGGTCAATAATATTTTCAACAATATGCTTTGAAAACATATCGCTATTCATTCTGCTAATGAAATTATGACCTATTTTTACCACATTAACGTTCAGTTTTTGTAAATAAGCATGATTAGAGTGACCTGTGCCAAAATCATCTAAAGCGATTAATACACCTAATTTATCTAATTTATTAAATAGTTCGATTATGTGTGCATCCGGCTCAAGTAATTCTCTCTCGGTAATTTCTAATATCAGATGAATTGCGTCTTCGGGGAATGCCTGTAGAAAGTTTCGGCAATCCTCAACTAATTCATTATTTTCATAATGTTTTGCACTGATATTGAAATTAAAGTGAAAATTTGGTGGTAGCTTTTCGGCGAAAGAGGTAAAAAAATCACGAACTTGAGTAATTAAGTTCTGTGTTAAGGGAATAATGAGATCTGATCTTTCAATTTGCGCGATAAAATTTTTAGGCTCTACTAAACCTTGTTTTGGGTGTTGCCAGCGAACAAGAATTTCACACCCGATAAGGGCGTTGTTTTTACTACAGATAATAGGCTGAACATAAGGAATAAATTGTTTGTTTTTAATGGCTTTTTTAAATTGATAATCTGGAAGAATAACAGTTTTGGTGTATTTATATAAAACGATGGCGTATAAAAGTATGAGTATTGCCAGTGTCAGCAAAACCCACTCTAATTCTGTATCAGGCTTGATATTATTCTGATAATCAGAAACTACTTTCCATAATAGATTACCAGCACTCAGAGTGATGGCGATGAATAGTACCACAAATGCCCGATACAACGTTCGGTATGATTTAAAATTCAGCCCCATCATTTCTCCTTTTTGATAAAGCCCATCATCCAACAGTAGTCTTACTGTCTAGATTTGTAAAATTTTGTGAGCTTGCTGCTGATAAAAAATGACTGTTTGCTTGAAAAATAACGTTGGCTATCTTACAGGAAGATATTGAAGACAGGAACTATAGATATATTTATATAGCAAGAATTGAGCAACAAATTACGTAATCGGTGGCAGTAATTAAAATAAACCGATTATTGTTTCCATCCTTGGTGAAATAATTAAATTATTTTATTGATTAATGTCAATCTTTTGCCAGATTATTCCTTCTTTTATTTATTCTTCTCATATTTTAAGTGATATCTTGAAATCTATTAGGCGTTTATTGTGCTGTAATCACAATCGCCACCCGACGGTTTTCTGCCCTTCCTTTTGAACTGCGATTATCCGCAACAGGCTGGTTTGGCCCCAATCCACGGGTTTCCAGATTGGATCTGCTCATTCCTCCTCGTGTCAGGGCATCTGCAACAGTGTTAGCCCGTCTTAGCGAGAGCTGGTTGTTATAGTTCAGTTCACCGTAGTTATCTGTATGACCATCAAGGCGAGCATGCTCAATGCCTGTTTTAGATAAAACAGCCGCC
This sequence comes from Xenorhabdus bharatensis, assembly GCF_037996705.1. NCBI lineage: Bacteria > Pseudomonadati > Pseudomonadota > Gammaproteobacteria > Enterobacterales > Morganellaceae > Xenorhabdus > Xenorhabdus bharatensis. Next base: position 151,510 of record NZ_JBBMXG010000001.1, on the reverse strand, counting down.
AGCTTTTTCAATTTTTCTTCCCCTTCAGGTTGCAAGTGAAATTGGTTATTACCGAAGAGAACTTTTTCTGACAGACCAAATAGCCATCCTTCATCTGTTTGTTGAAATCCTTGTTGCTTGAGGACTTTGATTTGTTCTGTTGTCAGTTTGCCTGTATGTTGGCAGGCGCTGAGAAGAAAAGGGCCAATCAATGAAATCATTAATATAAAAGCGTGTTTTTTTATCATGATGAATTTCTCGATAAGTAGTTTACGTTTGTTGTGTCAGCGGAGTACCAGCCACCGCCCCGTTGTTTGATGTGATACATGGCGGCATCTGCTTCAGACAGTAACTGTTCTGCTGTTAAAGCACCATTTGATAGAGCAATACCAATGCTGAGTGTGATACGTAGTTGCTGGCCGCTGGGAAGCTGAATTGGTGTATCCATCGCATGAATGATATTTTTGGCGATCCGTTCAGCATCTTCTAAACTGGCTGAAGGTAATAAAATAGCAAATTCATCACCACCGAGTCGGGCGACAGTGTCTGTTTTCCTGACTTTCGTTTTTAACGTATCGGCAATTGTGATCAGGACGTGATCGCCTGCGGCATGCCCATAAACATCGTTGACATATTTGAGTCGATTCCCGTCAATAAATAAGATTGCAGCACTCTCCCGCATGAATTTGTCAGTCATCACTGTGGACAGAACACGCTCAAAAGTAGCTCTGTTGGGTAATGTCGTGAGAGAATCGTGTTGTGCCTGCCACGTCAAAGCGGCTTTTTCCGTTTGTAAATGGTGCTGCCACTCCTCCAGCTCTTCCAGCAGATGATTAAAAACCTGGCTGAGTTCATGTAGTTCTGCAATCTGAGCGGAAGGCACCCGTTGTGAAAATGCCCGCCGCTGACGGACATCATGGGCAACACTGGCAATGTTTTGTAGTGTTCTGACAACGCCGTCATGCATGCGCAGGGAAAGGTAGAGTGAAAGTATGGCGCTGATCAGTAAGCAGGCAAACAGTACCAGTAAGGCCTGATAGATAAATTTAGTGATGTGTTCACTGTTGCCGGTTAACCAGACTGAACCAACTTGTTGTTGGTGGTGATAAATGGGAAATGTGACGGGTTCTGGGAATATCCAGTATTCAATCAGCTTTTGAAAATTACCGGTGCGTGTTATTTGGTTGGTATGCCAGCTGGCTAGCACCTGATTTTTTGCATCGAAAATCTTTGCTTCGGTAAAACTATCGTGGGCAGCAATCATTTCCAATATTTCGTTTGCAGCCGTTTTATCATTAAATACCACCGCTGCCTGTACGGTATGGGCTATTGTCGATGACATCTGTTTCAGATTATTTTCAGCATATTTCTGCATGGCAAACAGTGCCAGTAAAGAAAGAAACAGACCGACAACGGATAATGTCACAACAGTAATGATCAGATGGATACGGTGAACAGTCTGACGTAATGTCGGGCGTGATGGCATTAATGAATAACGCTTTTTCATACAGTTATTCCGCCTTGCGAGCCAATTGCAGGACATTTGGATCTACGCGTATACCACTGCGAGTCAAAATATCGAGGTTAAGGTTAAACGTTGTTTGTGTGCTATCTATATTGAGACAGAATGCACTGCCGATTTCACAGTGTTGGTTTTGTTCAGCAATAGTAAGAAGTGGTTTATTATTTTTCTGATTAAATACTTGATGTTGAAGTATAGGGTCAATCTGACCGTAGTAAATAATATCACACTTATCGACTAATTGTTCTGTATTGAAATTCAGAATTTCTATCCGTAATTCTATTTCATCAGGAAACAGATTAATATTTTTTAAAACACGAATGTATTTAGAGGGGGGTATCAGGCATAAATGTAATGTTGAGCGTGTGACTGGCCAATATGTATAACTGATAATGCCAGAGACGACACGCACAACATTTTCATTGATTTTTATTTTTTCTTTAGCATCAGGCATAGCTGTTACTATTGAATTACATATCACCATGGTTATACATACAATCGTCAGTACCCGTAAAAATAATTTGGAAGCGCAATGTTTGATAACAAAAAGAGTCCATTCAATTAAGCACATAACGGGATCCCATTTTTATCTTTCATATTATTAACAGTCATTAATATACACTTAGTCTTTCAAGTCGCTTCTTTGTTGGTTGTATTTATTCATTTCAGTTACTTTTTTTATTAATATATGGTTATCCGCAACGTAGGGATGTCATTCTCAATATATTGGGTATAGAACCTATCTCATCATGGTGATCTGTACAAAATTCATTAATCACCGGTTGTAAATAATAGAGTATGAGATAGGTTGAAAAATCGATTAAGTAATAGAGAAAGAGTGATAAAAACTATTTTCTTTATTGATTAATTTGGTTTTCCAGTGACTCCTATTATGTGCCCATGATGATCATAAGTAATATCAGATACTTTGCCTTGATTTAATTTGTCTATTATTCTCTCTTCCAAAGAAAAGCTTGTTGCAATCTCATCATGGTTTAATGTAGGCCGATGGCGACGGCGTTCAATACGAAAACGAATCTGATTATACTTTGCCCAGCCGATCAGCAGAAGTGCATTGAATATAGCGACAATGATATAGAGAGCAATTGAGCTTAACTCTGAACTGAATATAGACATAACAGGCTTAGGGCCATGATGGGGTGAATTAAATAACCCCGAAATGAATAAATAGACAAATCCACACCACGCGAAAATAGTCAGTGCGATATCAATAAGACGAGGTAATAATTTCTGCTCTGTAAATATTAATGGATCTTTCATTATTCTATTCTCTCTATTCCACGGTCAGGGCTTTCCCAACGGGCGCGTTTGCGGTGAACTTTAAGCATAACTTTGGGAAAAGAGACCAGTGTCGTAAACAGGTTAAGCATCCAATATACGACGGGATACCAGATCACCCAGAAAAGTGATGATGCAACGTGTTTTTCATAGCGTCGTTCAATTAACAGGCTGATAGTAAACTGAATTAGACAGGTTGCGGCTAATACCAACCCGGTATAGCCGGGCGGGAAAAGGGTATAGACCCGAATGGTTTCAGGTAATGTGATAAACATGCCGAGGAAGAACAATATAATCGAAAGGGCAAAGGTAAATGACCAGATTACCGAACAGCAGAATTCGGCAAATAAAACCCACATACGGCGATATTCCCAAGCCCAGAGTTTCCGTAGATTTTTGAGAAAGACTTCAGCCCCACCCTGCGCCCAGCGCAATCTCTGCTTCCACAATCCACGAAGTGTTTCCGGCATCAGGATCCAGCAGATAGCCCGAGGCTCAAAGAAGACGGACCAATGACGTAATTGCAATTTCCAACTGACATCAATATCTTCTGTAATCATGTCGTTGCTCCAATAACCCACATCGGCAAGAGCACGGCGGTTAAAAGCAGCGACCACACCGGAAACGGTAAATACCTGACCGTAAATTCGCTGAGTTCGTTTGATAAGGCCAATGATAGAAGAAAATTCCCCTACCTGAATGCGGCCAACCAGCGTAGAGCGGGTACGGATCCGAGGGTTACCGGTTACCGCACCAACACGGGGATGATCAACGATCGGTTTCACCAACCATACGGCGGCATCACGATCTAACAGAGCATCGCCGTCAATACAAACCAGATAATCACTGTTGGCAGCGGCAGCTCCGGCCTGAAGCGCGGTAGCTTTCCCCTGATTCTGTTTCAGATGTATCACTCTCAGAGCGCTATGCTGTTTCGCCATATCATCAAGTTCATGGGCGGTGCTGTCGGTTGAACCGTCATTGATTGCGATCACTTCAATATTGGGATAGCGCTGATTCAGTGCTGCCTGTAGTGTCTCACGCACATTCGGGCCTTCGTTATAGCAGGGGATCAAAATGGATATCAGCGGCTCGCCTTCTAAGTGAGGTGGCTCACCATTTTGTTTCCAGTGCCTTTCACGATAAAACCAGAAATAAACCCCACCTGAAATCCAGATGGCAGACATAAACAGCGGCCAGAAAAACACAAAGTTCAGCATAACCTCACCGGTAAAGGTGATGGCAATGCCGATGGGAATACTCAAAACAATACAAAGCACAATAAAAGCAAGAATACGGTCAATCATTGAGTGGATACCATTCTGAGGAAAGAACAGGACGGATCGAGTTCATTTCTGGTTGATTATTAATAAAGTCATCAGGGTAGTAACCAAAATTTTGAGCACCATTCAGCTGTAACTGGCGCATCCATTCAGCGAGTTGTTCGCCTGATATCATTCTTTTATCGGATGGTTTGCGCCAGTCAACGGCTTGCAGTTCAAATACGGTTTTACTGAGTGCATCAGGACGCTGGGCGACAGCTTTCACTAAACGGGAAAGCCACTGATGACTTTTTGACAGCGGGATATTTTCCATTAATGGCATCGCCATCGGTGCAACCCAGTCATAATGGGCAAGAAAATCATCCAGATTCTGGGCAAACCACTCTTCACTGTCCGGTTCCAGAATCGGTAGCGCAAAAATATTACGGGCAGTTTTTACCTGATAGCCCCGGACGGATTTTACGGCTTCGGTCAGTTCCTGAGTGAAATCGGTCAGGTAGCGGCTCTTGAAGCGACTCCAGCGGGCGAATTGTTCTGGATCCTGACGAATTTCGGCAACGGATGCAGGAAAGCCTTCCCGCTGATAAACCCTGATGGCATCCGGGCCGGCATCCTCAAAATCTGACATGATGGCATCATCGTGATACAGCACCCCCTGAAAAATGGAATGCGCCGCTAAATCCTGATAAATCTCTTTGATTCTGCGGCGGTTCTCCGGGTTATAAGGCGATAACCGGCGGTATTGAGCTTTGTTTACGGATAACTCACCGTTATTTTTGTCATAGCTCAATACACGGGGCAGAGAAGGCTCTAATTCAAATGCCAGAACCGGCATCCATGCATAGACATCGATATTTAACCGGCTGTGTATCTGCCATGAAACCCGATTAAATAAATCGGCCCGCATTGGCAACCAGCGATTCGGGAAGTACAGTTCACGTACAGTGCCATCGCCTGTAGGATCCGCAAAAGCCTGTAGGAAAACCGTGTTAATACCGAGGTCGGCAACACGCTGTACCAGTTTGTCGAGATTTCTTGCCTGCTGAACAGGGTCAGGGTCATAAACATAATCCAGATCAATATGGGCGATACGCAGCGGGAATTTATTCTGAACCTGAATAACCTGTTCAGCGAACTCTTTCAGTGTTGGGTTATTTGTCAGCAAGATCCGCGGAACATTATCCAGATTGTTGGCATTAGCCAGACCGGTATCGAGAGTCAACGCCAGTTTATAACCGTGCTGCTTTGCTATATCCAGCGTGACACCACTGTCAATACCGTAAGGCCAGACCCAGACACGCGGCTTTTTACCTGTAGCTGAAATGATCCGCTGTGTGATGGTCTTAACATCCTGCTCCATACGCTGGCGGAATGCCTTCTCAGTTTCATATTTGCCTGTTTTGGGGTCGTAGATTCGGGTAGCAGCGGCAGGTTCGGTATTCCCTTGTGGGTTACCAAGAGCACCGTAATGATGCTGATAAGTATGTGAGCCAATTTCCACCAGACTGGAACGGGACATTTCGGCGACCTGTGCCCAAGTGGTAAAACGTTCCCGCGGTACTTGCAGACCACCAAAATTTACCGGTTTTCCTGCGGGAGCATCAACCCAAATACCGACAGGAGCGAGAATAGCAGGCCAGTTGTAGGCTTTCAGTAAAGGAAATACGCGGTGATAGAAACTGCTGTAACCGTCATCAAAAGTGAGCAGTACGGCTTTAGGCGGCAGTGGTGTTCCCCCCTGATGAGCCGTGAGGATCTGATCAACGGTAATAGGTTGGTAGCCATTGGCGTGCAGCCAGGCAAATTGGTCATTCAGCGCACTGGTACGGACAGACATAAAGCGTTGGTCAGCACCATCGTCTTCAACATCATGATAAGCCAGAACAACAAAACTGTTATGGGGCCAGGGGCGTTCGTTCATCGATAAAGGGCGTTCCGCCGGTGGAACGAAATCAGGCTTTCCGGCATGGGCCGTGACACTGAGTTGAGAAATAAACAGGCTAACCAGCAAAGCTGAAATCATTAACCAATAGCGAATTACGTTAAAAGTCATAGAAAATCCTTTAGAACCGATACGTTAAATCAAAAGCAGCTTGCAGGTTTTTTTCGCGTCTACCGTCATAAGGGCGTTTATCCAGCGTGAGCCTCACGCCTGCATCCACAACATCATTCCACTTAATACGTTGCCCATAACTGACCGTAGTTATCAGCCCTCCGCCATAATCTTTCTGCCAGTATTCGCCGATGCCTGTTGTGAGTTGCTGGCTCCAGACGGTCTGATAATGCCGATAAATGATGTGATCCGCTTCCAACGCCGGGAGCAGGGTAAAATCATTTTTGGGATTAAAATAGGGGGTATTTTGCTTGCTGTTATGGGTTGTACCGACTTCCAAAGTCGCATCGAGTTTCAGATAAGGCGCGGTATAGATGCGTTGCATTCCGTTGATGGCATAAGCAAACCGGTTATTACCATCGGAAAAAAAGGAGGGCGCAAAACTGGCACTCCACTGGCTGCGTTCGCTGTATCTCCAGCGGCTATAGATTTGCCCGCCATTAGCGTAAATATTATTGGTTAATGCTCGCAGGGGAGTGTTTCGTGCCCGCCGTTCTGCTGATCCGCCCAAACGCCATTCATCATTAAAATCGTACCATCCTGCAAAACGCAGGCCGACCTTATTACCGTGACGATAATTGCGGCCAGAAACCTCACCTTCCAGCCAGATATCCCGTGCCCGCCATTCTAAACCGCCACGTAAATCAAGGTTTAATCCACGGCCTTCGCCGAACTGAGCGCGGTTATATGCACCACCGGCAAACAGACGCCAGTTATCGTTAATGGGAGGGCTATAAATTACAGCATCGATGTCTGAACTGCTTTTACCGCTGGTGGGGCTGTCTGAATCAATGCCCTGATTAACTCTGACACGCAGCTCTGACATATGATGAACATTGCGCAGGCGGTTAAAACGTTTGCCCAGCACATTCTCTGGTGCGCGGGAGATGACATCATCAGCCAGTAAATCAACCTGTTTCCACTCCTGCAGTGCTAAAGCGGTATAACCTTGCTGGATTTCCAGTGATAAATTACGGTGATCAAGCCCTTCAGCCTGTTTTAACTCACTTTCTGCCCGACGAGGCCAGCCTCGATCCAGCCAGATTGCGGCCAGATCGAGACGCAATTTTTGGTTGGAAGGGGCTGTACGGGCTAAATGCGTAAAGCGCTTTTCAGCTTCAGGTAAATCTTCATTAAGTTGTGCTGATTCCGCCAGAAATTGCTGCCCTTGCAACCAGCCATCATTAGGAACCCGGATTGGAGAACCGTAAACATTAACCATATAAACATTACGTTGTTTGATATTGGCAGCGAGTTTTTGAGCTTCATTTAAATGTTCGCTTTCCACATCGGAATAAAAAAGCACGCTGTCATCTTCCAGTGTGATATGGGAAGTCGAAATTTCTTTATCCGGGTATTTCCCGTTCGGATAACTCAGCGGACGCAGAATGTTTCTTGCTTTATCTGGCTGGCGAAGATTCAGATAGGCTGCCGCAGCCCACTTATGGGCATAATCCGGTATTTCTGTGTTTTCTTCCGTTGATGACGGTTGTTGCAGGCGTAAATATTCTTCAATAAGTTCCTGTGTCCGAAAGCGGGCAAGTAATGCCCCAAGGCGATCAATTCTGGCTCGTCGATAATCCTGCTGGGTATCAGGATGTTCACGCCACGCATTGAGCATATGCTCATAACGGGCAAGTGCTCTGTCAGCAATATCAAACCGTTCTGTTTCACTGCGATTAGGGATTATAGCAAGACGCACTAATTCAGCCGCGGCATCGGCTTCCAGCCTGCGTTGTTGACCCGGGGATAATTGTAATTTCGAGGTATATTCTTGTTCTAAAAGCCATGCAGGGCCATTAATACGGTTGTTTTTCAGACTGAACAGGTAATCGTGAGTGGTATTTTTATCATTGGGGAAACGCTCATGGGCGGTGGAGAGCATCTCCATGGCATCCCATGTGCGCCCGGCTGCTTCATCAACATAGGCCATTAAACGGTAATTAGCGGCATTAGGATGTTGTGCCAGTAACCTTTTTGCCAGCCGCCGGGCTTCATTGTCCCGTTTGGCATCTGCCAGCGTCATAATCAGGCCTGCCTTTAGATCGTGATCTCGTTCTTCAAGGACAGAGGCCAGATGCCATAATTGGACGGATTGTGTCCATTGGCGCTGATTGCGGTAAGCCCGCGCCGCGGCAGCAATGCCTCTGGCGGGTAATTCCATAGAATGATAGCGTTGCCAAAGCGCAATAACTTCATTATCCCGCCCCGCCCAGCCTGCAATTTGTAACCAGTCAGCAACCTGAGAAGGCGAAAGTTTCCGCCGCTTTTCTTCTTGACGAATATATTCAAGCATGGGGATGGTATTGCCATTTCTGGCTTGCAGGATTAACTCGTCATAATCCGCTTTGGCGGCTTCTGACGTTATTAGGCAACTTAGTGATACGAATAACGATAATAGTTTATACCGATATCTATGAAAGCCTATCGGCTTAAAATAAAGATATAGCACGACATCCCCTTTTATACTGCTTATTTATAAAACAGCAGAATCAGACGAAGTAAGATTGAATTTAGATTAAGAAAAATTTTTTGTTTCTTCATTTTTGAAGAGGCGAAATAATACGTATTGTGTGACTTTATATCAATGGCTAATTCATGAAAAGCTATAAATAAAATGTAATTAATTTTATTCCGCCATATTATTACACTTAGAATAAGTAATATCAGCTTGTTACATTTATTTGTAATAAATAAATTAATTTAAAAATCAATTTGTTATTATTTTAAGATTTTTCTTATGGTAATTTATAATTAAATAAGTTCATTTAATTTAGAATTAATAAAATATATTTATTAACAGTATTGATATTCTTCATTGATGATTCGTTTTACTGTTTTAAGTAAATCTTGATTGTATTTGTTCTACTTTTATCTTCATCAATTTTTCGAATATGGTCTATATTATTTTGCGACGGTTGTTTTATAAAAAATATCTGTTTTTATGATTAAATATGGTATTTAGGCTTTGTGTTGTTTATTTTGAAAATTAAATCTCTTTTATCTGAGAGGGATGATGCATGATCGGTGGTTTTACCCATTGGAATGAGTGATATTGTGCTCGATTTTTTTGATCAAAAAACACAGGGAATCGATAAAGAATAGCGAATTTAACATTGAATGCCTTCCCCGAAATTAACCACGTTAACAACCATATAAACAATAAGTACTTTAATAATTCCGGCTGGTTCGTATAATCCTGCCTTTTATTATGTAGTTAGTGAGGAAAATTGTGGATCAGATTGCCAGCATTATCGCTAATGTATGCGAAACTCTCCGTGCCAAAAGTGTTAGCGAAGTGGGTATTCAGTCGTTCAGTTTTCCGCTCTCTGTCACCGGTGAGACTGACTGGTTGGAATGGTTGGCTGCTCAGCCGCATTACCCACAATTTTACTGGCAACATCGCGATGGACATGAAGAAGTTGTTGCCTGTGGGCAAATTCGCCTCTTCAAGAATGCCGTTCAAGCAGAGAGTTTCTTAAACCAACATGCTCAATTTCCTCAAATGCGTATTTGGGGCTTGAACGCGTGGGAACAGGAAGAAAATACAGATAATGAAGAAAATTATCTGTTCTTGCCACAAATAGAAATACGTCGTTGTCATCAGGCCACTTATTTATATCTGAATATTGATGGGCTGGCTGATATCGATAACATTGATTCTTTTCTCAGAAAAATCGCACCCCGCCAGCCATTCCAATTATCTCGTGTAACGATTTTAAATACCACGCACAGGCCCGAATGTGAGCAGTGGAATACATTGCTGGAGCAGGCTCTGGATGCCATTACCCGCAAGAAAATGGAAAAAGTGGTCATGGCTCGAAAAACAGAACTCATGCTGGATATGCCTTTGCAAGCGGGACAATTTATGGCAGCCAGCCGTGAGGTGAATCATCATTGTTATCACTTCATGCTTGCTTTCAGTGATACACGGGCCTTCCTTGCTTCCACGCCCGAGCGGCTCTATTTCCGCCACCAGCGACAGTTATTTACTGAAGCTCTGGCGGGAACAACTATAAATTCTGACGACGATCAAAAAGCAGAAGAACTGGGACAATGGTTATTAAAAGATAAAAAGAACCAGCATGAAAATTTGATTGTGGTGGATGATATTTGCCAGCGTTTGCAGGGAGGTGTGACAGCAATCGATGTTGCTCCGCCTGATGTCATTCGTTTACGTAAAGTCCAACACTTGCGCAGACATATTAATGGTTTTTTAAATCAGGTCTCGGACAGTGATTGCCTGAGACGTTTACAACCAACGGCTGCTGTTGCCGGTCTGCCACGGGAAGCCGCCCGGCAGTTTTTGGCTGAGAATGAACCTTTTCGCCGGGATTGGTACGCCGGCTCTGCCGGGTATTTGGGGCTTGAGCAGAGTGAATTCGCCGTTTCGTTGCGGTGCGCGTATATCGATGGCGCTTTATTGTCATTGTATGCCGGGGCAGGCATTGTTTCCGGCTCAGACCCCGAACAAGAATGGATAGAAATTGAAAATAAGGCCGCGGGGTTACGCTCATTACTAAGTCATTTAGCGGTGGAATAGATGTATACCCGTCGTCTTTCACGTTGCCTCTTTCTAGTGCCGCCGTGATGTAACGCGAAATCCATAGGGTATATAAGCCTTGCCAATAAAATGATATTTCTTTGAACTATCACAAGGAAAGTGTTTTTAAGGGAATGAGAACGGCAAATATCTTATATAATTCATTTTTTTAAATAATGAGTTTTCTTTTTAAATAAGTTTCGAACATCCTATGTCAAACAGCGCACTGAACCGTCGTTGGGCGGAACTTTTACTGGAAGCACTGACCCGTCACGGTTTGCGTCATGTGTGTATTGCTCCCGGCTCCCGTTCTACTCCACTGACACTTTCCGTTGTAAAACTTTCCGTTGTAAAGAAAGCTGCTGCTCAGAACGGTAAGCTGATATGCCATACCCATTTTGATGAGCGAGGGTTAGGCCATCTGGCGCTGGGGCTGGCAAAAGCGAGCGGGGAGCCCGTTGCTGTCATCGTGACATCAGGAACCGCAGTTGCCAATCTCTATCCTTCCCTGATTGAAGCTGGTTTAACCGGAGAACGGCTGGTATTTCTCACCGCAGACAGACCGCCAGAATTGATTGACTGTGGCGCAAATCAGGCTATTCGCCAGCACGGTATTTTTGCTTCACATCCATCACAAACACTCTCTTTGCCGCGACCAACCACGGATATTTCCGCCAGCTGGCTCGTCTCTGTGATTGATAATGCGATGTCCGATCTCAGGCAGGGAGGGCTGCATATAAACTGCCCTTTTGCAGAGCCTTTGTATGGTGATGATGATAAATACCAGTCATGGTTACAGACTCTGGGAGACTGGTGGCAGGGCGATCAGCCGTGGCTTCGGCAATCGATGATGACCGTGATAACCAGCGTTACTGACTGGAATGACTGGCGACAAAAACGGGGTGTTGTTCTGGCAGGGAGAATGCGAGCGGAAGAGGGGCAACTTGTTGCACAGTGGGCAAAAAACATGGGATGGCCATTAATTGGTGATGTGTTGTCTCAGACAGGCCAGCCTTTACCCTGCGCTGATTTATGGTTGAATCATCCTAGTACACAAGAAATTCTGGCAAAAGGAGAACTGGTTATCCAGTTTGGCTCCAGCCTGACCGGAAAGCGAGTATTACAGTGGCAGGCGGCATGTCAGCCAGAGGAATACTGGGTTATCGATTCTATTGCGGGAAGGCTTGATCCTGCCAATCATCAGGGGCGCAAATTTACCTGTGATATCACGGCGTGGTTACAGGAGCACCCTGCACAAACGGATCACCCTAATGCTTTTTGGGCGAATGAACTGAAAATATGGTCAGAAAAGGCATCGGAATGCGTGGCAGAAAAACTGTCGGGTAAATTCAGTGAGGCTGCGGTTGCACATCAGTTGCACCAGTTATTACCGGAAGAGGGGCAACTCTTTGTCGGCAATAGTCTGGTTGTGCGCCTGATTGATGCGCTAGGGCAACTTCCTGTCGGTTATCCGGTTTACAGTAATCGCGGAGCCAGTGGTATTGACGGGCTGATTGCAACGTCAGCCGGAGTACAACGGGCAACTGGTCAACCTACTCTGGCGATTATCGGCGATATTTCGGCACTGTATGATCTGAACAGTCTGGCTTTATTACGTGACGTCTCATCACCGATGGTACTGATTATCGTCAATAATAATGGAGGTCAGATTTTTTCATCACTGCCTACACCACAGGAAGCTCGCCAACAGTTTTATTGTATGCCGCAAAATATCAGTTTTAACCCTGCTGCGGCTATGTTTGGCCTGAATTATAGCGCTCCACAAAGTTGGCCTGAGTTAAAACAGGCTGTTGAACAGTCATGGCTGCAAAATGCTGCAACGGTTGTGGAATTAAATGTGACAGATAATGAAGGTGCGATGTGCCTGCAAACGTTATTGAAACAAGTGGCAGAACTGTGAAGCTGGCCTGTCAGACATTCAATACGAATAAACAAGGCCCATGGTTAGTTTGGCTGCATGGCCTGCTGGGATGTGGCCACGAATGGCAGCCTATTATCAGTGCCTGCAACCGGTATCCTTCTTTGGTCATTGATTTGCCCGGTCATGGTCGTTCAGCCGATATGCCGCTTGCGGATGTTTTTGATAAAGATGGCCTTGCAGAGATGAATGAGCTATTGAGTAAAACCTTACTGGCGCATCAGATCCATGATTATTGGTTAATTGGTTACTCACTGGGTGGTCGGATTGCTATGTATCACGCGACGCAAGCTCAGGCAGCGCAGGGGTTAAAGGGAATTCTGGTGGAAGGTGGAAACCCGGGGCTGTTATCCCAAGAGGAACGTGAAGCCAGATTATTACATGACAAAAACTGGGCACAGCGCTTCCGTTCAGAACCGATAGCGACAGTTTTAGCGGATTGGTATCAACAGCCTGTCTTTGCGGATTTACCTCCGGCACAGCGTCTTAGGCTCATTCATCTTCGTAGCCAGAACAGGGGCAGCAGTATTGCAGATATGCTGGAAAATACCTCACTTGGGCATCAGCCGTATCTGATCCCGGAATTACAAAAAATGGCAGTGCCTTTTATTTATTTATGCGGTGAACATGATCAGAAATTTAAGGGAATAGCGCAGCAGTTTGCATTGCCAGTAAAAATAATTTCCCAGTCTGGACATAATGTTCACAGTAGTAATCCTGCGGGTTTTTCCGCCGCAGTGAACCACTTTTTATCACTTTTTGGCTAAGGACGTTTAATCATGCTCTACCCATGCGAAGAAAAACTATATGCGCCGATTGACTGGCAAGATTGTTCCAATGGATTTGAAGATATTCTTTATCATAAATCTACCGATGGTATTGCCAAAATCACGATCAATCGCCCACAAGTGCGTAATGCCTTTCGTCCTCTGACGGTTAAAGAGATGATTCAGGCGCTGGCAGATGCTCGCTATGACGATAGCATCGGCACAATTATTCTGACAGGAATGGGAGAAAAAGCCTTCTGTGCCGGAGGCGATCAGAAGATCCGTGGTGATTACGGCGGTTATCAGGATGATGTGGGAACACATCATCTGAATGTACTGGATTTCCAGCGCCAGATCCGTACTTGCCCAAAACCTGTTGTTGCTATGGTTGCTGGCTACTCCATTGGGGGCGGGCATGTTCTGCATCTGATGTGTGACCTGACCATTGCCGCAGATAACGCGGTTTTCGGACAAACCGGCCCTAAAGTCGGCTCTTTTGATGGTGGTTGGGGGGCGTCTTATATGGCCCGGATTGTCGGGCAGAAAAAAGCCCGTGAAATCTGGTTCCTGTGTCGACAATATAATGCTCAGGAAGCACTTGATATGGGGCTGGTTAATACAGTCGTTCCTTATGCTGATCTGGAGAAAGAAACTGTGCGCTGGTGCCGTGAAATGCTGGAAAACAGCCCGATGGCGCTGCGTTGCCTGAAAGCGGCACTGAATGCCGATTGCGATGGACAGGCGGGTTTGCAGGAGTTGGCCGGGAATGCCACCATGCTGTTTTATATGACTGAAGAAGGGCAGGAAGGGCGTAACGCATTCAATGAAAAACGTCACCCTGATTTCAGTAAATTCAAACGTAACCCATGATGCGTAAAGCCACTCTTTATCACTACAGCCTGCCGATGGAGGCAGGTGTTATCCTGCGCTATCAGCGTCTGAAGACCCGCGATGGTTTTCTGGTTCATATACAGGAAAATGAGAAACACGGCTGGGGAGAAATTGCCCCGTTGCCGGAATTCAGTCGTGAAACACTTGAGCAGGCAGAACAAGCCGCAGTAGCGTGGTTAACACACTGGTGTCAGGCAGAAAAAGGTGCAGATAAAGAACCAGAACAGAGTGAATTACCTTCTGTTGCATTTGGTATCAGTTGTGCGCTTGCTGAATTGCGGGGCGAATTACCGGAAGAAGCTGACTATCGCAAAGCACCATTATGTACCGGCGATCCTGATGATGTGATCCTGCATCTGGGAAAAATGACCGGACAGAAAATTGCGAAAGTGAAAGTAGGGCTATACGAGGCTGTACGGGATGGCATGGTCGCTAATGTTTTATTGGAAGCTGTGCCTGAGCTTCGACTAAGACTGGATGCTAACCGGAGTTGGACACGCACTAAAGCCGATGGATTTGCCAAGTATGTCAACCCGGATTATCGCCAGCGTATCGCTTTCATTGAAGAACCCTGCAAAACCCGTGAGGAGTCACTGGATTTTGCTCGCGAAACAGGCATTGCTATCGCATGGGATGAAAGTGTCCGGGAAGACGGTTTCACGGTCAAAGCAGAAGCCGGTGTTGCTGCAATTATCATTAAACCCACTTTGGTTGGCAGCATTGCCCGTTGCCGTCAATTCATTACCGAAGCTCATCAGGCAGGATTGGAAGCTGTTATAAGCTCAAGTATTGAAACCAGTTTTGGTCTGACGCAACTGGCCCGTTTAGCACACTGGTTAACGCCGGATACGCTTCCGGGGTTAGATACCCTGAATCTGATCCAGTCACAACTTATTCGTTGCTGGCCAGACAGTGACATACCTTGCCTTGAATCAGACAAACTGGAAATCGCATGGAGCCATGAATGTCGTTAGTGTCGTTTAACCAATGGCCGTGGCATCACTGGGCCGCTTGTGCTCCGGAAAAACAGGCTGCCTTGTTGTATGGAAAAACCCTGACATGGCAGCAGCTAGCGATAAAAATTAATACTCTTGCAGATTGCTTCCGGCAACAGGGGGTATCAGAAGGGAGTGGAGTGATCCTGAGAGGGAAAAATAGTACCGATTTGTTACTCTGCTACCTTGCGGCTCTACAATGCGGAGCAAGAGTATTGCCACTGAATCCTCAACTTCCCGAATCCTTGCTGGTGGAATTACTTCCCCGGCTGAATATGGCATTTGTGGCTGATTTTACCGATGCCCCTTCATCGGTTATTCAGGCAACGGTACTCAACTGGCAAACTAAGTTTACAGTCACGTCAGGAAAAAGTGTTACACGGGACTTAGTTTCATGGGACTTAATTTCATGGAGTAAGCATCGTCCGGCCAGTATGATCCTGACTTCAGGATCTTCCGGGCTACCTAAAGCCGTTGTGCATTCTATAGAGGCCCACTTTGCCAGTGCAAAGGGCGTTCTTTCCTGTATTGATTTCGGTTCACATGATCGTTGGTTATTGTCACTGCCCTTATACCATGTTTCAGGTCAGGGAATACTCTGGCGCTGGCTACTGAAAGGTGCAGAATTGGTATTAGAAGATATGCGCTCTCTGGATAAGGCGTTATCCGGTGCCACTCATGCCTCCTTAGTACCAACGCAGTTGTGGCGTTGGCTGTCTCAGCCACGTGAATATAAACAGACTTTAAAAGATGTGTTACTGGGTGGGGCGATGATTCCGCAGGAGCTTGTTCAGCAGGCCGGAAAACTGGGCATTCGCTGTTGGTGTGGCTATGGTCTGACTGAAATGGCCTCAACAGTCTGCGCAAAGCGTGCAGATGGTTTACCGGGGGTAGGGATGCCATTGCCGGGAAAAGCGATCCGTTTGCAGGATGAAGAGATACAGATCAGGGCGGATAGCATTGCGATGGGGTATTGGGCTGATGGGAAATTACAGCCCCTGCTTACCGAAAATGGCTGGTTTTCAACCCGTGATCGGGGTGTTTTTAAGCGGGATGAACTGTGTATTCTCGGGCGTCTCGATAATCAGTTTTTCAGCGGTGGAGAAGGTATTCAGCCGGAAGATATTGAGCGAGTTATTAACCTGCATCCCGAAATTCAGCAAAGTTTTGTTGTTCCTGTCCCTGATCCTGAATTCGGGCATCGGCCTGTCATGGTAATCGAAACAAACTCACCTAAACTTACAACGACACTTGCTAGTTGGCTTTCGGATAAACTTGCCTCATTTCAGCAGCCTGTAGCCTGTTACTTACTGCCTGAACAGCTAAAGAGTGATGGTATAAAAATTCCACGACAGCAGGTTAAACAGTGGGTAATACAAAAATACATGGCTTACATGTCTTGATTAATTTAGGTAGTTTATTAAATTTATAGTTTATAGCGTTTACTGAATTCCAGTAAAATGGCTTGCAACAAGTAGTGGCAATTACCAATTAGAGAAGAAGGAAACGATATGAAAGGTTTTATTGCTGTCAGTGCTGCTAGTCTGCTCTTTATGGCTGGTACGGCAAATGCAATTTCTGTAAATGTTGAGGCAGGGAAGCACTATACCAGCACATCTGCGGGAATTGGTGATAAAAATGCGGGGTTCTCCCTGAACGGAAACTGGGCCCGGAGTGATCATAATGGTCAGTTGGGGAGTCTGGGGCTGGCCTTTGCGCTGCCTGTTGGCCCGTTGACAGCCAGTGTCGGCGGTAAGGCGCTCTATCTGTCGCCAAAAGTCGGAAAAGATGGTGCTGCATTGGCTGCTGGTGTTGGCCTCAGTGCAGCGGTAACGCCATCACTGTCATTATATGGTGAAGCTTATGGTGCTCCATCAGGTTTTACCTCAGGTATTGACTCTTATACCGAAGCTACCGGTGGTGTCCGTTATCTCCTCTTCAGACCACTGAGTATTGAAGCGGGTTATCGCGTGATTGATTTAAAAGGAAAAGGTGGGGATCGCAGTAACAAAGTGTCAGATGGTTTTTACATCGGCGCGGGCGTGAATTTCTGATATCTCAACTGAAATTATCCGCATCTATAAAGATGCGGATATCCCTTTCTCAGTGGCGTAATGTGTTAGCCAACCTCGGGTAGTATGCCTGTAACAATGCCAATCTGAATCGCAATGACAGCAATACCGCAAAGGAAAACGAGGACGAGTGCCGGTTTACCACCTTTTACACGATATCCCCCCTGATTTTCTTTACGGCAGCGCCAAACCAGCAGGCTGGGGAGTAACAGGGCCAGAATTGACAGCGCAACGGCAGCGAAGGTCAGAGCCATCACAAAGTTAGGGTAGAACAGGGCGCAAAGCATAGGAGGCACAAAAGTTATCAGGCCGGTTTGCAAACGCTCTTTGGCACGATTGCGGCGTTTTAGCAGATCAGCAAGATAATCAAACAGGCCCAGAGAAACCCCCAGAAACGATGTCGCCAGTGCGAGATCAGCAAACAGATGAACAGCAAGTTCGACTTTTGGTGAAGCAACAACTTCTCTGACAGCCTGCAATAGTCCATTCAGCCCTGACTGTTGTGCCAGAATCCCGACAAAGGTATTAGAAGAAATAGCACCAAGAGTGACTAATTGCCACAGGATATAAGCACTCAGCGGAATAGCACTACCGATAAGGAATATCTTCCTGAGCTTATTTGTATCCCCTCCCATATAGGCAACGATACTCGGCACACTGCCATGAAACCCGAACGAAGTAAAAATTACCGGAATGGCTGACAGAACAAGCCCTTTTTCTATTGGCATGGATATCAGGTTGATCTTGTCAACATGAGGCATCATCACACCAAGAACGAGCACCAGAAAAATGACTTTAGCCGTAAATAGCAGGCGATTAATTAAATCAACAGATCGGGTACTAATGCAGACGACACTCCCGGCGACCAGCGTAAATATAATGATCCCGATAGACACAGAAATATCTTTCTCTAACCAGGCAGATAAACTGGCAGCCAGCAACTCACCGGCACCACTGATATAGGCTGTTGTCAGAGCGTACATCAGAAATAGCATGCTGAACCCTGTTAACACCTGCCCACTGACGCCCAAGTAGCGTTTTGCGATAGTTCCCAGACCGGTATTGGCTTGATTATATTGATAAACTTCCACTAGCAGGAGTGCGGTATAACTCATCAAAGCCCATAGGCCAACTAACATGGCCAGTGTTGTACTAAAACCCACACCTGCCGCAGCCAGAGGCATGGCCAGCATTCCTGCCCCAATCGTCGTTCCGGCGACGATAAAAATACTGCCAGTAGTGCGATTCTTCACGCGATCCTCGTCTCTGAATATATTGATAAAATAGTGATAAGACTGGCAGAGTAAAGGATTGATGTATAGCTGTCAAATTCACGATACATGCATTGTAAAGAAATAATTACACAGTGTGCTAAAACTGAGAAGTAGGTTAAAAAATGAGATTGAATGAATTCATCTGATTTTGAATTGTTGCACCTGTGGAAACTCGGCGGAAAGAAAATACATTCCAGCCATAGCCTTATATTACAGATCACGGCTGTTATTCGCTTGGCAGGTTGGCGCTTTGATTATCACACCTGAACTGAGAATAACGTGTTGTAGTATGCCTGAAAGTAGAAAAGAAAAAACCCGCGATCCTGAGATAACGGGTTTTTTCTTATACAATGCCAGCTATGTGAATTGAACGGATGACTTACTGATGACTATTCGTACCTAGCGAATCACTTTGCGGTTAATGACACGCAGACGTAACACAAAAAGTAGCCAGCTAATTAACAGTAATAATCCACCACCTACTACCGTTACCCTGATATTAGAGGTATCGAGGAAACCGCCTGCCAACATAACTATCAGTGTGGCCAGCGCCTGAATGGAACTGATAGAACCCATGATTTCGCCCTGCTCATTCTCCGGTGCAAGATTTGAGATACTACTTATCAAACCAGTCAACGCAAAACCCATTGAGGTGACGAAAAGAGTAATGAATATATGCAGGTAAATAACCTGACTGACCAGTGAAATGGCTATGACGGCAAGTGATGACACCACAAGTGAATATCGCACCATATTTTCAGGTTTAGCGACTTTGGCAACGTGTCTTACCACCAGATACTGGAATAATGCATAGGTCGCTCCCATTATGGCGAGAAAAGAACCAATCTGGAATGAACTGAAACTGTAAATATCCAGCAGATAAGCGGGCAGGAAAGATTCAAACAGCCACCACCCAGCAACAAAAACTGTCCAGATAGTAAATGCCATTCTCAGCTCAGTGTGGCTGTAGGCTTTTGCAATTTGAACCAGACCAGAAAAGGCATTTATTTT
This sequence comes from Xenorhabdus bharatensis, assembly GCF_037996705.1. Classification (NCBI taxonomy): domain Bacteria; kingdom Pseudomonadati; phylum Pseudomonadota; class Gammaproteobacteria; order Enterobacterales; family Morganellaceae; genus Xenorhabdus; species Xenorhabdus bharatensis. The sequence continues at coordinate 131,822 of NZ_JBBMXG010000001.1, read as the reverse complement.
TTCTTGTGTATGTTTTTCCAGAGTATCGGGATATGTAACCAAAGTGTAGATAAATAGCAGAGCAAAGATAACAGCCATAATCACAAAGGGTGTCATATACCCGTTGAACTGCCCCAGAGATACGTTAGTTAGCCAGCCTCCGATTGGCGGCCCTATCACCCAGGCCAGACCCAGAGCAGTCTGAATCATAGAGAGATTTTTAGCTTTATTTCCCGGTTCGCTGATATCCGCCATGCTTGCCTGTGCAATTGCCACATTACCCGCCATCATCCCGGCGAGCAAACGACTAAGCAGTAGTAACCCTGCTGATGCTTCAACCACTGCATAGCCACTGGCGGCAAAGGCTATAGCAGTGCCCGCTACAGTAATTAGCATCATTTTCCTGCGACCATAAATATCTGACATTTTGCCCAGTATGGAAGCACCAAAAAACTGGCCCAAAGGATAGATTGCAAGGAAAATCCCCAACATAACGACCTTTTTTTGATGATCCCAACCTTCCGGGAATAGTGAAGCTGCATCAGAAATCATCATGTGCGGGAATATCGCTACCACCATTCCCAAGCCGATAAAATCAAGTAGTGCAACCAACACCAGATACCAAATAAGACCCGGTTTTTCTTGCATTTTCGGACTCCTCAAATTTACTTATTCAATACAGATGGACTGAAGGGTTCAGTTGCCATTTGTTTTTCAATCAAATTGAGATTTATCGGAGAAAAGAAACCCCCAGTAAATGCTGCCAGAGAGGAGCTTCATTGCCGCCGCGACGCATTTTGAAATCTATTGCTCTTGAAATCGCTCTTGAAATCCATTGTGTATATATCGGCCATTATTTTTCGATTTCACCATAAGTTAATTAGTAACCAAGGTTGTTCGTTAATAATATGTGGCGTTAATTTTTATGATTTTAATTTCGTTTCAATAACCGTCATTTCCGGAAGGGAAAAGAGAAACTAATAATTGGTAGTTTATTAGTCAAATTGTTTTATTTAGTCTTATTATAAAAATATACTTGGTGACGTGGTTTTTAGTGATTTTGTTAACCTGTAATTTTGTATCTCGTTGTTTTTTTAATGTTTTCTTAATTAGATTAATGAATGACAAGGTTTTTGTGTGATAAAGCTATTTTTATGGGTATTTTAAAAATCTATTTTAGATAAATTTATTGCCGGATAAATAAGAACCATTATTGTAATCCCCATGGCAATAATATTTAAATGAATAAAACATCAACAAAAAGATGATTAGGTCAACAGCATGAATGATCACATATTCTCTACGTGAGAAAATTCAGTTTTTAATATTTACTCCTAAAATTGAGTTTTTCATTTGGTCAAGTAATTTGATCGTTATACGGGAATCACACAGACAAAGCTTGAAAATATTTGTAATTACCAATCAGAAGTGCTCAGTGGACTCAGAGCAAAATAGAATATTCAAAACAATGTATTAAGTCGTTTTTTGCAGTCCTTTACGCTCAAGCAAGATATTGAAAAAATGAGTTTATGATTTTCATCCAGCACATAAATTAACCATGATGATATCTCTACAGTCGAAAATAAAAATGCCACCTGTTCGTATGCGTAGGGTACGCGGTGAGAACGAAGTGGCAGCATGCGTTATCTGTATTTCTTTAATCACTCAGGGAATGGGTAAAGAAATATTGGGTTTAGTTTCAAGCAGTAGCTAATTGTTAAGCATTATTCGCTTTTAATTACACTGAAATGGAGTTATCAGTTTTGTAATAGTTGCTGTAAAAGGTGTAGGAAATAATGATGAAAAAGTATCTTCTCCTTTGTCTGATGGCTGGCGCAACTCTTTTAGCTTCAACACAAATTTATGCTAGTACCTGCTCTTTTGTCTGCTCGATTCTATATCCGACGGGCAGCTCCAAATGGCAAACATGCATTAAAGTATGTGAAGCATCGGATAATACACCAATAGTATCTGCTTTTAGCTATGAACCAAATAGGACGATTTATTCCCACTGTCCTCTCACCCACACTGCGTCCTAACGAACTCCAGCAACCCCAGAATTATTTGCTCTGGGTTGATGACAATACAGCATGGAAAACAGGGTTGCATCGAGCGGGTATTGAAAATTTCCGATTCCACGACCTGCGTCACACATGGGCAAGCTGGCTTGTTCAGCTGGAGTACTTTTGAGTGCATTGCAGGAAATGGGGGCTGGGAATCAATTGAGATGGTGCGACGATATGCGCATCTTGCGCTTTCTCACTTAACAGAGCATGCACAACAAATTGATGCTCTTTTCCACGATGAAGTCCCAAATATGTCCCATACTGCGTTCAGCGTCATTAGTGGGACAAAATAAAAACCCGCTATCTTGTTGAAAGATAACGGGTCTTATTTGGTGCCGGCTACCGGAATCGAACTGGTGACCTACTGATTACAAGTCAGTTGCTCTACCAACTGAGCTAAGCCGGCGAAATTTGGCGGAAGGATAGAGATTCGAACTCTAGGATGGTTTCCCATCGGCGGTTTTCAAGACCGCTGCCTTCGACCGCTCGGCCATCCTTCCATGGCGCGAGATTATGCCTATATCTCTGGGAGGTGTCTAGTCCCCGAAAGGAAAAAATTGTTATTTTTTTACTGTTTGCTCAATCTTCGAACGCCGATGGCCTTTTTATTCGCTAACCTGCTAGTATTAACACAACTCAATGACTTATTTTATTGCAAATTGAATTAAATTTAACCATAGATATCTTCACATGAAAGGTAGCCACTCAAAGAATGTATAAACAAGCACCTATTAAGCAATCTGCTATCCCCCGTTTTTATGCACTGTTTATTATTCTGCTTTTTACGTCTCTATTTTTATTTGGGTATAACTATTTTGATAGTTGGTTGATGGAGAAAAAATATGCTGTCAGTAGTGTGACAGCTAAAATGAGATTGCAGATTAAAGATTATCGTTATCACGCAGGGCATATTTTCGAACAGGCTAATTCTCAGTCACTATCTTCTCTGGGGACTGTGCCTACACTGGAAATAGGCTCGAGTATTTATTGGCTGGAAAGCAATAGCAAAAATATCGATGCGATTATTTTTGGTCGTTACAATGATTCAAGTGTGCAACTGGCCCAGAAATTATCCCATTATCTTGAAATTCTCTGGGGCTCACGCAACGAATATGAGTCTATGTATTATCTCAATGGTAAGGATAACAATTTACTATTGGTAACGACGCACCCTATTTTAAAACCGGAAATCAGATTTAAAGAAAGTTATCTGACTCTGAGTTCTGATTTTAAGCGTTCTGAAATGCTGGCTCAGTCAATAGCGCTGGATGAAAGGGAAAGTATCTCATCTATTCATTCATTGCGCGGAGAGAATATTTATTTCTATACTTATAAAGCAGCATTCAACTCACCCGGGCAATTAACCACCGTTATCGCCTTTGATCTGCCAATTAATAACCTCTTACCGGTTGATATGTCACCGGCAAATTTTCGGCTGAACTCAAATAATGAATACGATATCGACAAAACAAGTAAAGTTGATGTTTCTTTAAACGGTTTTTGGCTGGAGTTTTCTCAGCCACTGAATATTGTGCCGTATAAATTAATATATCAGGTTCCACTGAAAGCCATTGTTGTAGATTTATTACTCAGAAATATTTGGCTGTTGCTTTCGATATTGCTTTTCTTACTACTTTCATTCAGTGGGTTATTTTATATCCGCCGGCGATATATCACGCCAAATGCATCAATGGATGAGGAGCTGAAAATCAAAAAATCGCTGGAAAATGATATTGTTTCCAATATACCCATTGGGCTACTGGTTTATGATTTTTCATCAAATCAATTGATCAGTAGTAATAAAATTGCTGAAAAACTGTTGCCTTATCTTGATTTGAATAAGGTTAAGATAATGGCAGAGCAGCATCATGGTGTCATTCAGACTTCGATTGAAGATGCGGTTTATGAAGTGAAAATGTATAGCAGCCACTTATTGCCTGAAACATACCTTTTCTTATTGCAGGGTCGGGATAAGGAGGTAATGATCAATAAACGATTACAACTTGCTCAACGAGAATATGAGAAAAGTGCGTACGCCAGACGTTCAATGCTGCTAAATATTAACAATGAAATAAAAAAACCTATTCAGGAGTTGAACGATCTTGTTATCCAGTTGAAAGAAAAGTCACAAGATGAAGACCTCCAATATTCACTGGATAGGTTGCTGTTAAAATCAGAATATATTACAGATTGGATGGAAAATATTTCATTACTCAATGAGTTAGAGTCAGGTGATTGGAAGCCTGTTAATGAGGTATTTTCTTTATCCTCACAACTGGAAAGTATATTAAAAATATTTTTTCCAACACTCAATGCTAAGAGCCTGAAGGCTTATTATCATTTTAACATTCCCCATGAATCCTTATTCAATGGTGATGGGCGAGCAATAAGTAAAATAGTTTCGTTATTATTAAATTATGCTATTACAACAACCAGTTATGGGAAAATATCACTTAACGTCAGGAGTTCTGGTAAATATAGCAGCCACATACAGATTGAATTAATTGATAGTGGCTCAGGGCTTAGTGAGAAGGATCTGAACAGTTTAAGCTATCCTTTCTTACATAAGCTAGCAGAAGATAAATATTATACAAATTCTGGGTTAGCTTTTTATTTGTGCAATCAGTTATGTAAAAAAATGGGAGGAAATCTTCAAATTAACAGTAAGCTGGGGCTGGGAACGCACTATGTTGTCAGCTTACCTCTGTCTCAACAAGATGAAGATATTGAGATCCCGCAACTGTTAGAAGGAGTTATCGTCCTGATAGATATTAGTAATCCTGAAATTAAAAAAATAATCCATAATCATCTTGATAATTATGGAGCAACATATTTTGAAAAAAACACAGAAAGTGTTACGGAAGAATACGATATTATTCTTACTGATAAACAGAACAAAACAAAAAAGCCAACTATATTATTAGTAGGTAATTTAGTAGGGTTTAAGCAAATGCAAGCTGGTTTGGTTCAGTGTAATTACAATTTTGTGGGTGATGTTATCAATGCGATATCGCTGCTGATTGAAGAGAATTTCAGTTTAATCGAATCTGATGAGATCTCCTCTGATCTGAAACCAGAATCAGATTTTGTTCAAAATGTAGATAGTAATATTTGTAATACCCTTAAAAGTTATCATATACAGTTGGTAGACAGTAATTATAGGAAATTATTTATAGAGACGGTACCGATGGATGTTACTAAGCTGTATACTGATATGGAACGCTATGACTTAATATCACTTTCGCAAACGGTACACCGCCTTAAAGGTGCGTTTGCTATGTTAGACTTTAAATTGCTAAAAACATCATGTGAGGCGTTGGAACAACACATAGCAGCCAATAATGAAGTAGAAATCAAAAGTAGCATCAGCCGTATTGATTCCTTTGTCACAAAGCTGTTGCAGCCAAGGTAACCAATAATATGAATAACCTTAATGTCATTATTGCCGATGACCATCCTATTGTTTTATTTGGCATCCGCAAGTCACTTGAACAAATTGAGTGGATTAATATTGTCGGTGAGTTTGAAAATTCAACTACACTGATTAATAGTTTGCCACATATAGAAGCAGATGTTCTCATAACGGATTTGTCAATGCCCGGTGACAAATATGGCGATGGCATCACCCTGATAAAATATATTAAACGCCATTATCCGACACTGGCTATCATCGTTCTGACGATGAACAACAATCCGGCTATTTTAAGTGCAGTACTTGAACTTGATATTGAGGGGATTGTTTTAAAGCAGGGAGCGCCAACCGATTTGCCTAAAGCACTTTCTGCGTTACAAAAAGGTAAGCAATTTACACCTGAAAGTGTTTCTAAGTTGTTGGAAAGAGTGAATGCTAATGGTTACGGAGATAAGCGTTTATCGCCAAAAGAAAGTGAAGTGCTGCGTTTATTTGCTGAGGGGCTACTCGTTACAGATATTGCAAAGAAGCTCAATCGTAGTATAAAAACCATTAGTAGTCAGAAAAAATCTGCGATGATAAAACTGGGAGTTGATAACGATATTGCGTTACTTAATTACTTATCTTCAGTCACTATTGACAATGATATGGTTAAATAACCAATTATTTATTTTCTTTCAGTATAAGATCGGTGATTTATGTTGCCGATCTTATATAGGACACTAATGTTTCTTTCAGTGTTGTCAGTGATACTGGTTTTAGTAAACAATAATCCATACCGACATCAGCACAACGTTGCCTTTCTTCTGCCATAGCATTCGCTGTTATCCCAATAATGGGCTTAGTATATCCTGTACTTCTTAAATATTTCGTGAATTCATAACCATCCATATTGGGCATGTTAACATCGGTCAGAATAATATCAGTCTCGTTATTTTTCAGATGTTCAATAGCATCAAGCCCATCATGAGCCATTGCTGTTTTGAGGCCTAATGAGCTTAATTGTTCAACCAGTAAATGCCTATTGATTGGATGATCATCAACAACTAAGATTTTAGTCGTATTTAATCTGTCATCTACTTTGACCGGCATTATTTTTGTTGAAGCAGAAGAAAGAGGCATATAATTATTGTTCGATAGCAGATTATCAATGAAAGAAGCAAAATCGCTAATCTGGTAAGTGTTATGCAACCAATAATTATTGTGGGTATTTTTGGGGGCACCGATATGCTGTTCTGATATTTCAATACGGTAATGAACAGAATTATTAGTCTCAATAGGTAAATCACTGACTAAAAATTCAGAGCCAGTGATTTTATTTTCGTCATATAAAGCAATTTTAAAATGTGCCTTTGTAAGCAAATTGTACAGATATTTTTCTAAATAGTCATTGTGAATAGCTAAGACTATTTTTTGTTGAGCATGTTTTGGTGAATAGATATTAGCTTGGTATTTTTCCTTATCATATCTTGCACCGTATAACGGAAGCCGGATAGAGAAAATACTGCCAACATATTGTTGGGATACAAACTCAATCTCACCATCCATCAGATTGATTAATTTTTCACAAATAGCTAAACCCAATCCGGTACCTTGTGATGCATTCTCTTTATTAGTACTGGTTTGAAAAAACGGTTCAAATAACTGAGGCTGTAATTTATTTTCTATGCCTAACCCAGTATCTTTGATACTGATATACATATAGCCGTGTCTTATCGCAATGGATATAACAATGCAACCAGTTTCTGTAAATTTAATTGCATTATTTAACAGGTTGGAAATAATTTGCTGAAGCCTCACCGGGTCGTTATTAATGTAGTCAGGTACATCGGGTTCAATATAACAATAGAGTCCCAGATTTTTTTTCGCAATAAGAGGAAGATAATTTGAAATCACATGAGATATGACTTCTTTACAGCTGAATTCTTTCGGATCAATTTTTAATTGATTAGATTCTATTTTGGAGAAATCAAGAATATCACTAATAATTTTTAACAGCAGTGATGATGAATTATTCATTGTCGATAATAACCGGGCAGCTTCCGGTGACAATGGATAGGATTGTAGTAATTCAAGGTTTCCGATAATGCCATATAATGGCGTCCTTAATTCATGGCTCACTGTTGCTAAAAACATTGATTTTGCCTGATTAGCCTGCTCTGCGGCTGAGGCCATTTCTTGTAATGATTTCTCCATTTTAGCCCGGGTGCTGATATCAATCAGAACACAGATTGCAACTTCTTCATTGCGATAGCGTGAATGAACAAAACTAATTTGCAGATGATTATTATTACTAGTGACAACATCAATGTAGCTGCTGCTTTTATCACAAATGATATCGATAATACGTTTTTGATCTTCAAACGTCAGCATTCTAGTATAGTTATGCGCAAGTTCATTACTTAATATATTAGCGCCATCGCTAATCCGTAAAATACTGATCCCAACAGGGGCTGAGGCGACTATTTTATGATTAAACTGTTCATTTTCTTCAAGGCGAAGCGCATTATTTTCAGCAGGAGAGAACATTTTTCTCTCAAATAACCAAACAAAAAAGATAATCAGAATAGCAGAGGTGATATTCAGGAGAATACTGTTAATGACTTTATGTTTGAATGCATTAAAAATATTCACTAAGGGTTCTGAATATACCACACTGAATGATGAAGGAGCTAGGCGCCGCTTTAACAATACATGAGAAAAGTTTTCACTGTAGCCAAAATAAGGTACCTGCGTATTATAGCCAATAGTATTGGGTTTATTACCATTCTTTGCAGGATAATATAATTCAGGCTTATTATAATGATTTAGCAGTGTAAGAGTAATATTCCTGTCATGATCGGGGATAAAACTATCCAGCCTGATAGATTGTTCGACGCCCATCATTGCAATCATGTGCCCATTGCTATAAATAGGAGCAAGAATATAAAAACTACCACTGTCGGAGCTGGTATTTGGCGCTGCCCAATAGACATTTTGATTTTTCCCTTGCTCTTGGTCAAATATCAGACGTCGGTAATTCTCATAAACCATTTTTTTTAGTATGTCAGGATCTGTTATTGTACCGCGAATTGGAAAGTTCATCATGCACATACTTGGAATATCGACGACAAAAACCTGATTGATACCTTGTGGCATAACAATATTATCTTTCCAGAAGAAGAGCAGCTCATTTAATGATTTTAAGTAATGGTCTGGTTCATTACTCAGAGCGTCACAATTAGAGTGTATACTCAGCGGTGTGTACAAAAAATGGGAGTTATTATGTGGCAGGTTAATAGTTGGTTTTTTTTCATTCTTCTGGGATAAATGTTTTTCCGTCATATATTGGAGATCATGCAAAGTACTAGTCGTACTCCGAATATAGGAGAACATTATATCGTAGACAGTATTATAGTCCTGACGAATATCTGATTTACCCTTATTAAAAATATTAGTCAGATAGAAAGAGGTTAATAAGGCGCCTAATGCCCATAACATAAAACCAAGTACCCGAAAAAGGTAGCGGGATATCTTTAGTGATGTATGAAATGAAGATAGATATCTCAAGAGGTCGCCTGATGAAAATGTGGTCAATAATAACTGTTAACAGCATATACTAGTGTAGCAGGGAATACAAAGTAGCATTTGATACTAAAAAAAATCATATAAAAAAGCAGGCATTTTATACCTGCTTTTTTTAATGTATCAGTGTTTCAGAAAAAAAGAATGTTATTCCTGATTTTCTGATCCATTACTTTCTTCATCAGAAGGCGTGACTATATTACCGTCTTCATTAACGTCTTCGTCTTCATCATCATCGGGTTCAGCTACACGCTGCAAGCCAACCACTTTTTCATCTTCTGCCGTGCGGATCAAGGTGACCCCTTGAGTATTACGGCCGACAGTGCTGACTTCAGACACTCTGGTGCGTACTAATGTTCCCGCATCAGTGATCATCATGATTTGATCGGTTGGTTCAACCTGAATTGCCCCAATCACATTACCGTTACGTTCACTGACTTTGATCGAGATAACGCCCTGAGTTGCACGGGATTTGGTCGGGTATTCTTTCTCGGCGGTTCGTTTTCCATAACCGTTTTCTGTCACCGTCAGGATCTGTCCTTCTCCGCGAGGAATAATCAGAGAAACGACTTTATCTCCTTCAGCCAGTTTAATACCCCGGACTCCGGTTGCTGTACGTCCCATTGCACGGACGCCTTTCACGCGGACGGTACCATCTTCCAGCGTTTCTTCCTCTTCTTCAAGGAAGCGGACAACTTTACCCTGTGCAGAGAACAGCATGACTTCATTGCTGCCATCTGTGAGGTCAACACCGATCAGTTCATCGCCTTCATTCAGATTAACGGCGATGATACCGGCGCTACGTGGACGGCTGAATTCGCTGAGTTTAGTCTTCTTAACAACCCCGCTTGCCGTTGCCATGAAGATATTCAGACCTTCTTCATACTCACGTACCGGCAGAATAGCCGTAATACGTTCGTCCTGACCTAATGGCAACAAGTTGACAATCGGCCGGCCACGGGCACCGCGACTTGCTTCGGGTAGCTGATAGACTTTCAGCCAGTACATTTTGCCTTTGTTGGAGAAGCAAAGAATTGTATCGTGAGTGTTGGCTACCAGCAGACGCTCAATGAAATCTTCTTCTTTGATACGTGCTGCGGATTTACCTTTGCCACCACGACGCTGAGCTTCATAATCAGACAGAGGCTGGTATTTCACATATCCCTGATGAGACAGTGTTACCACAACATCTTCCTGATTAATCAGGTCTTCAATGTTGATATCAGCTGAGTTTTCGGTCAGTTCAGTACGACGTTTATCGTTATACTGCCCTTTGATGGCAAGTAACTCTTCCCGGATGACTTCCAGCAGGCGCTCTGGGCTTTCCAGAATGAACATCAGTTCAGCGATAACTTTCAGCAACTCGCGGTATTCATCAAGCAGCTTTTCGTGTTCCAGACCGGTCAGTTTCTGCAAACGCAGATCCAAAATAGCCTGAGCCTGTTGTTCGGTCAGATAGTACTTGCCGTCACGGATACCATATTCTGGCTCGAGCCATTCAGGGCGAGCGGCATCATCACCGGCCTGAGCCAGCATTGCTGCAACATTACCCAATTCCCATGGCTGAGAAATGAGGTTTGCTTTCGCTTCGGCAGGTGTAGGAGCACGGCGGATCAATTCGATAACCGGATCGATATTGGCCAGTGCAATAGCCAGTGCTTCAAGGATATGAGCACGATCGCGGGCTTTGCGTAGTTCGAAAATTGTTCTGCGGGTGACAACTTCCCGGCGGTGGCTGACAAATGCAGAAAGAATTTCTTTCAGATTAAGCAGCTTAGGTTGACCCTGATGCAGAGCAACCATGTTGATACCGAATGAAACCTGCAATTGAGTGAGAGAGTACAGGTTATTCAGAACAACTTCACCGACCGCATCACGTTTTACTTCGATAACGATGCGCATGCCATCTTTATCGGATTCGTCACGTAATGCACTAATCCCTTCGATTCGCTTATCTTTCACCAGTTCAGCGATTTTCTCAATCAGGCGCGCTTTGTTTACCTGATAAGGGATTTCATTGACGATAATGGTTTCGCGGCCATTTTTTTCGTCAGTTTCAACTTCTGCGCGGGCACGGATATAAACTTTACCGCGACCGGTACGGTAGGCTTCCTGAATACCACGACGACCATTGATAATGGCTGCTGTCGGGAAATCAGGCCCCGGGATATATTCCATCAGGCCTTCAATACTGATATTTTCATCATCAATATAAGCCAGACAGCCATCGATCACCTCAGACAGGTTATGAGGCGGAATGTTAGTTGCCATGCCGACCGCAATCCCTGATGAACCATTCACCAGCAAATTGGGAATACGGGTTGGCATGACATCGGGAATCTGCTCCGTGCCATCATAGTTAGGCACAAAATCGACGGTCTCTTTTTCCAGATCTGCCAGCAATTCATGGGCTATTTTTGACATGCGTACTTCGGTATAACGCATCGCAGCCGCAGAGTCGCCGTCAACTGACCCAAAGTTCCCCTGACCGTCAACCAGCATATAACGCATGGAGAATGGCTGTGCCAGACGTACAATCGTGTCGTAAACAGCGGTGTCGCCGTGTGGATGGTATTTACCGATCACATCCCCAACAACGCGGGCAGATTTTTTATAGGGTTTATTCCAATCATTTCCCAGTACATTCATCGCAAAAAGTACACGGCGATGTACGGGCTTCAGTCCGTCTCGAACATCTGGCAGTGCGCGTCCAACAATAACGGACATCGCATAATCCAGATATGAGCTTTTCAGCTCTTCTTCGATATTGACCGGGGTGATTTCTCTGGCAATGTCGCTCATGGAGCCACTGTCCCTCATACTCCGAATTCAAAGGCTTAGAATTATACCACAAATTGACAGTTTTATAAAAATCAGATGCGGGTATTTCAAGATTAAGGTGTGTATAATAGTTTCTTATCACACATCCCCATAATACTGTTACATTTTCTGTGAATCAGTTTTCTGTGAACCAGTTTTCTGTGAAGCAGTTCCTAGGAGCGATATTGCTGATGAACGCTAAAACCCCCGATTCACACACTCAATCCCATGCCAACGTGGATCAACAGGAAATCGAAAAATTTGAAGCAGTTGCTTCCCGATGGTGGGACCTTGATGGTGAATTTAAGCCATTACACCGTATTAATCCATTACGACTGAACTATATTCTGCAACGAGCCGGAGGGCTTTTCGGTAAAAAAGTGCTGGATGTCGGATGTGGCGGCGGAATACTGTCAGAGAGTATGGCTCGTGAAGGGGCAGATGTGACTGGTCTGGACATGGGTTTTGAGCCATTGCAGGTTGCCCGGCTGCATGCATTGGAATCCGGTATGCCGGTGACTTATGTGCAGGAAACCGTGGAAAGCCATGCCGAACAACACCCGCACACCTATGATGTCGTTACTTGCATGGAAATGTTGGAGCACGTCCCCGATCCGGGATCTGCGATTCGCGCTTGTGCCAAATTGGTTAAACCCGGTGGCCATGTGTTTTTTTCCACCATCAACCGTAATCGGAAAGCGTGGCTAATCGCTGTTATCGGCGCTGAATATATTTTGAACATGGTGCCAAAAGGAACACATGATGCGAAAAAATTTATCCGCCCTTCAGAGCTGATTGGCTGGCTGGATGAAACTTCCCTGAAAGATCAACATATTATTGGTATTCATTACAATCCGTTAACAGATAAATTTCGTCTTGGACACAATGTGGATGTGAATTATATGCTCCATACCCAATCCGCTTAACAAGAACAATTAAAGGATTAATAAAACAGCAAATAGATACTTTTTTTAAGTTTTTATTTTTGAGTTTCTGCCGATAGGTTTGCGAAAGTAACACCAAGTAACTACGCAGGTTATCGGCTTTTTGGAAAAATTAATCCTCAAGTTATCCACAAAACTTCCCGATCTTGTACACTTGATAAAACGCGAAATTAACATTATCTTGTTATTACAGTTTTATTCACCCCCTATATATTGTGTTTCTGGACGTTTCACTACTACTAGTTCCCAACTGGCTTTCAGTCTTCTTGGGGGCATCGTGCTGTCAACGGACAGGAAAAACAATTAAGGGCGAGATACGAAAAAGAAGGTGTATTTCCTCATGAACCAGAGTCTGCTAGTAACCAAGCGTGATGGGCATAAAGAACAAATTGATCTTGATAAAATTCACCGGGTTGTTACCTGGGCTGCCGAAGGGCTGAAAAATGTCTCAGTATCACAAGTAGAGTTGCGTTCCCAGATTCAATTTTATGACGGTATTAAAACATCCGATATCCATGAAACCATGATTAAGGCTGCTGCTGACCTGATTTCAGGTGATGCACCTGATTACCAGTATCTGGCAGCGCGTTTAGCCATTTTTAACCTGCGCAAAAAGGCCTATGGTCAATTTGAGCCGCCAGCGTTATATGACCACGTTGCACGTATGGTCGATTTAGGTAAGTATGACAAACATTTGCTGGAAGACTACTCCAAAGAAGAATTCGAGCAAATGGACAGTTTTATTAGCCATCTGCGTGATATGGATTTTTCCTACGCAGCTGTTAAACAGCTCGAAGGCAAATATCTGGTACAGAACCGTGTTACTGGTGAAATTTATGAAAGTGCCCAGTTCTTGTATGTACTGGTCGCAGCATGCTTGTTTTCTACCTATCCGAAGGAAACTCGTCTGGATTATATCCGCCGTTTTTACGATGCGGTTTCTACCTTCAAAATTTCATTGCCAACGCCGATTATGGCGGGAGTCCGCACTCCAACCCGTCAGTTCAGCTCCTGTGTTCTGATTGAGTGTGGTGACAGCCTTGATTCTATCAATGCCACATCCAGTGCGATTGTGAAATATGTATCCCAGCGTGCAGGTATTGGGGTGAATGCAGGTCGTATCCGTGCATTGGGCAGCCCTATCCGAGGTGGTGAAGCTTTCCATACTGGCTGTATTCCATTTTATAAGCACTTCCAGACAGCAGTGAAATCCTGTTCTCAGGGTGGTGTTCGCGGTGGTGCGGCGACATTGTTCTACCCAATGTGGCATCTGGAAGTAGAAAGCCTGCTGGTGCTGAAAAACAACCGTGGTGTTGAAGGAAACCGTGTTCGCCATATGGACTATGGTGTACAGATCAACAAGCTTATGTATGAGCGCTTGATCAAAGGTCAAGACATTACGCTGTTCAGCCCGTCCGATGTACCGGGGTTATATGATGCTTTCTTTGCTGATCAGGATGAATTTGAGCGCCTGTATACGCAATATGAAAATGACAGCAATATCCGTAAAGAGCGTATCAAGGCAGTAGAATTGTTCTCTTTGATGATGCAGGAACGTGCTTCAACCGGCCGTATCTATATTCAGAACGTTGACCACTGTAATACACACAGTCCGTTTGACCCGGCTATTGCGCCTGTTCGTCAGTCTAATCTGTGTCTGGAAATTGCACTGCCGACTAAACCATTGGATAACATTAACGATGAAAATGGTGAGATCGCATTATGTACGCTGTCTGCGTTCAACCTCGGAGCTATTGAGAATCTGAGCGAGCTGGAAGAGCTGGCAGATTTGGCTGTTCGCGCACTGGATTCTTTGCTGGACTATCAGGATTATCCGATTATTGCGGCTAAACAGGGTTCAATGGGGCGTCGTACACTGGGTATTGGTGTTATTAACTTTGCTTACTATCTGGCGAAAAACGGTGTTCGTTATTCTGATGGTAGTGCGAATGGTTTGACTCATAAAACATTTGAAGCCATTCAGTACTATTTGCTGAAAGCCTCCAATAATCTGGCTAAAGAGCAGGGAGCATGCCCGTGGTTTGGTGAAACAACTTATTCACAGGGCATTCTACCGATTGATACCTATAAAAAATCGCTGGATACATTAACCAGTGAACCATTGCATATGGATTGGGAAGCTCTGCGTAGCGATATCCTGCAATATGGCCTGCGTAACTCAACCTTGTCAGCGTTGATGCCATCGGAAACGTCTTCACAGATTTCCAATGCAACGAACGGTATTGAACCACCAAGAGGTTACGTCAGTATTAAGGCATCAAAAGATGGCATTCTACGTCAGGTTGTACCAGAGTATGATCGTCTGAAAAGATCTTATGAGTTGCTGTGGCAAATGCCAAGTATTGACGGTTATCTGCAATTGGTAGGGATCATGCAGAAATTTATCGATCAGTCTATTTCTGCCAACACTAACTATGACCCAGCGCGTTTCCCTAACGGCAAAGTTCCGATGAACCAATTGCTGAAAGATTTACTGCTCGCTTACAAATATGGCGTGAAGACACTGTATTACCACAACACCAGAGATGGTGCGGAAGATGCTCAGGATGATTTGGAAGAAGTGGTCGAATCTGCTGATTCCGATTGTGAAGGCGGCGCGTGTAAGATTTAATCTGAGGAAACTATGTCCTATACTACTTTTTCGCAAGTAAAAAATGATCAGTTACAGGAGCCGATGTTTTTCGGCCAACCTGTGAATGTAGCGCGTTATGATCAACAGAAGTACCCTATTTTTGAAAAGCTGATTGAAAAACAGCTCTCGTTTTTCTGGCGTCCGGAGGAAGTTGATGTTTCCCGTGATCGCATCGATTACAATGCGTTGCCGGATCATGAAAAACATATTTTTATCAGTAATCTGAAATATCAGACGTTACTGGATTCTATTCAGGGCCGTAGCCCGAATGTAGCATTCCTGCCACTGATTTCAATCCCAGAATTAGAAACATGGGTTGAAACATGGTCGTTTTCAGAAACAATTCATTCGCGTTCTTACACTCATATTATCCGTAATATTGTGAATGATCCTGCTATGATATTTGACGATATTGTGACAAATGAGCAGATCCTGAAACGAGCGCAAGATATTTCGAAGTATTACGATGATCTGATTGAAATGACCAATTACTATCACCAGCTGGGTGAGGGTACATATAATGTTGCGGGTCAGGAAATCACAGTGAGTTTGCGCGCACTGAAAAAACAGCTTTATTTATGTTTGATGAGTGTCAATGCGCTGGAAGCGATTCGCTTCTATGTCAGCTTTGCTTGTTCATTTGCGTTTGCTGAACGTGAATTGATGGAAGGCAATGCAAAAATCATCAAATTGATCGCTCGTGATGAGGCTCTGCATTTAACAGGAACTCAGCACATGCTGAACCTGCTGCGCTCTGGTCAGGATGATCCTGAAATGGCAGAAATTGCACAGGAGTGTGAACAGCAGTGTTATGACCTGTTTGTACAGGCGGCTGAACAGGAAAAAGAATGGGCCGAGTATCTGTTTAAAGATGGCTCGATGATTGGCCTGAATAAAGATATTCTGAGTCAGTATGTTGAATATATTACGAATATTCGCATGCAGGCTGTAGGCTTGAAGTTACCATTTGAAATCCGCTCAAACCCAATTCCTTGGATCAATTCATGGTTGGTTTCTGACAATGTTCAGGTGGCTCCGCAGGAAGTCGAAGTCAGCTCTTATTTGGTTGGTCAGATTGATTCGGAAGTCAATACTGAGGATCTCAGCGGTTTCGAACTCTGATATGGCTGATTACAAAGTTACCCTGCCTTTGAGGCAGGGATTATCTGTCTATTACTCTTCCAGTCTTCACAGTAATCTGTTGGAAGCGTTAGAACAAGGCAAAGTACAGATTGAATATCAATGTCGCGAGGGATATTGCGGTTCTTGTCGTGTTCGATTGTTAAAAGGGAAGGTAGGGTATCCTTGTAAGCCATTGGCATTTGTAAATGAGGGTGAGATTTTACCTTGCAGTTGTTATCCCCTTTCTGATATTGAAATTGAGCCTTGATTGGATATTGATGGTAATTTTTATCCGGTAGATAAGGCAGAAAAATTGTAAATTTTTACTGCCGTTCAATATTAATGCCATTATTAATAGTAAGTATATTAGAGGTATGAATTGATATGCTTATTTTTTTCTCATAGTTTACCTTTCTTCTACATTGCTTCTTGTTATTAATTCACTTATCTTTATAAATACTATTCAATTATTACTGAATATCGACTGTGTCAGAAAAGTAATTTTAGTTATTTCAGTGATTATCGATATTTTATGTAATTTTAATCTATCAGGATTTAATTCTCTGCTATTTTTGGTGGAGTACTTCATTTAAAAACAATTTAACCGATAAGATAAGTAAAAGGTAAGGCGTATATCTATGTATAAAATTGATTATAATTCATACCGCTCACTCAAAAGTTTTAATCGACGTCCCCGTTTTTTAGTGATGCATTACACTGCATTAAATTTCGAAAAATCTATTGAGGCATTGACGGGGGAAGGAGTCAGTGTGCATTATTTAGTGCCTAACCCGGATGATCAAACCTATAAAGCAGCAGGATTTGACTGCGTTCGTATATTTAATCTGGTTGATGAGTATGAAAGAGCCTGGCATGCGGGAATGAGTAGTTGGTCAGGGCGAAATAACCTGAATGATACATCTATCGGTATAGAAATTGTTAATGAAGCCAGTGATAATTGTGGTGTTATAACTTTTCCACCGTATCATTCGGATCAGGTTAATGCGATCAAGGAGTTAGCCGTTAATATACTACAGCGATATCCGGATATTACCCCGACCCATGTGATCGGGCATTCTGATATTGCGGTGGGCAGAAAAAGTGATCCGGGTCCGGCATTTCCGTGGAAAGAGTTATATGAAGCAGGAGTAGGAGCATGGTATGACGAAGAGGTAAAACAAAAATATATTAAAGAGTTTAACCAATGTTTCCCTGAAAGAGCAGACATTTTGGAAAAATTCAGCCAATATGGCTATGATACTCCTGATTTGAATGATAATGACGGCTTTAAAAATTTAATTAAAGCATTTCAAATGCATTTTCGCCAATCAAATTATGATGGGATCTCTGATATAGAAACTATCGCAATTATTTATGCGTTAGTTGAAAAGTATTTTCACAAATCCTAAAAACTAATAGTGTAATTATTCGTGATATGATTTTGTGAAATTTTCATTAATATCTAATATTATTGTTTTTTTATATTAAATACAGACTCGTAAAACAATAAGAACGAATTACACTCTTTAATTTCTCTCTTTTTTGGCTACATTCACCCGGTCATCTTATTTGTAAAATATGGTGACCAGAGATGTATTAAAATATCATCGAAAATTAGCCATCGATTGAGCTTGTTTTCACCTTTTCTCCTTTTATCCCAAGATATAACTCTCAGTTTTTATTGAATATAATTCCATTTCATATCTTTATTAAATAAATTAACCCATTGATAATAATGGAAAATTATTATCAATGATGCTCTTTGGGAATTCTATACTAATTCAACTTCAAGATGTGTGTTATATCTCCCCGCGATGCGGGAAGATATAATAAATCGCCTCATATTATCCGTTGTAACTTGAAGTTTATCGAGTATATGCCATGATTAATATAAATTAGAGGTAATATCTATTTTGGATGAAGTTTAGTATTTTAATCGCATATATTGTTATGCTTTTTTGTTTCATCCTTGCTCTTTGGTAAATGCTAATCTAATCTTAATGTTTTCGTTATGGATTTTTTTAATCTATTGATTATATAAAAGTGTTTTATGCTGAGATACCTTAAACTGTATTGCAGTAGCAAAAGAATAAATTTTCTGAAGCATCGATAAATAACTATGTGTTTATGGCTGCATGTTTATAACCATGATCACCATAGGCAGAGTGCAGCCAGAAAATGAGGCAACTTAAAAGACGACGAGTATATACCATTACGAAGATTGTCAGGAGCCTATGATGGGAGTACGGTTGGTTGTGATTGTCATGATGGTCGGTGTAGTTACCGCTATATATAATACCGCTGAAGCAAAATCACCTTATGATGGTGAATATTTATGTAAAATAAATAAGGAATTGAATAATGCTACGCTCAGAAGTGGCGGGATGTATTTTTTTCCTGAAAATCAGGATACAGCTACAGTTTCCTATAAAAATGCGAGTTTTGTTATTCATGAAATAAAACCTGAAGAATTTGTCAGTCCTAGATTAACCCTTATCACTAAATTTGGCATCTTAAATAAAAAAGAGCTCTTAGAGATGGGTGAAAATACTTTAATATATGGCGGGAAAAGTTATGGATTGGGGTATTTTAGACCGGGTAAAAATGAGTTTTTTATTTCTAAAATAAATATTCCTAGCCTAAAAGGGGCTTATATTCTTTCTTTAGAGTACTGCGTTAAAAAACAATGAGTAATATTGAATAAAACTTACCTAAAAAAATCAAATTATTGGGCTGAATTAGCCTATGTGGTTAATGGACTCCTATCATAAGATGTTATGAATCACTGAGTCATTCTTCTGGTTATTGCTACTGTCCTCATAGCCATTCATCTGAATCCTGCCTTTCAATCTAATGTGATAGTTCACATTGTGATTAGTAAAATTTAAAGAGTCAGTCAGACTATTTTGAGAATTGAACGATAAAAAGCCAGTTTTTTATTTTAACTGGCTTATTTTCTCATCATTAGCATAGTTTTTTACATGAAACGTTTTGTTGACAGACGAATAACAACACAATGTACATTGGAGAAGAAAGATTTTACAGATTTCATGATGGGTTCCTTTCAGAGTTTATAAATTGTGATTTACTTCACGAAAATCTAAATTCTGAGTGGCATTTTATGCACAAACAGAAAAGAGTCAAGGTATTTATTAAATTATTTTTTTAAAATTTAAAATATTTTTGTAATTTCATATAACCAATTGAAATTAAAGTTTTAATTGATTGGTTCTGTAACCATAACCCATTGATTTCTCGCTATTTGCACTGTGGCATAAGCGTATAATTTTTTAATCTGTCTATACTTTATCCAACAGAATAAGTTTTAACCTGATAGTGAGTTAAACTATTGGAGGGAGCTTATGGAAATCAGTGAAAATGGTATCAATGCAATAAAAAGTTATGAGGGCCTGAGGCTAAAAGCCTATCCAGATCCTGCGACAGGTGCAGAGCCTTGGACTATAGGTTATGGACATACAAAAGGAGTTGTTCCCGGTCAGGTGATTACTAGCCAACAAGCGGAAGCATTTTTACTAGAAGATTTAACCCCTATTTATGCAGTCTTGCAACGATTCGTTAAGGTAGCTTTAACACAGGGGCAATTCGATGCGTTATGCTCGTTCATTTTTAACGTAGGCATTGGTAATTTTCTTCGTTCAACGTTACTGAAGAAATTGAATGAGGGTAATTATCAAGGGGCTGCTCAGGAATTTCTGAAATGGGATCAGGCCAACGGGCACGAATTAGCCGCGTTACTGGCCCGTCGAAAAGCTGAACAAAAAATGTTTTTATCATGTGCTGGCTCTTTCACCAGCACATAATTAATATCCCAGATAACTATTTTATATCAGCATCAATGACCTGATAGAAAGCATTGGGCGTATCAGCGATTGTCCAGACGCCAAGGATAACGTGATAGCCTGAGCGTTCAGGAACCTCACAGTTAATATTCACTTCCTGTGGTGGCCGTTTTCCATGATCTTCTTGTGTGCAGAAAGGGGTTAGGTCGAATTGCGCGCGAGCAAGAGGTTTATTCGGATCCCAGTCAGGTTTAGTTATAAAAAACTGCCATGATGTCGTACTGTGTCGGGCAGTTAAATGCCATTTAAATGTATTTTGTCCTTTATTGATCGGGACGTGATGCCAACGATTTTCACTTTGTTCATTGAGTTGTTTGAACTGCCCGACACCCGCACTGGCTATTTGACCATCAGGTGGCCCTGCTTGAGGAAATCCCTTTGGGCCTTCAACAGATTGGGGTTCATACATGACAGGCCCACAATTTTTATTGATACCTTTTTTACACAGAAGTGCTCTGCTTGGAGGATTTTCTATATAGCCATGGCGACTCTGAGAATCAGTATTAGCGAATAGAGGAGTAGAGAATAAAGCTGTCAATCCCACTAACAATAATGGATTTTTAATATTCATGATAAAATTCCTATTTTCCGTACTTAACTGTAAAAATAGTAAATTTATTAATGCGTTATATTAAATCACTATTATAAAATCAATGTGTTTTATTCAGTAATACATATGAGTGTTTATAACAAAATCATTAATTTATAAATACTTAATTTATAATAGAGGTATAATAGAAAGCGAGAATATTCAAAGGAAGGAGGATATATATAACAAAAAGCCCTCCCGGGAGGCAAGGAGGGTGAAGGAATAATAAGAAGCAAATGAGGGTGTGTGAAAACATACTTTGATATAATATATGTTACATAAAGCCTGCATACAATAAACAGATAATAAATAGCTCTCTTTTTTTATAAATTTGAATGCAATATGTGTAATGTTCAGCAATGATAATGTTAAACATTAGATAGTCAACATGTTGATTATTAAATTAAATTTACTGAATGATTTCCCTCTCAAGAAATGGTTATCGCATCTTTTAGTTCTATTTTCAGTGCTGAAATAATCTCAGCAACAGAAATTCCTTGCACTGGTGGTGAAATTTCTCTTTCACAAAATTCACGCCAGAATAAATTCAATACCCATTGTGATACAGGAATGAAATGAAAGTGAAATGGTGGTATTGGGTGTATGACCGTATCTTCCTATACACTTCGTCTTTCAAGCTGCTTCTTTGTTGGCTGCGCTCGCTTACCCCGGTCACATAGTTATCTATGCTCCCAGGGATTCACTCTCTTGCCGCCGCGATGCATCTTGAAATCCATTGTGTATATATAGATGTGCTTTGGAAAAATAAATTTTTTTAAGGCTTTTTCAATATATCCCATCAGAATTCCCATTTCCTGTATGGCTTTGTTTGATAAGTCAGAAAGAGCTATGTGGTTATGACTGGATTGTAGTATCACATAGCCAGGAAGGGATGAATCAATCCTATGATTAACAACCCAATTATTTGTTTTTAAAATTATTTTTTCGGCTGGGATTTTCATATCGTAAGTTTCTCATTGCATAAATTTTATTACCTCATAATAAACGAGTTTCTATCAATTTAGATATATTCAATAAACTTTGTTGCCTTAATTATTCTATTGTTAGTGAAAAATTTAAAATTTAATATTTTTTCATCCACTTTATTATTTCATTGTTGAAGCGGATTTTCTTAATAAGGAAAGCAACATGAAAAATAAACAAATAACGATTGAGCAGGCAAAAGAATTTTTCTGTGATGGAATGACGATTATGGTTGGCGGATTTATGGCGGTTGGCACTCCACCACATTTAATTACAGCGTTATTCGATACAGGGGTAAAAGATTTGACTCTCATTACCAATGATACTGCGCTCGTTAATATCGGCCTTGGGCCATTGATTGTCCATGGCCGGGTAAAAAAAGTCATTGCTTCTCATATCGGAACTAATCCTGAAACGGGCCGTCGCATGATTTCCGGTGAAATGGAAGTACAACTGATACCACAAGGGACACTGGCTGAACGGATCCGCTGCGCCGGTGCGGGATTGGGTGGTTTTTTCACTCCAACTGGTGTGGGAACAATGGTGGAAGAAGGAAAAGAAAAGAAAGAGATCAATGGCCGTGAATACCTTCTGGAGCTTCCATTATATGCTGATCTGGCTCTGATTAAGGCCCATAAAGCCGATACCTTCGGTAATCTGACTTATCATCTCAGCGCCCGTAATTTTAACCCGCTTATTGCATTGGCCGCAGATACCACATTTGCAGAACCGGATGAAATTGTTCCTGTCGGTTCTCTCGACCCGGATCATATTGTCACACCGGGTGCCATTATTGATTATCTCATTGTTAAATAAAGAGGGAATTAACTATGGACGTCAAAGAACTTATCGCTCGACGCGTAGCCCTTGAATTGAACGATGGAGATGTCGTTAACCTTGGTATTGGTCTCCCGACTCAGGTGGTGAACTATTTGCCAGAAGGAGTGCATATTACCTTACAGTCCGAAAATGGTTTTCTCGGTTTGGGGCCTGTGACACAAGCTGATAAAGATTTGGTGAATGCAGGAGGGCAACCTTGTGGTGTATTGCCGGGAGCTTCTATGTTTGATAGTGCTTTTTCTTTTGCACTGATCCGGGGTGGTCATATTGACGTCAGTGTACTGGGGGGCTTGCAGGTTGATCAGAATGCAAATCTGGCTAATTGGTTGATACCGGGAAAAAGGATAACGGGTATGGGGGGGGCAATGGATTTGGTCACTGGTGCTCGTAAGGTGATTATTGCAATGGAACATTGTGCAAAAGATGGTTCAGCTAAAATTATGCGTGAATGTACTATACCGCTGACAGCCGTTAATGTGGTGAATACACTAATCACGGAGCTTGCAGTATTCCGATTTGAAAACAAACAGATGATACTCTCTGAGTGTGCGCCGGGTATAGACATTGACACTATCAAGGCGAAAACTGAGGCCGAATTTATTATCTCTCCTGACGTGAAAACAATGCCTCTTGATGTGGTCGGAGAGGGGCTATGATAGGCCGCATTTCTCGTATAATGACACGGATTGTTAGTCGTTATCTGCCTGATCCTCTCATCTTTGCCATGCTACTCACCATACTGACCTTTATCATTGCGCTATCGTTGACGCCTAGCACACCTGTGGATCTGGTGAGAATGTGGGGGGATGGTTTCTGGAACTTACTTGCTTTCGGAATGCAGATGGAGCTGATTATAGTCACGGGGCATGCACTGGCAAGTTCCGCCCCGGTTAAGCGTCTCCTGAGGCTGACTGCTTCACTGGCAACAACTCCTGCTCAGGGAGTGATGTTGGTGACTTTTTTTGGCTCTGTTGCCTGTGTGATTAATTGGGGATTCGGTCTGGTTGTCGGCGCGATGTTTGCCCGTGAAGTAGCGCGTAGGATACCCGGCTCTGATTACCCGCTGCTGATTGCTTGTGCTTACATTGGTTTTCTGACATGGGGAGGCGGTTTTTCCGGTTCAATGCCGTTGTTGGCGGCAACTCCCGGTAATCCGGTTGAACATATTTCAGGCCTCATACCCATTAGCCAGACCTTATTTACCCGTTACAATATTTTTATCACTCTCAGCCTTATCGTTGTGATGCCGTTTGTCACCCGTAGGATGATGCCGAAGAAAGAGGATATTGTGATAATCGACCCAGTACTGCTGGAAGAAGAGCCTGATTATCAGAAAAAATTACCAGAAAATGCGTCCTTATCTGAGCGTATGGAGGAAAGCCGTATTATTGCAGGGCTTATCGGGATACTGGGATTTACCTACCTCGGCATATATTTCTTCAGCAATGGTTTTAATATTACCATCAACACTGTCAACATGATTTTCCTGCTGATGGGTTTATTACTACATAAAACTCCGATGGCGTATATGCGTGCGATAAGTGCAGCGGCGAAAAGTACAGCGGGTATTCTGGTGCAGTTTCCTTTTTATGCCGGTATTCAGCTGATGATGGAAGGTTCAGGATTGGGCAGGCTTATCACTGAGTTTTTTATCAATGTTGCCAACAAAGACACATTCCCGATGCTGACGTTTTTAAGTTCCGCACTGATTAACTTTGCTGTGCCGTCTGGTGGTGGTCACTGGGTGATTCAGGGGCCGTTTGTCATGTCTGCGGCTGAAGCTTTGGGGGCGGATTTAGGTAAATCGGTTATGGCGATTGCGTACGGTGAGCAATGGATGAACATGGCGCAACCATTCTGGGCACTACCGGCACTGGCTATTGCAGGATTGGGGGTGCGTGACATCATGGGTTACTGCATCACCGCGCTTCTTTTCTCCGGTCTGATATTTATTATAGGACTTACCTTGTTTTATTAAAGTATGCACTTCGCGGTGGCCGGCTTTTGGCTGGGCAAACTCGTTCCCGACGAATTTGTCATTCCTTTACCGCCGCGATGCATTTTGAAATCCATTGTGTATAAATAATTTTATGCTTTAGGGTAATTTCGCCATTCTTGCTTCCACGACCACCCCCAAAATATGAATATTATCACTGAGAGGTATCATACTGTACTGAGGATTCAGTGGCTTAAGATATGTATCATATCCTTCTGTAATTAATTGTTTAAACGTTAATTTTTCTTCACCCTCAAGTTTTGCAATCACTAATTTATTGGCGAGGGGTTTTACTTCCGGGTCGACTAAAATAATCATCCCCTGCGGGATGCTGATTCCATTCGGTGAAGCCATAGCATCATTTTTTACTTCCAGCCAAAAAGCATGGTGTGAACACTCAACAGTGCTGTCGTACTGCTGTTTAATACTGTAGTGCAATACGGGTTCTTCACACCAATTACCGGCTTCTGCCCAGTCAAGTAACGGGTATTGTTTGTGGGTATCAGGTTTCTCAACCAGAGCAATATTTTTGCCATAAACGGCCGTTAAGAGTTGTTTTGCTTGTTTATCCAATGTAGGGCTGAAATCGGTGATTGTGACCTCTAATTTATTGGCGAAATAAGCGGCTATTTCCAAATTAAGCGCATTTGTACCATTGAGATAATGCGAGATTGCTCCTTGGCTCTTGCCAAGTTCATCTGCGAATTTTTCCTGAGAGATACCGAGCTGTTTCTTCTTTGACACGTATATGTCTTTTAAGCGTTTGGCATCTGCAAGTTGTTCTGCTGTGAGTTTCTTTTTCATAAAACTCATTTTAATACCAATGCTATTAAAATAGTAAATACTAAAAGTATTGAAATATTTAATACTTTGGATATTATTCAGAAAAACAGGAGGCATATATGGAAAAGATTTCATTATCAGAATATGTAAAACAAAATGGTCAGTCGAAAACAGCGGATTTAATTGGAGTACATCAAACAGCTATTAGTAAGGCATTACGTGCCGGGCGAAAAATATTTCTTATTCGTCAGGAGGACGGGAGTTATAAAGCGGAAGAGTGTCGGCCATTTCCGAGCCAGAAACTATCTGGTTCAGCAAAAGAATAAGTTTAAGCAGTATTAATTATTGATTCTTGTTAATGAGTTAGTTGATTTTATTCTCATCTTTTTTGTGTATATTCTTTCGGAGAAAATATGGCTTATCACATTCGTTATTATCTCAGTGCAATGGGGAGTATTTTTGATATTATGCCCGCAAATGATTATCAGGAAATTTTGGATAATAAAAAGAATTTGGAAAATCAGGCATATTCGGGCTGCATTGGGCCTTTGCCTCCTCCCGATGTATTAAGGGATTACGAATCCATATTGCCTGGGAGCACTGAAAGAATATTATTATTCAGGGAGAAAGAACAAAAATTTCAGTATGACAATAATAGGTTAGCGCTGGATGGCATGATAAAAAAAGAGAAAAGAGGGCAGTGGATGGGGTTTTCCATTGCGATGTTTATCTTAATTATTGCGACATTTTTTGCGTTCAGAGGTGAAATGGTATTTGCAGGCACGTTAGTGACCATTGATCTGATTGGTCTGGCTGCTGTATTTGTTATCGGAAGAAAGTTAAGCAGTAAGTGATCCTGACAAAATTCGACGGAAATTCCAGTATTGTTGCAGTAAACGCAAAAGACTTCTGCATTTATTGCTCTTTTTCAGAGTAAACGATCTCATGATAATAAAATCCGAATTAAACATTAACGATATGAGATTTTATTATGTCCGTTCCTGCATTTGGATTAGGTACTTTTCGTCTGAAAGATGATGTTGTCATCGCATCGGTAAAAAACGCGCTTGAGCTGGGGTATCGCGCGATTGATACTGCGCAGATTTATGAAAATGAAGCCGCGGTAGGCCAAGCTATAGAAGAAAGTGGCATTGCCCGTGAAGACATTTATATTACGACAAAAATCTGGACAGAAAACCTGAGCCAAGAAAACGTGATACCAAGCCTCAAAGAGAGTCTTGTGAAACTGCGCACGAACTATGTTGATCTGACACTCATTCATTGGCCGTCACCAAAGAACATGGTTAGTGTTGCAGAAACAATGAATGCGTTGTTGGAAGCCAAGGAAATGGGATTAACACGTGAAATCGGCGTTTCAAATTTCACCATTGATCTGATGCAACAGGCTATTGATGCGGTAGGTGCTGAACATATTGCCACGAACCAGATTGAGCTTTCCCCTTACCTACAAAACCGTGATGTAACAGCTTGGGCGCAAAGGCATGGTATTCATATCACTTCTTACATGACCTTAGCTTATGGTAAAGCCATTCATGATGAAGTTATCGGTCGCATCGCTGAAAAACACCAGTCTACTTCTGCACAGGTTATTTTGTCTTGGGCAATGTCATTAGGGTATAGCGTGATCCCTTCTTCAACTAAGAAAGAGAATTTAGCGAGTAACTTAAAATCTACCGCATTGAAACTTGATGCAGATGATATGGCCGCTATTGCTGCTCTTGAGTGTAATGAACGTATCGTTAACCCGGAAGGCCTTGCTCCCCAGTGGGATAATTAATCACTCCGTCTGTTCATTTACTGGGTCATCCCTCAGCATTGCTGAGGGAAAACATGTTTAAATATTACACTATCGACGGTTCTGCGCTTTTCGGCTGGCAGAACGATTTGAAAAATATTTCGCTAAAATCGCTAATATTTTATTGAGTACAATGATCTGTAGTTGAGTTACAACATTTCTACGATAGTAATGCCACCGATAATAGAGATAAGGGCAGCAAGAGTACTGAGTAATACGGTTTCTGCGGAAGTATCTGTGTAGGCTTTATTAGTGATTGCCAGAGCAGGAACTGCCGTTGCGGTTGGCAAAAAGCCGATAATAAATGCCGATTTCAGCATATCGCTTTGAAGACCTAATGCGATACCTGTACCCAGGACTAAAGCTGCCTGCACAAAGTTTTTCACGAAGACATTAAAAACGATTTCAACATTGATCTTTAATTTAATGCCTGAGAGCAACAAGCCGAGAAAGAACAAGGCAACACCACCCGCCGTTTTACCTAATTCATCGACGGAGTTTTGCAAAATTTCCGGTAGCTTGACGCCAAAAATTGCCAACAGTGCCCCCAGAATTGGTAAGAACACTAATGGTTGAGCAATGGCTTTTCCAACCGATTTAAAAACACTGCTATTTTGCTGTCTGTCACTTATCATCAGCAAAGTGAAAGGAATAATAATAATGGTATAGATCAAATTCCCAAGTATCATGGCAATCAGGCCGGATGAACCGACGGTTGCCAGTAATACCGGTGGCCCACAGTAAGCCATATCCGGGAATGAAACGGATAATGCCTGCATGGCAGCATCTTTTTTATCATGGCGGAAGAGAATTTTACCCGCAAAGAAACCGATAATATAAGAAGCAATTAGCCCGACAGCTAACGTTAATAAGTAGTTAATATTCAGTAGTATTGATGGTGGTGCTTTTGCGGCTGCGAGAAATAAAGCAAAAGGTAAGGCAATCTTAACAACAAAGTCGGCAAATGCTTGTGAATATTCACGTTTTATCAATCCATATTTACCGGACAGCCAACCTACTGCTAAACCTAAAACAATAGGCCCGAGTGCAGCCATTATTATTTGTAATAGCATAAAGCCTCTCAAAAGATGAAATAACAATACACGTTAATCAGAATAGCAGGCTTATGAGGTATCCGAGATCCTTATACTACTTCAATCCCAGATTGGACAGAATGGCCTGTTGAATCTTTAGTGCTGAGTTTAATATGGCTGAGGAGGTTTAGCCCGCGATGTGAGGTGTCAGCAGAGCTTCATCAAAATCCCTCATTGGTGTAGAAAAGCTCTCTCCTTCATTTTCGAAAGTATCCAGAGCAACACCGGAGATCCAACTTGGATTTTGTTGCATGAATGATGCGAGAGCCTTTTCATCGATCAAACCACCACGCGCCATATTAAGCAAGTAGGCTCCTTTTCGAAAATAAGGAAGAGTGGCACTATTAATCAGATAATGCGTTTCAGCATTTAGCGGGAGATGTAAAGAAATTATATCGTTATCAATAAGTAAAGATTTAATATTGTTGGCTCGACGAACACCCAGAGCTTCTGCATTTTTATCAGTGAATCGATGGCTGCCTAGGATTGTCACTTGAGGAGCAAAAGGTTTTAACAGATATAATAGGGCTTGAGAAATTGCGCCACTGCCAACCAACCCTATTTTGACATCACTCAATGAGTTTGATGATGGTCGTATGGTTTTCGTCCAAATGCCTCCGCGCATTTGTCGTTGATGCCAGTCTGTTTGATGTAATAGAGCCAACATTTGTAATAAGGTGAATTCAGCAACAGCAGTTGCATTTGAAGCAGGAGTGTTAATCACTTCTATTTTAAGTGATTCTGCAGCTTGAATATCGATGTGATTTAGCCCAACTCCCGCTTGGCCAATCACCTGTAATGGGGTAATAAGTTCTTTTCCAACTAAGCTGCACAATAAATTCCTTCTGAGAGGAATATTTTTTCTCAATTTTATAGCATGAAATCCACCAAAACGTTTAGCTACCGAAAGTATTTGTTGTGCGTTTTGCGTATTAATATTAACTCGCTCAAAGCGATCGTTGTGATTCTGACTATTTCTCTGAATATCGTCAGGAATGTTAATGACTAATTCAATATCAGGAGAGAAATAGCCATTTATTTCCTTTTCGAATAGCGTTCCTGGAAGCGTATCTAACAAGAAAATTTTCTTTTTCATACATTACATCCTGTCAGGCCAATGGCAGTATTTCTCCACCGAATTTGTTTAACAGCTCGCAGGTTACTTTCATCAGAGATTCGTTTAGATGTCGGCTTGCCGAAAAATATGGGACAATCGTTAAGATCGATTCTAACTGCACTAATTTTAGGATTCCTGATTGTCGATTTTAACCAATAGTATTGAAGTGTTTATAAATCTGGTGTATCGGAATGTAAAATTTACTTTCAATGCATTTAAATTTTGTGTGGCCGATTATAAAATAAGTGTCATTTCAGTGGGTTGTGCTGAAGTGACATGACTAATATTTACTACAGAGAAATAATATGGATATTAAAACGCTATGTAAGCTTTACCAGTCAAAAGAGGATATTAAATATCTCTTTTTCTGGGGGCATAAAACCCATCATACTGAACACACCACTAAATCGTGTTTAAGCCAGTGGTATCCTGCGGAATTTGTTGTAGATGGAGTTAATTACACTAGTGCAGAACATTATATGATGGCTGGGAAGGCCCGGTTATTTAATGATTTTGCTACAATGGAAAAGATTATTAATGCAAAAAATCCGGGAGCCGCGAAATCTTATGGTCGGGAAGTGAGAGGGTTTAACCAATCAATTTGGAACGAGCATCGGTCAAAGATTGTTATTGATGGAAATGTAGCTAAATTTTCTCAACATCCGGCAATGAAGGCATTTTTATTGCAGACGGAAGATAAAGTATTAGTAGAAGCCAGTCCTGTTGATCGGATTTGGGGTATAGGAATGGCAGAGGATAATCCCGATATTTACAATCCATTAGCATGGAATGGTTTGAACTTACTCGGCTTCGCTTTAATGGCTGTGCGCGAAAAATTAAAAATTGAGGGTGAGTGAATACAGAATATAACGGACACTATTTTTCATTTGGATAAAATTAATGACACCATCAATAATAAAGGATCTGGTTATGTTTTCTGGTAAAAAAGTTGTCATTATTCACGGTTATACTGCTTCACCTTCATCAAATTGGTTTCCCTGGTTAAAAGAAGTGCTGACTGAACAAGGTGCAGAGGTCATTGTACCGGAAATGCCTGAGTCGTTATCGCCTACGCCGGAAGCGTGGGCCGGAAAATTAATGGAGATTGCACCCTATGTTGATGGTAATACCATTTTTATTGGTCATAGTCTTGGGTGTGTGACTTTACTTCGTCACTTAGAAGCAATCAAAGATACGACCGATAAAATTGGAGGGTATATTCTTGTTGCAGGGTGCGATTCTGCGCAGAGTTCCATGCCGGAGTTAGACAGTTTCGCTGTTCAGCCATTGAATTATGCATTTTTAAGGGAAGTAGCAGCCCACCGCGTTTCTATCATTTCTTCTAATGATGAAATTGTATCTCCCGAATCATCCCATGCTCTTGCTAATTCATTACAAACTGAAATTATTAGTATTGAGAATGCCGGGCATTTTCTCGACAAGGAAGGTTTCATCCGCCTGCTGCCTGTTTATGATGCCCTGAAAGCAATGGTATCTGGTTAAACAGTATCAGCCCGCTTTACTTCTGTTATTTTGCCTAAACTATCATCAGCCATCAGATAAAAAAGATGTTTTGTGGAACAGGCTTATCTATTTTTATGTTTCGCGTTACGTTGCCTGATGTGCTGGTCATGGGCAATATGATCGGTCAGAACAATATTATTGCCGTCAATTTTATTTTGGGCAGAGGTGAAGGTCATGATTATTTCCGCTTCAACTGATTACCGGGCTGCGGCACAGGATAAGCTACCCCCTTTCCTGTTTCATTATATTGATGGTGGAGCCTATGCAGAACACACTCTGAGACGTAACACCGAAGATTTATCCCATATTGAGCTACGTCAGCGCGTGTTGAAAGACATGTCTGAACTGAATCTGGAAACGTGTTTATTTGGTGAGAAGATATCAATGCCTGTGGCATTAGCTCCGGTAGGGTTAAGTGGCATGTATGCTCGCCGTGGAGAAGTACAGGCGGCACGTGCTGCGACTAAAAAAGGCATTCCATTCACTTTATCTACGGTATCTGTATGCCCGATTGAAGAAGTGGCTTCAGCAATCGGACAGCCGATATGGTTTCAGCTTTATGTGTTAAAAGATCGTGGTTTTATGCGCAATGTTCTGGAAAGGGCAAAGGCAGCCGGTGTTAAGAATCTGGTATTTACTGTTGATATGCCTGTTCCCGGTGCTCGCTATCGCGATGCTCATTCAGGAATGAGTGGCCCGAATGCAGCGATACGGCGCTTTTTACAGGCAATAACCCACCCGCGTTGGGCGTGGGATGTTGGAGTCATGGGAAAACCTCATGATCTCGGCAATATATCCCTATACCGTGGTACACCGACTCAGTTGGAAGATTATATCGGTTGGATAGGGAGCAATTTTGATCCTGCTATATCATGGAAAGATTTAGAGTGGATACGCGATTTTTGGCAAGGGCCTATGATTATTAAAGGTATCCTTGATCCTGAAGATGCTAAAGATGCCGTTCGTTTTGGTGCTGATGGTATTGTTGTTTCCAATCACGGCGGGCGGCAACTGGATGGTGTTCTCTCTAGTGCCAGAGCTTTACCGGCGATTGCAGATGCTGTTAAAAATGACATTACTATTTTGGCTGACTCAGGTATTCGCACAGGGTTAGATGTAGTCAGAATGCTTGCATTGGGTGCTGATAGTGTTTTGTTGGGAAGAGCCTTTGCTTATGCTCTGGCAGCAGCGGGGGAAGCGGGAGTTTCCAACTTATTAGAATTGATTGATAAAGAAATGCGGGTTGCTATGACACTGACGGGAGCGAAATCTGTCACGGAGATTAATTCAGATTTATTAGTGGATAATCTGCGTTAACGATTTTAACTTACTGCTGGTTTGACGTTAGCAGAGTCAGCAAAGTATGAAGTTGCTGACTCATTTTTATTAGATACCGATGGGGCGATAGCCCTGCCACTCAGGCTTATCTGGTCGCCCGTTAGGGTTTTCAGTCAGATGAATATAGTAGCCACTTATTTGCCCCAGAAGCAGGCAATCATCAACATCTTTCAAATTATCTTTATGTAATTGATCATAGCCGGTAAGCAAATATTTTTTTGCTTTTTCTTTTGCTTCTTCAGCTGTACGGCCAACAAAAAAACCGTATTCATGGGCTTCTGCCAGTGAATTTTTTTGATAACCTCCTACGTTTACAAAATACAGTCGTAAATCCTCGGAGAATTCACTTTTACTGAGAGAAATGTCATAACCATCCGCCCATTTGACAGGCATATAGCCATCCAGATGAAGTTTATCTTTATCACCAAACCACACATCGCGTAATGCGGGATAGGCGTCTTCAACCTTATTGACAGCAACAAACTGGACATCATGCACTTCGATATTGGATTTTCCGGCATTGCCACCAAGATAAAACATATACAACTGAGTCATATCTTTCCTTATTGCTTTTTTTAATTTTTACTTTTAGAAGTAAGGTGATAATTGATTTAAAGCACAATTTGACCGTAAGAAAATAGTTTAGCTTTTCCTGTCAAATAAACACGTTTTCCTTGTACCTCACACAAGATATCACCACCCCGTTCAGATAACTGATGCGCGCGAAGGATAGGTTTATTAAGCCTTGCACTCCAGAAAGGTGCTAAAACACAATGTGTTGAACCCGTGACAGGATCTTCATTCACGCCTTTGGCCGGAGAAAAATGGCGCGAAACAAAGTCAACGGATGAATCGCCGGGAGCAGTAATGGCAAGCCCCGGTAAAGGAAGGGAAGCGACTTTATCGAAATTAGGCTGAATATGGCGGACTTGCTCAGCAGAATCCAATACACAGATATAACGATCATGGGAAGCAAATACTGCTTTGACCTTTTGCCCCAGAGCATCCTGAATGACAGGGAGCAGAGAAGTTTCTTCCTGACAATCAGCAGCAGGGAAATCTAGTGTAAAAACGCCATCCTGATGAGTAACATGCAGATCACCGGAACGGGTCTTAAATGTCATTAATTTATTTTGATATGAACATTTTTCAACGAGAACAAAAGCTGTTGCCAGTGTGGCATGCCCACATAAATTCACTTCAATTTTGGGCGTAAACCAACGCAGGTGATTACCGACCAAAAAAGCTGTTTCTGAAAGATTAATTTCAGCAGCGATAGCGATAAGTACCTCATCTGACAGCCATTCATCCAGTAAGACAACGGCAGCAGGATTGCCGGAAAAGTTTTTTTCTGTGAAAGCATCGACATGATAAATAGGGTATGCAGACATCATAAACTCACTTTACATAAAAAATCGCAGCTAGCATGTTGAAATTGCTTTTGATTGTAAAGGAGTATTTGTTTTTGGCTTACTAACTACCTATAACTGGTAGTTGATCTCAGTAGAAAATGCCTATTAAATAATGATTTTTAGTTATAATCACACTAGGATATTTATGCAGTTCAAAAGGATTACCAGCCTGTTTTTTCTTATGGTAATTGGCTGTTCTCAGGCGTTCGCGCATGATTTTAGCTATAAAAGTCATATACCTGCTGATAACAAAACGCCGGAAGAATACCTGAAAAAAAGAGAAGGGTTGGGTACTAACAACTGGCAGGTTGATAAGTTGGCACGAGACAACGCGCAGGTTGAGAAACGGGAAGAAGAAGCGGATAAATATAAATACGCCCGAAAAGATGATTCAAAAGCACATCTCGGGTTTTCTTATGATTGGGATAATCAAAAAATGAAATTCCCTTATCATGACAAAGACCGGGCAAATATGAATGACTGGAATCGTTCCTCCCAACGTAAATGCTACCGGGAAACCAGACAAAAACTGGAACAAAAGTGGGGAAATGGCTATTCCAATATGGAGATCGTGGATGCCTGCGGAGGGGCTTATTAGATAGTTCATTGAGTCACATATTTAACTTAATGATTAATATTTTATAGAAATCAGGCTGTCACTTTTGGTGTGATAGCCTGATTTTTTGAAGTTATGATGATTTATATGCAATGGCTTGCAGCCAAGAAAGGCATAACTTGAAAGAGACTGGGTATCTAGCGAGTATTATCGTCATATAAAGATGGCATACCTTCGGGACGCGTTTTAAAACGGCGATGTAACCACATATATTGCTCTGGTGCCTGCATGATCTCCTGCTCGATGATCTTATTCATAAATGCTGCAGCCTCTGTTTCATCTTTTTCAGGGAAGTTTTCTACAGCAGGTTGAATAATCAGCTCATAACCTTTCCCATCGGGTAGTCTACGTGGAGTAAAAGGAAGTAGAACAGGATTCGATAGCCGAACCAGAATTGAAGCCCCGATTGTTGTTGCTGCATGTTCAACCGCGAATAATGGAGCAAATACACTTTTACGCGGGCCATAATCATGATCTGGTGCGTACCAGACAATTTCACCATTTTTCAGGCAGCGGATCATTCCCTTGAGATCTTTTCTGTCCAGCATCAGTTTGTTGGAGCGCAAGCGTCCCCAGGTTTGTAGCCAGTCCAGAACCGGATTATCATTTGGTCGATAAACACCGACACCCGGATTCAGAATACCAAAAATGCGGGCACCCAATTCCAGTGTCAGGAAATGGACCCCAATAACTATGATCCCTTGGCCTGTAGCCTGTGCTTTCTGGATATTTTCCCGTCCTGTCACCTTGAACCATCGCTTTATTCTCCAATCAGGCCAGAACCATGCCATACCGGTTTCGAGTAATCCCATGCC
Source organism: Xenorhabdus bharatensis (assembly GCF_037996705.1). Classification (NCBI taxonomy): domain Bacteria; kingdom Pseudomonadati; phylum Pseudomonadota; class Gammaproteobacteria; order Enterobacterales; family Morganellaceae; genus Xenorhabdus; species Xenorhabdus bharatensis. Next base: position 96,478 of record NZ_JBBMXG010000001.1, on the reverse strand, counting down.
CACAGATTCAAAATTTTTGACCAGCCACTCATCTCGTTCTTCCTGCGACATATCGGGAAAACAGAGAACGAGATTACGTTCAGCGATTTTCGCCCGTTTTTTTAAAAAGCGCTGTGAGAGTCGACCAAGCCGGGTTCCGAACCAGTAAATTGCCGGATAGGGAAGTAAGACTAATAAATAAAGTATTCCGATACCCAGCCAAGTCAGCCAGTAGCGGGGATGTAAAAGTGAACAACGAAAAGAGGGTGTCTGTATCATGTGTTTTCAGTGTCTTAAAGATAATTCTTGAACTATAAAAAAACTGTCTTATAACGCCTCAGGAGTAATATGGGGCTATTGTGACACTTTTTAGTGGAATATCGAAATATCAGGGCACTAAATGGTTAATCAAGCAATAACGAATTAGCAGTTATCCTTACGGCTTTGGCCCTGCTGTATCAGATGGTGATTATGATCTCACCGGATATGATATTCAAATGGTTGTTTTACCTCGTTGAACGGAAGCAGAATAGGGAATACAGAAAGCCGCATGATTGCTGGGATGAATGCCTGTCATCTTTCAGATTACAGCTGGTTTTATTAACGATATTCACTCACACCGACATGGCGTCAAATTATAACTTTTTTACGGCTTTCTTTGCTTGATCTTCATTTCAGATAGGAGTATCACTAGGAAGCCTTCTGAATAAGAAACATTCATTGTTTTATTTCATAGTAAGAAAGTGAGGAAGTAAGACATGAAACGACAAAAAAGAGATCGTTTGGCACGTGCACTTTCCAGAGGCTATCACGCTGGTATTTTAGGGCGACCGCGGGAAAACTGCCCTTACTATTCGTTAGATGCCCGTTCACACTGGCTGGGAGGCTGGCGTCAGGCGATGGAAGACCGTGTTTGATTTCTGTGACTTTAGTCAATAACCCGTTAATTTAATAACAAATCACCTCTGCCATAGTGCAGAGGTGATTAGTATAAGAGAAGGGAAGTAGACATCAGGGCAATAAAATCAAAAATTACTGGTATCTTTGAATATCCCTACCTTCAGATCAGTTGCTGTATAGATAAGTTTACCGTCAACCAACACTTCGCCATCAGCCAGACCCATAATCAGTTTCCGGTTTATGACGCGTTTAAAATTAATGCGATATGTGACCATTTTTGCTGTTGGTAACACTTGCCCAGTGAACTTTACTTCACCAACACCAAGCGCCCGACCTTTACCTTCACCGCCAAGCCAGCCCATGAAGAAACCAACGAGCTGCCACATTGCATCAAGACCGAGGCAACCTGGCATAACGGGATCTTTGAAAAAGTGACAACCGAAAAACCACAAGTCGGGGTTAATATCAAGTTCAGCTTCGATATACCCTTTATTATAAGTGCCACCATCTTCTGTCATTTTAATGATGCGATCCATCATTAACATATTACCGGAAGGTAGTGGTGGCCCATTTTCACCAAATAACTTACCTTGTCCAGAGGCTTGAAGTTCTTCTTTAGTGTAGGACTCTTGTTTTTTAAACATATACTCAGATAGCCTTATTATTGGGTAAGGGTAGAGAATAGCGTACACTTGTACGCTGAACAACTCCGATCAGATATCCAGATACTAACCCAACCAGCGTAAGAACCAAGGCAATTTTGGACGTTCTTGACTATTAATTTGTGTAATACGCTCGTATATCATAGCTAACAGATGTTCTTTCTGTTCGTCATAATAAGGGATGTCTGTCAATAATGAAGCAGCTTCGGATACGTGCTCTACCGTCCAAATATGGAATTCTCCATTTTTCACCGCATTAATAACATCCTGATGCAAACATAGATGCTGCACATTGGCTGTCGGAATAATCACCCCCTGTGAACCGGTTAGCCCGCGGCAGTGACATACACGGAAAAAACCTTCAATTTTTTCATTAACGCCACCAATCGGTTGAACATTACCAAATTGATCGACGGCTCCTGTCACCGCGATTTGCTGGTTTATCGGCTGTTGAGACAGCGCACTGATTAATGCACATAATTCAGCTAATGAAGCACTATCACCATCAACTTCGCCATAGGATTGTTCAAATACAATAGAAGCAGAAAAGGGTTGAGGCTGATCCAGTTTTAGCTCAGAAATCAAGTAGGCCTGCATAATCATCATGCCCTTGGCGTGAATATTCCCACCCAGTTCAACTTTACGCTCTACATCAATAAACTCGCCATCACCCAAATGAGCAACACAACTGATTCGAGAGGGTTCACCAATCGGATCTGGATGGCCCGGATATTCAAGTACAGATAATCCGTTTATTTGACCAATCACAGTACCTTGGGTTCGGATCAGTATTTGGCCTTTCAGAATTTCATCCATACTGCGTTCAGCTAAATAGCTATGACGCCAGCGCCGGTTATCTTCTGCCTGTTGCAGAGAATGCTGGGTAATCTGATTTTCCTGCTGATAATTAGCGGCTGTTTCCAGCGTTTGTTTCAGCCACTGGATGTCTAAAGGCAAACTGAATTGATCTTCGGTGTAGCGGATAGCTTGCCTGAATAACTCGCTCCAGGCATCTTGACTCAAAGAAGGGAGTTTTTGCTGTTGAATGAATCCACTTACATAGCGGCACCACATCGCCAGATCATCTTCCTCATGAAATGGCATATCAGGTTCAAATTCACTGTATAAAGCACTGCTTGCCAATTCTGGCTCAATAGTATGCAACTCGTCGAGGCTGAAGCGATCACCAACAAGGATCAAACGCAAATCTAACGGTATTGAGGGCACTGGCAGAGGCAGAGAGTGGTTTTCATTGTGTGGTAGCCAGTCAAAACGCCGTTGAATGATCATCTGTTTGAGCCGAACCCACATTAATGGCTGGGATAGCAACGTGCGCAGGGATAAGATTAAAATACCACCATTAACTTGATGAATAAGCCCCGGCTGGAGTTGAAGCACATTCTGGTGTGTATAGATGTTGCCAAATAATTGTTCAGGTTCAATCCACTCGCGATAAGCAACCCTTTGATTTGGCGAGAAAGGGCCTTCACCGGAGGAATGCCATGTAATGGTTTGGTGTTCTATCTGATAATAACCACCAACATCAGGATAGCTTTCTGGTAATAGTGTAGAAACTGTATCGGATAAAAGAGCCAGGCAGGCATCACTTTCTTCTGCTTTTACTAGCATAAAAGATTGGCGTAAATTGGCCTGACAAAAAAGTGTTAGCCCATTGTGCAGCCTGGGTTGAATGACCTCCATTGTGACGGAAGGTGATTCAGAAACAGAATTGAAAAGTGATTGATAAGGTACACTATTTGGCTGTAATGATTGCCAGTCTAATTTTATATTCGTCAAAGTGATAGCTACATGTAGTGAAAAAGAAACATTTATTATACAAGATTAGGCTGTGAACCAACATGCCAGAATCTTTGAAAGGAACGATATTTGTACCATCTCATTGATTGTCTGAAAAATATACGATAATCCGGTGTTGTTATGAGAAATTAAGAGAAATAATTGCTATGCTTAATTTAAGTTACGCTGTCACTGAGAGATCAAATGAAATATCAACAATTGGAAAATCTGGAATGTGGCTGGAAATGGGCTTATTTAGTGAAAAAACATCGAGAAGGTGAAGAAATAACTAAATATCTTGAAAAAAGTGCAGCTCAGGATGCAATTAATGCATTGTTAAAGTTAGAGCGAGAACCTGTCAGGGTTTTGCAATGGATCTCACTGCATATGAATCAAGCTTTATCCAACCGCATGAAGCAAACTATCCGGGCACGGCGTAAGCGCCATTTTAACGCCGAGCATCAGCACTCGCGCAAAAAGTCTATTGACCTGGATTTTCATGTCTGGCAGCGTCTTTCAAATCTCTCCCGACGCCGTGGTAATACTTTATCTGAAACAATTGTACAATTATTGGAAGATGCAGAACATAAAGAGAAATATGCGCATCAAATACTGAATTTAAAGCAGGACTTAGCTGCGATTTTAGATAAATAGTCTTTGAAAAACGGTGAAATAAATAAAACCCCATGCTTACACATGAGGTTTATATTTTATGAATAATGTAGATAAATCAAAGGGTAGATTTTGCTGGGACTGTGACTTCTTGAGTACCCTGAATATTGATAACAACACGGCGGTCTGGTGACAGACACGAGATCAATTTAGAACGTGCTTTGATATTGTCACATGTTGAGCCGGTCACTGGATCTTCTTTACCGCGACCCTCAGCCTGAATACTGTTCGCAGGAATACCTTTTTCAATCAGGTAGTCAGCAACGGATTGAGCCCGTTTTTGGGACAGAGGTAAATTGTAGTGTTGGCTACCGATTCGGTCAGAGTAACCAAGAACGACAACATGCCCCTGACTTGGGTCAATTTTACTCAATTGGTTATAGAGGGTATCGAGTTCCTGTTTACCTTCAGCCTTCAATGTTGATTTGCTGAAGTCAAACAGGACATCAGAACGCAGAGTAAAGCTTTTGTTTTCAACAACAGGTACCGGAGCCGGGATCACAGGAGCAGGAGCAGGTGTAGCTTCATCCTGACCAAAACGATAAGAAACACCAAGGCTTAGCAATCCGTTATTTGGTTTAGGCCCTAAATAAGAGCTGCTATCTTGCATAGTTGCATCTGGGCTGCCTCTTCCGCTCTGACCAACTCTTGGAGCCCATTGGTATTCCAGACGCGTTGCAATATTTTTTGTCAATGCATATTCAGCACCGAGAGCGATTAGTGGGGAAATACCAGTACTATTATTTTTTACATGGTCTTTTCTTTTATTTTCGTGGCTGTACTTTGCTGAAGCATTTGAATGCCATACTATGCCCCCCAGACGAGTATAAGCATCTAAAGAGTCTGTCAGCGGGGCGCTCAATTTCATTGCAAGCTGAATACCCTGGCTTTTGAAACTGGCGTCATTAATCTTAGATTTATAGGTCATTTTCCCCAGCCAATCATAACCTAATTCGAAACCTATGTATGGTGTTGCCTGATAACCCACATAAGCTCCGGCACCCAGAGCATCTTTCTTGTCAGCATTGCCTGTTGCTACTTTAGCAATATTGATATCTTTAAATCCTGTTCTACTGTAGTCGGACCAACCTACCTTAGTACCTGCATACCAAGTATGCTCTTTTGGAGCAGCTTGAGCCACAGTTGCAAAAGTTGCTACTACCACGGCCACTGCGATAGTTGTCTTCTTCATTGTACGCCTCGTTATCATCCAAATAATAAGTAGTTGGCCTTAAAGTCTTATTGTTGGCCATTAGTTGAAATAATCTGTTAGGTATATGCGCTTAATATCAATAGATAATTCCTGAAATGTTAGTTAAATCAGCATCAACCTAACTTTGTAGAGTCTACAACGAACTTTAAAACTTACAAGTACATGGTGATTTGTGATACCTATTTTTTAAATTAATACCTATAAGAAATTAAATACTATTAATAATGGCCTATGAGAGATTGTTATTTAATCGTTTGATTTTTATAAAAAATAAAAATATTTCATTATTCATAGCATGTTTATTTTAAAAAATACTGAGAATAATCTTAAATTAATTCAATGATAGTAAATAGAATGGAACTTTATTCTGCCCTCTACGGGATTATACTGCCCGGATGAGGCTTGAGGACGCATAATCAGGCCTAGAGTTGTCCCTTTCTGTGCTGCTAATCTCAGTTTTTGTACTCCATATTCAGACAGTTCTGGCAGCCACCCTAATACGATACAGTAGCTACCACTTGCTAAGGCTTTCTCCATGGCATAGGGTGATGCAACTGGGGTAATTTGGTTTAATTGAATGCTTTTGTCTAAAGGCAAACCCGAATCGACTAACCACTGGCGGCTTAATCTTTTATTAGGGGTTATCCAGAGTAACCACCTGTTTTCATTCCTGGATTGATGTAGCAAAGGAAGTAGTATGTGATTAAGCACAGGCCATTGTTCACAATAGGTTAACTCACTGATTGTGCCATTTACTGCTTGTAAGGCGTTTTGCTCAGCTTGGCTAAGGCGTTTTAATTTTGTAGATCTGGTGCTTATTACATTAGTGGTTTCGTGTTTGTGAGTTGTGCCGCTCTCAGCTTCAATTTTACTCTCAATGAGATACTCCAGAGTGGGTTGAATACGCATAATGTTCCTCACCATGATGCCTGTATATATATACAGTAATCGGTTATTTGGCTAAAAGCAAGACCATTTTTTTCAAGACGCTTCGCAAAAATTCATATAAAACAGTTTTTTTCTAATTTAATGATTGGCAGCCAGAAACAGATTGCGTATGGTTTTAATTACTTGTTCTTGTTATTTATATTATTAATAACAAACAAGGGGACAGAGTATAAAATATTTAGTCAGGATATAATTCATGGAGTGATAAAAATGTTTTTATCAGGGGCTCGTTTTGATCAATTGAAACACGGCGTATCTTCATTGGGGAAACTTAAAAAGAAATCCCAGTTTGGTGGAATTGGATTATCAATTGATGGAGTCTTGTTCGCCCTGAGTTATGAAGGTGAGCTTTATTTACGAGGGAATAATTATGCAGAAACGTTATTTAAAGCTAACGGCATGGAAACGTTCATCTATTCAAAAAGGGGAATTCCTGTGGCTTTGCGTTATTACCGGGTCAGTGAATCACTTTGGCAGGATCAAAAACAATTATCCGAATATGTTAATTTAGCCTATCAAGAGACACTGACAGATATTATTAATAAACAAAAAAAACCTCTCAGATTAAAAGATCTTCCTAATCTTGGAGTGGTTTTGGAGCGCCAGTTATGGAAAGCAGGAATATCAAAAGTAGAAGAATTGCGTGTATTGGGAGCAAAAGTAACTTATCTTAAATTACAACAAAACGGAAAAAAGATAAGTGTAAATATTTTATTGGCATTAGCTGGAGCAATAGAAGGCTGCCATGTTGCTGTGTTGCCGGAAAAGCTACGTAATGAATTAGTTATATGGCATCAAGAATTAGAATATGGTAACTAAATAGTTTTTCAAAATGATAGGAGTATCCCTTACCCCGCGTGTCGCGCGGGGTAAGGGATACCGCATGCGGATACTTTCACTATTATGAAAAGGTATATAGTATTATTCTATATCCTATTAATATCAGACGACAGTTAATAATTCATTTGAAATGCAGAAAATATAATTTCATATAAGGTGTTAAAATAATAAATCCCGCCTTCATAGGAAGTGGGATTTATTTATTTAATTAATTTGATTTCTGAATGTTTATTTGTTTTTTTAAATTAACTATTTCAGGTAATAGTTCAATCAGTAGTCCTACTTGCTGTAATACAAGTTGAACTTTGCTATTATCAGAAGTTAATTGGTTACTTTTTTGTATCAAATGCTCTGAAATCTGATGCAGGAATTCATCATCAATTCTGTCTTGTTGCAATGCAGACTCAACATGGCGAATTGATTCAGTCAATAGCTCCAGAATGATAGGTTCATTAAGCTTGTCACGATGTGCGCCTAAGGCGGAAATATAACTCAACATAGTATGATTAAGGCAAAGTAAACGAAATGCTTCTTCCTGAGAAATACGATGATGTTTAGGCTCTGATGTCATGTTCGATACAACTGAAGCCAGTTCGGCATCGTAATTATGAGCGTTCCGGCGAGCAACCCGATATTCCAGACAATTACTTTTTCCTTGATGATATTGCAGTAAAATAGCATTCAGATAATGGCAATTGGCATTCATTGTTCGAGTAATGACTTGTGGTAATTGGCGGAAATTCCAATCAGGCCAAATAAAATTGACTGCCAATAAGGCAATACCACAACCGATCAGGGTATCGACTATTCTGGGCAGCGCTACTTCAAAGCCTTCACCCAATAAATTAAAGCTGAATAATACCAATAATGTAATAAATAGAGTGGCATGTGCATATTGGCTACTACGAAAGGCAAAAAATAACACACCTGAAATGACAATCAGCAATAATTGCCCTTCAATAGAAGGTACAAGATAGAGAATAGGCAAGCCAATTAAAATACCCGCCAATGTTCCGATAACCCGGAGAGCCAGACGGCGTCGGGTCGCGCTGTAGTTAGGCTGACAGACAAACAGGCTGGTCAGCAGGATCCAATAACCTCTTTGTATATCAAATAGCTGAATAATGGCATAACCAGTACAAAGCAAAGCAGACATACGGATCGCGTGGCGGAATAGTGCTGATTTGGGTGTCAGATTGCTGAGAAGCCGAAATGAAATATCACGCCATCCCGTTAAGGCCTCATCGGATAATTGTGTCTCTTCTTGTTTATCGTTGTATTGCTTATCATGTTGAGCTGCTTCCTGAAGGATCAGATATTGCTCAGAACTGAGACCGGCTAGCTGTGCATCAATTGCCCGCAAATTTTTCAGTAAATTACTGAATGCAACGATCTTAGTGTCAACTATTTGTTGGTTTTTTAATTTCTCTAAAGAGATTTCAAGATAGGTGAAAGCATTCTCAAATCGTGAGCTATGCTGATATTGTTTACGCAGGATAATGGATTGTGAAACCTGCTCACAGGCGTGCGCCTGCATGGACAACAATCGTTGGAAACGGAATAGAAGATCGCTGTGGCGCAATGTTTCCCGTAGCTTTTGATACTGAATGTGAGACGAACTGGCTCGTTCATGGATATCCTGAACAACAAAATAATAGTGCAGAGTCCTTCGAGTTCCCTGTTGCCCACGATCTCCTTTCAAACGACTTAATAAAGCTATTTTCGTTTGATTGAATGTTGACACTAATGTGCTGTTAGCCATAGCAATATCAAACATAGCCTGCTCGTACTCCTCAGCTTCAGCATCTGGGTCAAACAAGTTTGTTTTGGCATGCAGATACACAGAAAGCTGCTGATAACAACGCGCCAGATTTTCTTGTAACGGGCGGATAGGAAATAGTGCATGCCCTGCTAATGTCAGCAAGTTATACCAAATTGCACCGGTGAGTAATAATAAAGGTTGCTGATACCAGACAGGGAATATCGATGTACCCAGCATAGTATATATTGCAATCAATAAAGCGCCGAAAGCAATGGTGGCATAACGCTGCCCTAAAGCACCAAGCAGTATGAAACCACAGGTAGAAATTGCCAGCCCAAGAGTGAAGAACCACGGGTATGGAAAAAGCAAAGTAATAGAAACAGAAGCAACAAAAAAGGAGACTAAGGTGATGACTAGATTGCGTAAACGGCCCGCTAAACGATCATCCAAGTCTGTTAATGCTGCGGCGACCACACCTAACGTCAGAGGGATGGTAATCTTGGGTTCTTCTTTCAATAGCCAGGGAACCAGTGTAGTTCCTGTTAGCGCAATAAATATACGAATATAATAGAAAACGTGATTGTTATACAAAAAATGGCGGGAGCTGGAAAAAACAGTTAGCACAAAAAACTCCTAACAACATTTAAGTGAGCAGATAGCTCAACAATTTTCAGGTACGGTGCTATTACAATGGAACTAAAATCAACACAAATGGGGCAACGACTTGCCCGGCATCCTTATAATCGAGTGCGTTTACTGAATGCTGGCATTGAAGTCAGTGGTGATAAACATCAGTACCTAATTCCATTTAATCAATTAATCGATATTCAGTGTAAGCGAGGGCTTGTCTGGGGGGAACTGGAATTTGAGTTACCGGAGGGGAAAGTCGTTCGTTTACATGGCACTGAATGGCAGCAAACACAGCGTTTTTACCATTATTTATTAAAGGAATGGCAGGCATGGAGCTCTGATATGAGCGGCATTAGTTCTGATGTTCTATCTGCTCAGATAAGTAAAATTGATAAAATCCGGCAGCAAGACTATTGGATGAAGAAAGAAAATTTATTTTTATTACAGCAACAAATTCATGAAATATTTCAATCTATTCCCTTACCATTACAAAGACTCAAGCACTTTGAAAATTGTCGCGATAATTACCAGACGTGCCTGAACTGGCTCAATGAAGGGGAAAAATGGCGAAATCTCATCAATCGGCAGTGGGCTGAACGGATTCAGGAACGGTATGGAGAATTTTTCCAAATCACAGAAAACGTACCATTCAACCAGTTACAATATCAGGCCATTATTAATGGTGAAAAATCCATATTAGTTTCGGGAAGTGCGGGAAGCGGAAAGACGTCTGTTTTAATTGCACGGGCTGAATGGCTATTATTACGCCAGCAGGCGCTTCCTGAGCAGATTTTATTACTATCAGACGGGCAGAAATCAGTCGAGGAGATAAATAAACGTATTCAGTTACGCTCGGGAACAAAAACGATAAAAGTGAGAACATTCCATGAACTGTCACTTTGCATTATTCAGCAGGCAAGTAGTAAAACGATAAAAATTAGCGAATTAGAAACTAATACTCAAAAGCGCCATGACTTTCTTATTCGGGAATGGCAAAAACAGTGTAATGAAAAAAAATCGCAGGCAAAAGGCTGGCGCGAATGGTTGAATGAAGAGTTAGACTGGCAGTTACCCGATGGAGCATATTGGAATGACAGGCAAATACAATCCCGTTTATCCGGCCATCTGAATTATTGGCTGGAGTTAATGAGAATGCATGGCGGTAGCCAAAAAGAGATGCTTGAACAGGCTTTGCCTGAATATTCAGATAGTTTCCCAAAACGTATCCGCCTGATGGCACCTTTGTTGAAAGCCTGGAAATCGGCATTAAAAGAAGAAGGAGCGCTGGATTTTTATGGATTGATTCATCAGGCAGTACATACTCTGCAAAAAGGACGTTTCATTAGCCCGTGGAAGCATGTCCTGTTAGATAATCTACAGAACATATCTCCTTTAAGTATCAAGTTATTAACTGCGCTACAAGCGCAGAATAAACAGAGCCATATATTTGCGGTAGGAGATAACAGGCAGGGAGTTTGCCGGTTTAACAGCCTTGAATGGCCTTCAATAAAGACTTTTTCTGCTTATTTTGGTGAAAGTGACGAGTGTATTTTAGATAGCACGTATCGTTTTAATGAGCATATTAGTAAAATCACTAATGGAATTATCCATCTGTTTCACAGCCAAGTGAGTGCTTCACAGTATAGTTTCACCCATCATAGTTCAACAAAAGGAGATAAAAAATCAGTCATAATTTTGCCTGAAGAACAATTAGAAGCCTTGTTGAACAAGATGAGTGGCTATGTCACCAATCAGGAAACTATCTTCTTATTGGCACGTTACTGTTTTCATAAGCCAGATGTATTGAAGAAAGCAGCGACCCGTTGGCCGAATTTAAATATTAACTTTATGACTATTCAGGCGTCTTCGGGGTTGCAGGCTGATTACATTATCCTCTTAGGACTACAAAAAGGAAACGAGGGTTTTCCGGCATCAGAAAAAGTAACAGTGCTGGAGCAGGTTTTACTACCGAAACCTGAAACATTTTCTGATACACAAGAGCAACGCCTTTTATATGTTGCATTGACGAGAGCAAAAAAGCAGGTTTGGTTGATGCAGGAACCGAAAAATCCATCGGTATTTATTCACCTATTATCTAAACTAGGTGTTCCAGCGCACCGTAAACCTTAGATTTCCGGGAGAGAATCAGGCTTTCTTTGCTGGTGGCTGTATTTATTTTAGCCTTTCATGAAGATACCCCTGATAATCAGGTATGCAAATATCGACTTTTTCGGTAAAAAGCGGAGATTTAATAAGAAAATCAGCAGTTGTTCGATTTGTTGCTACTGGGATATTCCAGACTGTGGCCAGACGCAACAGTGCCTTGACATCAGGGTCGTGAGGAACGGCATTCAAAGGATCCCAAAAAAAGATGAGAACATCAATTTTTCCTTCAGAAATTAATGCACCAATCTGTTGATCACCTCCCATCGGCCCACTCAATAGGCTGGTAATCGGTAAGCCCGTTTGTTGTTGAAGCAAGTTTCCGGTTGTACCCGTGGCATAGAGCCGGTTTTGTTCTAGTAAATGTTGATGTTCATTGACCCAAGACAGAAGAGATTGTTTACAGTGATCATGCGCAATCAGAGCAATACTTTTGGATTCAGTCAGTGTACGGGTTGTTAATTCCATATTAATACCTTCGTGAAAATGTACTATTTACCAATTATTTTAATAACAAGATAATAGAAATAAAGGTGATTGTCATAAACACTGTAGTAAACGAAATGTATAAGTATTACAGCATAATCATGAGGTAGGGGGCTGTATGAGTGATCAATATCTGATAGATATCCTGAAAAAAGTCAGAACAATTGCTTTGGTGGGAGCGAGTGAAAAACCAGAACGACCTAGCTATGAGATAATGGAATACCTGCTTAATCAGGGATATAACGTTATTCCGGTTAGCCCTAAGCTAGCGGGCAAAACATTATTAGGACAGAAAGTTGTGAAGCAGCTGGCTGATATCGAACAGCCAGTTGATATGGTTGATGTCTTTCGTAATGCAACAGCTGCCTATGGTATTGCGGAAGAAGCGATTGCCATCAGAGCAAAAGTGCTTTGGCTGCAAAAAGGGGTAATTAATGATGAGGCGAAATTACTGGCAGAAAATAAGGGATTAGATGTGATTATGGATCGTTGCCCGAAAATTGAGATCCCGCGTTTAGGATTAGAAAAATAAAGAAGGCGATGGGTTATTTTTATTTCACCGCCTTTCCTTATCAGTATCGTTTAACTTTTCAAAGGAATGTTTTTAATTTCGTAACCTTGGAGCCAGCAATTGACTGCGGATAGATTCAGCTAACTCATCCAGAGAAGGATGTTCCGGATGATCATCTGATATCTCGTAAGTCAATTGGGCCTCAGCTAAATAGGTATGGACAGGTTGCCCATCATCACCTTCCATCACAACGTGATACCACGGAGCTGAACGTAAAGTCGCATTAGATGCAATATCATTTTCCTGTGGTTGTTCTAAAGAATATTCGGCATCAATATCTACAACAACACCCAGATAGCCCAACAGGCTATGCCTCACTTGTTGGCCGATACCGAATTTGCTGGCGATCATCATAGTCACCTCCAGAGAAACCTTGCAATCACTCTTATATAAGGGCCGTAAGGTAAATTTCAAGCGCACACCCGGTAACCGGAATCTTACATTTGAGATGGTATGTGATCACCATCTCATATTTCAGGTTAGCTGTTGTGTATATAAAATACAATACTAAAAGTGGTCTTAACATACCAAAGTTATTCTACTTGATAGTTTTCAATCTATTGCATAACAGAAAATAAATACTTTTCCATCATGATATCCATCCTGATATTGAAGAGTCTCTTTTCGATTTTGCTTGAGGGAGAGAGAAATGACAGTTCAAAGCGTCACTATTTATGTGTATGGCCGAGTTCAGGGAGTTGGTTTTCGTTATCAGACATACCACTGGGCAAAGAAAAATAAGTTATTGGGATATGTTCGCAATATGAATGACGGTAGTGTCAAAATCGTTGCCTGTGGTAATGAGGAACAAATAGCAGCGTTGATTGACTGGCTGGAGAAGGGAGGGCCTCCGGGGGCAAAAATTGAACATTTTCGGCCTCAGTTTTGCGATATATGCGATATAGAGGAAATGGTTGATTTCAGCATCCGCCATTGAAGGCGGATGACTGACTCAGATACATTTCACTGGTTTTGGTAACCCTGCAATTTTAGTTGCCTGCTTTGCCGGCCCTTTAGGAAACAAGCGATAAAGATAACGGCTATTACCTTTTTCTTCACCATGCTTTTGTGATATCGCCTTGACTAACATCCTGATAGCGGGGGAAGTGTTAAACTCCTCATAAAACTCACGGACAAATCGAACTACCTCCCAATGCTGTTCGGTTAAGATGATATCTTCCTGCTCAGCAAGCAGAGGTGCCATCGCCTCTTCCCAGTCGTTACTATTTTTAAGATAACCTTGTGTATCAGTCTCGATTTCTCGACCTTCAAATACCAACATAGCTTTTTAACCACTCGACAATAATGGCTGCAATTTAGCAAAAATCACCTTTATTCCAAAGAAAGATTGCCATAAATGCTGAATAAATGCGCCAACGAACAGTTATGTGAGTGAATTAGCATCAATTGAGCATATAAGTACTTTACATTGGGAACAGTGATGTTTATAGTGCACGACATCGCGGAGGGGTGGCCGAGCGGCTGAAGGCAGCGGTCTTGAAAACCGCCGATGGGAAACCATCCGAGAGTTCGAATCTCTCCTCCTCCGCCACTTCTACTTCTCGCAACGTCTCCTAAAGTATATTTTCCTCAGTAAAATCAACAAATAACAACAAACTCAAGTCTCCTGATATCTCCTAACATCTCCTGAAAGCGACATGAAATTGTGTATAGTTTTGTGTATAGTTTTTCCTATACACATCTTCCTATACACATGGGTGAAATGATGAAGCTAACAGACGTGGCAATTAAGAGATCTAAGCCAGAAGCAAAGGCTTATACTCTCTCCGATGGTAATGGGCTTTGGTTGTTAATAGAACCGAATGGATCCAGAGGTTGGCGATTCCGTTATCGTTTTGAAGGTAAGCAGAAAATGCTATCTTTGGGTACTTATCCTGAAGTACCTTTGGCGGAAGCAAGGAAAAGAACCGCAGAGTGCCGCTCTAAGATTGCTGATGGCGTCAATCCTTCTGAAGATAGAAAACAGAAGAAACGAGAAAGCGCTATTATGTCTGAAAATACTTTTGAAAAAATCACTCTTGAATGGTACGAGAAACGCAAAGATAGATGGTCGGCAGGGTATCGTGCTGACATGATGAGTGCTTTTGAAAATGATGTCTTCCCTTATATTGGTAATAAACCAATAGCAGATATAAAACCCTTGGAATTATTGGACGTTCTTACGAGAATGGAAAAAAGGGGTGCTACAGAGAAATTAAAAAAATCCGTCAGTGTTGCGGCCGAAGTTTGGAAAGATGCAATTATCACCGGTCGAGCTGAATATAACACTGCTCCCGACTTTGCTCCGCTGTAGGCAGACGAACTGATGTGATACCTGTGGAATATGAAATGGCCTTCGTAAAAATGTCCGGTTTTTCTTGAGCAGAACGCTATAGTGAACACGTAATTTCTATATATACAATCAATTCAGAACAGGGATTGATAGATCTGGGTCACAGAAAAAAGTAATATTGTCGAAAATAAAAACCCCAAGTATGCACGAGGGGTTTTTAGTTAAAGGTTTCGATCATGATCTAGCGTCGACACTATGTGGACATAGAACAGACATAAATGATTATATATCAATAAACTACAAGGGTACTTTGAACACCATGCCAGTGTTACATAACCGTATATCTAATAAAGAACTGAAAGAACGTATGTTGGCTGAAACTGAGCCGCGCACAACTATCTCTTTTTATAAATATTTTGCTATTTCTGAGCCACAGGATTTTCGCGATAGCCTGTATCAACAATTTACTGATTTGTCAGTTTTTGGGCGGGTTTACATCGCTAAAGAAGGTATTAATGCGCAGATCAGTATCCCTTCTAAAAATGTTGATGCCCTGAAAGCAGTATTAAACACAGCTGATCCTGCTTTGTATAATTTGAGACTCAATATTGCATTAGAAGATGATGGCAAATCATTTTGGGTATTACGCATGAAAGTGCGTGAGCGTATTGTTGCTGATGGTATTGAAGATGAAACTTTTAATCCATCAAAAACCGGTGAATACCTGAAAGCGGATCAAGTCAACCAGATGCTGGATAATCCTGAAACTGTATTTGTTGATATGCGCAATCATTATGAATATGAAGTCGGGCATTTCGAGAATGCGATTGAAATTCCGTCAGATACATTTCGTGAACAATTGCCTATGGCAGTTGAGATGTTGAAGGATGATAAAGATAAAAATATCGTCATGTATTGTACTGGCGGGATCCGTTGTGAAAAAGCGAGTGCTTATATGCTGCACAATGGTTTTAACAATGTCTACCATGTAGAAGGCGGTATTATCGAGTATGCTCGTAAAGCGAAAGCTCAGGGGCTGCCTGTTCGTTTTATTGGTAAAAACTTTGTTTTTGATGAGCGTATGGGGGAACGTATTTCTGAAGACGTTATCGCTCATTGTCATCAGTGTGGTTCAATTTGTGATAGTCACACTAACTGTAAAAATGATGGGTGCCATCTGCTATTCATCCAATGTCCGTCCTGCGCAGAACGGTTTGAGGGATGCTGTAGCGATGTTTGCCGGGAAGAAATGTTACTTCCTGAAGGCGAACAGCGTGCTCGTCGGGCAGGAAGAGAAAATGGGGCTAAAATTTTCAACAAGTCTCGCTACCGGTTGAATGAAGGTTTGAATATCACTTCGTTGCAATCTATCAAATAATAAATCTTGTTTAAGTGCTTGTTTAGTCTACTGAATGAACAAGTACTGCAAACTGGCGTAATAACTTAACTGTTATTACGCCAGTTGAATTGTTAACAGAGATACTTAAAGATATTATAAATAAAAAGTAACTCTATCTTGTTAGTGACCCCTAATTTTTCAATGATATTCCGTTTATGTGAATAAACGGTACTGCCGCCTATTTTTAATATCTTTGCAATCTTATATGTGCCTATTTCCAACATCCAATAATAGAAGATCCTATTTTCCTGCGGGCTAAAAATAGAGCTTTTTGCATTGAAATGAGAGAAATAGTCTTGAATATCATATGAGGCAATTTCTTTTAATCGTTGAAGTAGTAAGCTAAGGTTCCTTTTTGGTAAAATAAAATCCTTATTAGTCAGTTGGATATGTTTTTCTGTCCATGGATATGGCTTATCAAGGTAGATATAAAGGCGACTGTCGTGCATCAACGAGAAAAACAACTTCATGTATTCACAGTATGAACTGTAATAACCGTAATGTGTTAGGTTCATCAGAACAACATCGGGTGAAAATACTTGAAGGGTAGTAATCGCATCATGAATTGAATGCATCCCTGTTGTAAGGATGTTTGTATTTTCTTTGAGGGACTCAATGATCCCAAGGCGGGTATAATAGCAATCATCAATGATTAATAGCTTCATTAGCTGAACATCCTTGTTCTACAGTGGTTATCATTAAGTAAAACAGCCTGCCGGAGAGTTAAAATATCAGGCAGGGGCTGGCTGTTTATAATACAGTATTGTAAAAAATAATAAACTATATGAATGGTTTTGTGAGTTGGTATTTGTTTTTATAACAGTTGCGGACACTCAATGTTCTGAGTGTCCTAACAGGTGTGAAATTTGCTGTTAATGTTTTGTATAGTCAAGTTGGTCGTATTCTGATGATTCAATCTTCTCTATCCCAGCCTGCAAGATTAGAATTAACTGTTTTGCAACTCCTGTAGTTAACCACAATGTTTTGTCAATACTGACATTATCTGTCTTTGTGGTTTGATCTGGGGAGGATAAGTAATGAAGGCGAATCATCATGGCGTCATAGGTGTCAACAATACTGATGTCCCAGCCTACAACAGGGTGGGTTTGGATAATTTCATCTTTTTGTCCCATATAACCTCCTAATCAGACTACAGCATTGTTATTGGTATAATTGACTAAGAGCTGCGAATCTCATCAAAAAAGATGAGTAATGGCAGTATAAACCTTTTTATCAAACTAATACTACAACCAGTCTCAGAAACCCGATGCTGATCGTTTTATTTGAGGGTGAGTGTTTGGTAGAAAAGAGGAATGATGCTTTCATGCGGAAACTAAGTATTTCCGCATGAGGCATGGTGAGAGGTTATTTACATATTTTGACTTCCCATCCGGCATCTTCTCCTGCCAGGAACGGGATTAGTTTTTCACCATTATGTTCGACGTATTCGCAAACTGGGGTAGGTTTGCGTGTAAGTTCAATAAACCCATCATTAACAGGTAAATCATAAAATTTCGGGCCATTCAGAGAGCAGAATGCTTCAAAATGCTCCATTGCATTCATTTCTTCAAAAACAGTCGCATAAGCAGCTAAAGCAGTTGGTGCATTGAAAACACCCGCACATCCGCAGGAGGATTCTTTACGATGCAATAAATGAGGAGCTGAATCCGTTCCCAGGAAGAAGCGGTCACAGCCACTGGCAACGGCTGCGCGTAACGCCTCCTGATGAATATTGCGCTTTAATACTGGCAAACAATAGAGATGTGGGCGGATCCCGCCAACCAGCATGTGATTGCGGTTGAACATCAAATGTTGTGGTGTGAGTGTTGCTCCTAACTTATCGTTGCCTTCAAGCACATATTCTGCAGCTTCTTTGGTCGTGATATGTTCGAAAACAACTTTCAGCTCAGGGAACTGCTTACGTAACGGCTCCATTACCTGCTCTATAAACCGGGCTTCACGATCAAAAATATCAATATGAGCCGCAGTCACTTCACCATGGATCAGGAGAGGCATTCCTAATTTTTCCATCGTTGCCAGCAAAGGGTAGATCTTCTGTATATCTGAAACACCGTGGCTGGAATTCGTTGTTGCATTGGCAGGATAGAGTTTACAGGCAGTGAAAATACCTTCTTTGTAACCTATTTCAATTTGGGAGCTGTTTGTTGAATCCGTGAGATAGCAGGTCATCAGAGGTTGAAACTGGTGTTCTGATGGAATGGCTGCCATGATCCTGTCTTTATAAGCCTTAGCGCTGGCAACATCTGTCACAGGGGGGGCAAGGTTAGGCATAACGATAGCCCGGCCAAAGAAATGGCTGGTGTGAGGAACAATGGTTTTCAGCATATCATCATCGCGAAAATGGACATGCCAGTCGTCAGGGCGGCGGATTTTAATGGTATATGATTCAGTAGTCATGGAACCGGCTCCAGAATATAGGTGAGAAATGGTGGAAGCTGATTCAGCATTCCTTAAGCCGGAGGTAGATGATAAAGAGAAAATAGTTAAATAGCTATTATTAAATGATAAAGTTCCGCTATTTTTGCAGAATTAAGATTTTTATTTTATGGTAGCGAGGGTATTCAGAGGAAGTTAATTGTATCAAAAAGGAAAAAATAGAAGTAACAAAACGAGGGTGTATTGAAGTTGGCTCCTCCAACTGGACTCGAACCAGTGACATACGGATTAACAGTCCGCCGTTCTACCGACTGAACTATGGAGGAACTCCTTCAAGACGGAGCGAATATTAACGG
Source organism: Xenorhabdus bharatensis (assembly GCF_037996705.1). Classification (NCBI taxonomy): domain Bacteria; kingdom Pseudomonadati; phylum Pseudomonadota; class Gammaproteobacteria; order Enterobacterales; family Morganellaceae; genus Xenorhabdus; species Xenorhabdus bharatensis. The sequence continues at coordinate 77,410 of NZ_JBBMXG010000001.1, read as the reverse complement.
CTATTTTCTCATTTGTCAAAGGAGAAAATCATAATAACTGGTTGTTTGCCGTTAATATGTACTTTTTGTCGATAATGTCTGCTTTGTGTTTTTCAACTTGTTATTGTCTCTTCAGCAAAGCAAAAAGCCCGACTCAGTAAAACTGAATCGGGCTTCTCTAAATTTGGCTCCTCCAACTGGACTCGAACCAGTGACATACGGATTAACAGTCCGCCGTTCTACCGACTGAACTATGGAGGAATTGGTGTGTTCCTGAGAACGAGGCGAATAATAGGGGAATGGAGAGAGCTTGTAAAGCAGAAAAATAAAAAATTAGTTCAAGTGGTTTAGATGCATTCAAAGTGGTGGAGTTTTATCATTTTTTATAGCAAAAAATGATCAGCGACGCAGTTTTTTAGGATTTGATTATGATAACAAATTAATATTCGGTTATATTTTCTGACGTCAGATAAATTTCCCCGCAAAAAAACAAAAAGCCCGATTCAGTAAAACTGAATCGGGCTTCTCTAAATTTGGCTCCTCCAACTGGACTCGAACCAGTGACATACGGATTAACAGTCCGCCGTTCTACCGACTGAACTATGGAGGAATTGCTGTGTTCCTGAGAACGAGGCGAATAATAGGGGAATGGATAAGGGTTGTAAAGCGGAAAAATAAAAAATAAATTCAATTGGTTAAGTGTTGTTCTGTGTGGTGATGTTTTGTCATCTTTTGTGATAGAAAGTAACCATTTTCACAATAATTAATAATCTGGTGATCCACCATATGTGGCGATCGGAAGTAATTAAGCATAGCAAAAGGCAAGCTAAGCTAAGCAACTGACGAGCATCAAAGATAAATAGCAAAAAGCCCGACTCAGTATAACTGAATCGGGCTTCTCTAAATTTGGCTCCTCCAACTGGACTCGAACCAGTGACATACGGATTAACAGTCCGCCGTTCTACCGACTGAACTATGGAGGAATTACTGTGTTCCTGAGAACGGGGCGAATATTAACGATGAACTCAGGAAGTGTCAATGCAAAAATTCGATTTTTCTAACCACCTGATTATCATGTGATCGCATTGCGCTAAAAGTATGCTACTTTACTGAAATTACATGCTTTTGTTCAACTTGATAAGGTTGAAAATAAGGCGATTGCTCTGAGCATGCGATCAGAAAAACATCATAAAAGCATATTCCGTTCTTTTTTATAATGATTTTCTTGATTTCGTTTTTCACTTCATTGGGGACATTCGGATGACCGAGTATTGTATTGACGGCATCCTGAGATACCTTTTCATCGACAAACCACTCACCGTTATAACAAACACGCAAGTCCAGCACATCAATATCGTCAAAATGGTAAACGGGTTTGATATCGAAAAGAAGAACCGCAGCCATAACAAAAAAAAGTGCAGTAAATAAAAGCAGTGACCAAGTGCCGAAATAGGGGGCATACCACATCAGTACAGCGAGGAAAACATAAGCAACGATCATAGCTAAAAACAGGTATGGATGTTGATGAATAAAGATACTATTAAAATGTACTTTACCATCCCTATGTTCTGCGAGATTGATCCGCTCTAGGTCCTGAATCAATATCTGTTTGATGATGTTCATAATACCAGCCCAATTATTGTAGAAATCAGTTATTGAATTAAAAGTACCAACCTTTTCAAGGTTATCATGCCGGGGAGTTCTATCTGTATAGCAATTACTTCTTTTAATTTGTAAAACTGTTATTGTTTCTGAGAATCACGAGTATTTTTGTTTTAAGATAAAAGTTGAATAAATCAAATAAAAGCATAAATACATCTATTTATTAGGTTATTCTGTTCTAATATTGAGCGTCTGAAATTTTTTTAGATCTATATTCCATAAAAAGGTTGCTATTCCGGTTCGGTCATGCGTTAATGCGTTTGGCCTGATTAACAGACCTACTTTATGTACGACATCTTGAGTTAATGCGTTATGTGTAAGTGCTATCTTGATTAGCCTTTGTAGACCGTTTCCTTCTTAGTGCCCCATAAGTAATAGCTGATAATGGCCAACACATGCCCAAGGTGGCGAGTTTTTTTTGATATATAGGAAAGACACATGTCTGACAAAATGAAAGGTCAAGTGAAGTGGTTCAACGAGTCCAAAGGTTTTGGTTTCATTACTCCAGCCGATGGTAGCAAAGACGTATTCGTTCACTTCTCTGCCATTCAAGGTAACGGTTTCAAAACTCTGGCTGAAGGCCAGAACGTAGAGTTCACCATTGAAAACGGTGCCAAAGGCCCAGCAGCAGCAAACGTAACTGCTATCTAATCTGCCTTTATACCTATTTGTTAAGCTCGCCATGCTAAAATGCCTTGGCGGGCTTTTTGTTTATTGGATGATTTTTAATAAAAAATTAATCACAATATATTAAACGATAGTAATTCTTTTATTAAACAAGCCTACAAAAATACCATTCTTTTAATATCATTTAATAAGTGAAGCCTTTACTTATCAATTTCATCTGATTATAATTTCGCCCAGATTTTATTGGAGAGTTAATAATTGGACAGTCACAGTTTAGAACTAAATAAAAGCTAATTGGTAAGCTGCTAATTTTCAATGAATTTACTGCTTGCCGAATAATGGTGGGCGGTGCTACTTCAGTTTCATGAGTTGTACTCACCCGAAAGATGATGCGGTACTGTAGATCGTCTATTCAGATTACGAAGACAGTATCAAAGAGATATATCGGGGTATCTATGGTACTGTTATATACTCATTCCTTATTCCCTCCGGGAACACATCAATAATCAGATTAAGTCTGATGTTCTTTCTATTGATAACGAAAAGAGAAAGAATTTATTTCTTCTGGCAACCTGCTGGACATTAGTTTAATTCAAAAAAATTACCCACAGTTAAATGCTTATGCTTGCAAAAATAAGTGTTTTAATTGCAGGTTTGAAAGTATGAATTGCTAAGCTAGCGAAGTAGTCATTTAGATGAATATTTATCCATTTTATATTATGGAGGATGTTATGCAATTAACATCTATTGCAATTCATTTGCTTTCGGCGATGTGTTTCGGTGCACTGATTGGGGCTGAACGTCAGTGGCGTCAGCGTATGGCGGGATTAAGAACCAATGCGTTAGTCGCAACAGGTGCTGCAGTTTTTATTCTCAGTTCAATGTCCGCTACCTCTGATGATAGCCCCGGGCGTGTTGCTGCACAAATTGTATCCGGTATTGGTTTTCTTGGTGCTGGTGTGATCATGAAAGAGGGAATGAACATTCGCGGATTAAATACTGCGGCAACATTGTGGTGTTCGGCGGGTATTGGTGTTTTGTGTGGGTTGGGTCAATACTGGTCTGCGACTATTGCCGTCACAATAATTCTATCTGCAAATATTTTGCTTAGGGAAGCGGCTCAGAGAATCAATGCTCAGCCACAACAGCAGGCCATAGATTTAGAGCAGAGTTATAAAATTCACATCATTTGTGATATTAGTGACGAGATCCTAATCAGGACTTTGATCCTACAGGCAATTAATGGATTAAATGTCCGGCTTCAATCACTAAGTAGTGCAGATGCAATTCAGCCTAACCGACTTGAAGTGTGTGCAGAGATACTGGCAACTCCGGATAAGCAAAAAGAGATCGAATCGATTGTTTGTCGGGTGAGCTTGGAGAAAAGTGTCAGTTCCGTTAACTGGAAAATAGCGTCCGAATTACCTGCTTAGAATAGTTTAAAGCTATAAACAGAGTGTTACCTGTTAAATAATACAAGTTATTAATAAATAAAAATGTAAATAATATTGATTATCACTATTATTTATTAATAATAGTGGACTGTATTCTATTCAGGTAACACTAACATCTTTTATGCCACTGTCTTTTAAGCTATCTCCTTATTAGTTGTGTTCATTTCTTCTACAGCTTATAGACATACAGTTATCTATCCTTCCCAGAATTAATGAGAAATTTCAGCTTATCACAGGAAAAACAGGCAAATTTGTTTTTAATAAATGTGTTGCTCTGTTGTCATTGTTATGCAATCTGAAATCCATTAGGCATAGCCGTCTTCACAGCTACAGAAAAATTGATGAGTTACCCTTTGATTGCTCTATCCGAAAATTATTAATTTTTGTGCAGGATCCTCGGTAAGATCATCGATTAATTTGCAAAAATGTAGTGGGGGAGCAGTCATTAGTTTGCTGTAATGTGCAGGTAAAGGAACAAGTTACTCCTTTCACTGAAGGAAATCACAACAATATCATGGAACAGGTTAATGGCTACAACGAACAAGGTTTCAGGGTGTTAATCTTAACAATCCCGGAGTTAAATTCTGATGAAGTGAAACATTCACTTTCTGTGGCTGATGAGAATGGTACAGCGTTTAGATTAAGTAGTCGAATATAATTCTGCTGCTATAGCTAAAACTCGCTATGAAGCGGATTTAGATACTGGAAATATTCTTAATTGCTTTAATATTGAGTGTGTGAGTGATGAAAACCGTTTAAAAAAAGTGGAATTAAATGTAGATCCTTATCAGTGCATCTTTCGAAAAATACGTATTAAAAAGTAACAATAAAATAATAATTATGCATTTGATCTATCTGATGATGCAATACGCCATGCACTGCATTTCGGGTTACTGGTGTTGGTATTTTTGTTGATAATGCTATAGATATCACAAAAGGATTTTTGGATCTCATTTTTCCTGAGAAGAATCCTAAAGTATTAGAAAAGGGGTAATAAAGGATACGAAAACGTTTGGGAATATCATTATCTAATAAATATGGCTGTTTGATCTGATCCTGTGAATGTATTTTTAGGGGGGGATAGCCAGTGCATTTATTCTATTTTTATCTATCAGGGCCATTGATTTGCTTGTACAAAACCTAATGTACGATATTTCACAACTGTTTTACGATTGGGAAAAATGAATAAAGCCTATTTTTGAGAATACCTCGCAAATGAGATAACAACATTTCTGCCATTTTATGATCCTGAGTGGATCGATTCCTGCAATATCTTGATATCGGGATATCTGTTGTGATGCGGTATATGCTTGCAGTTAATTGTGAGGAACGTCAGGTAGTGTTCCAATCTGGGTCCTACTGAGCAATTTGTAAAACGGGAGATATGGTAGCTTAAGCTGTACATATGCTATTCAGCTCAAATTCATTGCGATAAAGCACACCAGTACTACTACTTTGTCTGTATTATTGATAGCATTAATAATTATTGAGCTAACCATTTGCATGCAATGTTCATTATTCAGTGCGTTAATAGGCTAGAAATTGTTATCCTGAAAATATTTTTTAGTGAATTGAGAATTTCATAAATCGTGTATTGTTGTTAGCATTCTAAAATGATCTTACCTTCACCATTTGGTGAATGGTTATGAATAATCCTCATTAACTGGTATCTTGTTCTATATTGATTAAGAAAATAGCTTATGTAATTTCCATGCTATTAACTACCAATATTCATGGTTTTTAGTAGATATTTAGAATAGGTGTGGATGTTATTCCTGATTATGAAGTTGCTATCATAATAACGATAAATTTAACGGTGCAATAGAATTATATTTATACTCTATTTTTTTAATTTGAATCACCTCTTTATATGACTAGTTATTATTTAAATTTTAAATTAAGAAGAATAACTTTCTTTTGTTTTTTTATTTTTCCATTACGGAACTGGTATTTTATTTAAAGTGTTTATTGTTCTTTTAATTTGATTTAATGATATAGGAATTTATTGGTAAATTTGCATTTAGTTATTATTTTATTTCTCAATACTGCATGTTTAAGGGAATTAGTTTCAGTAACAGGGTGCTTTTTTCTGAAGTATGGCCATTAGTAGCTTTGGTGTGATGGGTATCATAATCATTGATTATTCTTAACATTTGTAAAATTAGCTGAGATATATATTATAAATTTTACTTATGTTTTGAGCTTATGGAATAGCCAATGTACGGAAATGGTGACTAATGCGGTTTTCGTTAAAATAATGTCAAAATTCGTCATGTTTAAGGTTTTTATTAATTAGATAAATTAATCAATTGTGGTGGGCTAGTGATGTGCTGATGAATTTGTTAAGTGGTAGGATTTGTTGGAGTATCGGACTTTTGTTGGTTACTGTTGTTCTGGGGTGAGTGTGCAGATGTTTTTTGATTTCAACATCATACTGTATTTTATCTTATTTTTGTGATCTGAGTGATATTTGCACTTAAAATGCTGTCAGTGCAGGCTTTTTTCTGTTTAAAAAAAAAGCAATCGTAAACTAAAAATGATCAGATTGGTATCTTTTTAATAACTAGTATTCACATATAATTAATAAATTTGGCATAACTATGATCTAAATCAACTAATAGTGGAAGATGAGTGCCTACCTACATTATCAGGAAACAAATTTTAATAAGATATTGATAATTTAGCTAAAGGAAGGATTTTTTCTTGTTATTTTAAATTTATAAGTTTAATAGATCGTATAAAACAAAAAACAGTCTCTAATATTTTTATTTAAATAATTTAACTTATTAATTGTGGACTATTTTGTGTTTTCAGTTGCTTGAATAGTTAATGAGCTAGAATCATAATAAAAAATGCAAGTTTTGTGATCTATGTCACATAGTATTTAAAATGGCATATATTCTCCGTTGTATAAGTTGATGATTCAGGAGTAAAGTTAATTAGTATTAAGAATATTCTTAATCAATTGTGGCAAGTTCATTATCCAGATGACGCAATAATACTTTTACAATCCATTACCGAAATATTTTAGAAATTGGGCGATCCCAAGAGTAATACAAAGGACAGTTACTGCTCTGGCTAAAGATGTATATTTCAGTTATGTCGGAGATTATTGAATCTCATGCTACTGGTAATTTTGTCGTGAGTGATTCTTTGATCACTTAATTGATTTTTTCATGTAATCGGACGGGATATATAGAAATGAGTACGGTTGAATTGCTCAAACATATTTATGACATAAATTTATCGTATTTGCTTTTAGCACAACGGCTAATTAACCATGAGAAAGCGTCTGCGATGTTCCGTTTAGGTATTAGTGAATCGATGGCTGATACGTTGGCCGAGCTGACATTGCCTCAGTTAGTAAAATTAGCTGAAACCAACCAACTGATTTGCCATTTTCGGTTTGAAGATCACGAAACCGTACAGCAGCTGACGAAGGAATCGCGGGTGGACGATCTACAACAAATTCATACAGGCATTTTGTTGTCCACCCATCTTTTTCAGCAGTTGTCCGCGCAGGATGACACTTCAATGAAGAAAAGAGCATAAAGATGGCTGAAAAAAGTATTGTCCAAGAAGCTAAAGATATTCAGCTGGCAATGGAGCTCATCACTTTAGGCGCACGCTTACAGATGCTTGAAAGTGAAACGCAGTTAAGCAGAGGAAGGTTGATCAGGCTGTATAAAGAGTTGCGGGGAAGCCCCCCGCCTAAAGGGATGCTTCCCTTTTCAACGGATTGGTTTATGACGTGGGAACAGAATATTCATTCTTCCATGTTCTATAATGCTTACCGTTTCCTGTTGAAAAGTGGGCACTGTGCAGGGGTTGAGGCTGTAGTGAAGTCTTATAGGCTCTATCTTGAGCAATGCCCTCCGTCTGACGGAGATGCTCCTGTTTTAGCTCTGACCAGGGCCTGGACACTCATTCGTTTTGTCGACAGTGGGATGTTGCAGCCAACTGAGTGTCGCTGTTGTGGTGGGACTTTTATCACGCATGCACACCAGCCGGTCAATAGCTTTGTTTGTAGTCTTTGCCAACCGCCTTCAAGGGCGGTAAAAAAACGTAAACTTTCCGCGCAACCTGCCGATACTAATTCACAACTGCTGGATGGATTTGCTCAGCAAGCTATGTGAATTTAAATGGGAAAGTGAAAACTTAGGTTACAGGTTTTGGTCATTCCGGCCTGTAATCTACAATCCTCCTCTTCATTTATTAATTCTCCCTGTTCAAATCCCATCTGCTCACCAACTTAGCTAAAGGATATCGCGTGTTAGTACTTTTAGGATATATCGTGGTTTTTGGTGCGGTGATTGGAGGCTATCTGCTCGTCGGTGGCCACATGGGCGCACTTTATCAGCCAGCGGAATTTTTGATTATTGCAGGTGCGGGTATTGGGGCTTTTATCGTGGGCAACAATGGTAAGGCGATAAAGGCGACATTGCGTGTTTTACCAAAAATATTGCGTAGATCAAAATACAATAAAGCGATGTACATGGATCTGATGGCTTTGCAGTTCCGTCTTTTATCCAAATCCCGCCAGCATGGGCTTTTGTCTCTTGAGCGTGATATTGAGAATCCGCAACAAAGTGACATCTTCACACAGTATCCCCGTTTATTACAAGATCCTTACCTGATGAACTTCCTCACGGATTATATGCGCTTGATCGTCAGCGGCAATATGAATTCACATGAGATCGAAGCGCTGATGGATGAAGAGATCGAGACTTATGAGCAGGAGAGTGAAGTTCCTGCGACCAGTCTGGCAATGGTGGGTGATTCACTGCCGGCATTCGGTATCGTTGCAGCTGTGATGGGAGTTGTTCATGCACTGGGCTCGGCAGATCGACCAGCAGGTGAACTTGGCGTATTGATTGCTCACGCAATGGTAGGAACATTCCTCGGGATCTTGCTGGCCTACGGTTTTGTGTCTCCACTGGCAACGTTGTTACGTCAGCGCAGCAGCGAGCAGATAAAAATGATGCAGTGTATCAAAGTGACTCTGCTTTCCAGCCTGAATGGTTATGCTCCACAAATCGCGGTTGAGTTTGGTCGCAAAACATTATTCCTCACAGATCGTCCTTCATTTACAGAACTTGAAGAGCATGTTCGCCGGGTAAAAGCCCCCGTACAACAAGAAGCTGAAGAATAATTATGAGAGCGAATAATGTTACTGTCGTCAGAGTAAAAAAGCGCAAAAAACATGGCCAGCACCATCATGGCGGGTCATGGAAAATTGCCTATGCCGATTTTATGACTGCAATGATGGCATTTTTTCTGGTCATGTGGCTGATATCGATTGCCAGCCCGCAGGAATTAACCAGCATTGCCGAATATTTTCGTACTCCCTTGCAGGTTGCAATAAATAAGGGTCAACAAAGTAGTGATGCAACAAATCCGATCCCGGGGGGAGGGGATGATGTTTTCCAGCAGGATGGGGAAGTCTTCCGCCAAACCAAACAGGTTGAAATCAGTGAAGATCGCCGTCGGTTGGATCGGTTACGTCAGCAACTTGATCAGTTGATTATCACCGATCCTCGTCTTAAAGCACTACGTCCGCATTTATTGATTGACATGATGGATGAAGGTTTACGTATTCAGATCATCGACAGGGAAAATCGTCCGATGTTCATGATTGGCAGTGCGAAAGTCGAAAATCATATGAGTGATATTTTGCAGGCAATCGCGCCGATCTTAAATAGCATTCCGAATAAGGTCAGCCTGTCGGGTCATACTGATAATCTGCAATATAGCAACGGACAGCGTGGTTACAGTAACTGGGAGCTGTCTTCAGACAGGGCGAATGCGTCAAGACGGGAATTGCTAATTGGTGGTCTGGATGAATCCAAAATTATGCGGGTTGTTGGAATGGCATCTACCGTCAGTATGCAGAAGGGCATTCCTCCCGATGCTCCTGTCAATCGCCGTATCAGTATTATTGTTCTGAATAAAGAAGCAGAAAAACGGATTGAGCAGGAAAACAGTGGCGGTAACGCCATGACCGCGAACAGTAGTATGGATGTGCAAGAAGTCATCAGAATGGATTCGAATGAGGGAACGCCTTCTCAGCAACCCACCGGACAATCCAATGAAGTCACTGTGCCGGAACAGGCAAATATTGAATCGGCAAGTGATCCTAATAAGGTGACAGAGTAAGTAACGATGGATATTACCGCGTTTTATCAGACTTTTTTTGATGAGGCAGATGAACTATTGGCGGATATGGAGCAGCATTTATTGCTGCTCGATGCCGATGAACCTGACCATGAACAGCTGAATGCCATTTTTCGCAGCGCCCACTCGATTAAAGGGGGCGCTGCAACTTTTGGTTTTTCCAAACTGCAACAAACCACGCATGTTTTAGAGAATCTGCTGGATAGTGCCAGACGTGACGAAATACGCCTGACAACTGACATTATCAACCTGTTTTTAGAAGCGAAAGATATTATGCAGCAACAACTGGATGCCTATAAAAGTTCTCAGGAGCCAGATGAAGATACATTCAATTATATCTGCGAAACATTGCGCCAACTTGCATTAGAGTTACAGGAAGAACAGCAGAATATCGTTGATTCTGCGGAATCATCTGAATTTGAACCTGTAACGGAAGAGGTTATTCAGCATGTGGCAGAAATTCAGGAAAAGCAGGAAGAGCACACAGTACCTGTAGAACAGCCTGAAGAAAAAAATCTTCCGACGACAACTCCGGCTTCGGCTACAGAACAGGGACGGATCCGTGTACACCTGTCTGGGCTAAAAGAGCGTGAAGTCGCTTTGATGAAAGATGAGTTGGGACATCTTGGTGAAATTTATGATGTCGAGCAGACAACAGACAGCCTTGAAGCCTCTTTAATCACCTCTGCAACAGAAGATGATATCACCGCAGTATTGTGTTTTGTGGTTGAGCCAGAACAAATAACTTTCCTGCCTGTAGCGGAATCTCAGCAGGCTGAAGTAAAAACAGAAGAAAGCACTTCGCAGCCTACCGTACAGGAAACTTCGGTAACGGCCAATACAGCAGATCCCACGCTTGATGTGGAAAAGGAATCGGCTCAGTTGCCAGCGTCACCGTCGGTTGATACTAAGAAAAAAACGGATGTTAATGAAGCGGGTCGTCCGGCACCACGCCCGATGGCGGGTTCTCCGCGTCAGCGTGTAGAGTCATCCAGTATTCGTGTCGCCGTTGAGAAAGTCGATCAGCTTATTAATCTGGTAGGTGAGTTAGTTATTACCCAATCTATGTTGGCACAGCACTGCGATGCTCTGGAACCGACAATACACAGCGAATTGCTGAGTTGTATGGCGCAATTGCAGCGAAACTCCCGTGATTTGCAGGAATCTGTTATGTCGATCCGGATGATGCCGATGGAATATGTATTCAGTCGTTATCCACGTCTGGTACGGGATCTGGCGGGTAAACTGAACAAAAAAGTGGAGCTGACATTAATTGGTAGTTCCACTGAGCTGGATAAGAGTCTGATCGAACGCATTATCGACCCACTGACGCATCTAGTCCGAAATAGCCTTGATCATGGTATCGAAACGCCGGAAAAACGCCTCGCCGCAGGTAAATCGGAAACAGGTAATCTGACACTGGCTGCTGAGCATCAGGGCGGCAATATCTGCATTGAAGTTATTGACGATGGTGCGGGACTGAACCGCGAGAAGATCTTAGCCAAAGCCCAGTCTCAGGGGCTGGCAGTCAGTGAAAACATGAGTAATGAAGAAGTTGCCATGCTGATCTTCGCACCCGGCTTTTCTACCGCAGAAATTGTCACGGATGTTTCTGGTCGGGGTGTGGGTATGGATGTGGTTAAACGTAACATTCAGGACATGGGCGGACAGATTCAGATCAATTTTCAGGAAGGGAAGGGGACGGTCATCCGTATTCTGCTGCCACTGACATTGGCAATATTAGATGGCATGTCTGTCAAAGTGAATGATGAGGTCTTCATTTTACCCTTGAGTGCTGTGGTCAGTTCCTTACAGCCGCAGGAGGAAGATATTTATCCGCTGGCGGGAGATGAAAAACTGTTGCAGGTGCGTGGTGAATATCTGCCATTACTGGAATTGTATCGGATATTTGACATTCCGGGCGCAGAAACAGCACCAACGAATGGTATTGCTGTGATCGTACAAAGTGCAGGGCGCCGTTATGCATTGCTGGTTGATAAACTGGTTGGGCAACATCAGGTTGTTGTTAAAAATATCGAGAGCAACTATCGAAAAGTACCGGGTATTTCCGCTGCCACGATTATGGGCGATGGCAGTGTTGCTCTGATTATTGATATTCCTGCTTTGCAGAAACTTAACCATGAGCAACTGGCCGTGCGTAAGGCGGAATTTGCAAACAAAAAATAACCATTTTTTTGTCATGTCCGATGGATATATATCCAATAGATTTAAGTCACACACAACAGAAAGGTAACACCATGCCAGCCATAGACGAATTCAGTAAGTTATCAGGAGAAACAGCCGGAAAGGAATATCTGGTTTTCACTCTGGGTGATGAAGAGTATGGAATTGAAATACTGAAAGTGCAGGAAATCCGTGGTTATGATCAGGTCACCCGCATTGCCAATACGCCTGCTTTTATCAAAGGGATCACGAACCTGCGTGGTGTGATTGTTCCTATTATTGACTTGCGGATTAAATTTTCTCAGGAAGATGTGACTTACAATGATAACACCGTGGTCATCATCCTGAATCTGCTTAACCGCGTTGTCGGGATTGTTGTTGATGGTGTATCTGATGTGCTTTCTCTGAAAGATGATCAAATTTGTCCTGCGCCGGAATTTGCCGTTACGCTGTCAACAGAGTATCTGACCGGACTTGGCTCCATTGAAGAACGTATGCTGATTCTGGTCGATATCGAAAAACTGCTTAACAGCGAAGAAATGGCGCTGGTGGATTCTGTCGCCAAAGAATGATATTTCAGGGCTGCCATTCTCTTCTTACATAGAGAGTCACGCAAAATAACAGCGTGAAAAGGCAGCCCGATTTTGTTGTAGATCAAAAAAATGCAGTAAAAACTCAATTTTTTGTATTACGCGTAAAGTTCCCTTTAAGGATGCCGATAACACTGGCATAGCAATTTATTACACAAGGGAAGTCATGTTTAACCGAATGAAAATAGTGACGGGGCTAATCTCAGTCATAATCTTATTTGGTGCTCTGCAATTTATGTCCAGCGGCCTGTTTTTTAATTCCATAAAAAATGATACCAAGGCCTTCGATACGCTGGATGAACTGCGGCAGCGGCAAAAATTACTTGATGAAAGCTGGATCAACCTGTTGCAGGCCCGTAATAACCTGAACCGTGTTGGCATCGTCTACATCATGCAAATAAACGGTGATCAGAGCGAATACAAAATTGATGATATTTTGGCGGAGGCTAAAGTCAACATCGCTCGTGCGGAGCGCCGTTTTCAACAATTTGAACAAATGCCGAACTTGTCTATACGCGATCCGGAGCGTATGCAGCGTTTGAAACAAACTCATTCCATCTACCTCAATGCACTGAAAGAGCTGGATGTTTTGCTGGCAAAAAAAGAGTTTAAAGCATTTTTTGCCCAGCCAACGACCATGTATCAGAACGCATTCGATACTGAATATCTCTTCTATCTGGGTCAGAATGAAAAACTGTATGAGCAGGTATCAGATGACGCTGATATAGCCTACCGTAACGTGATTATTAGTCTGATTTTTGTCTTTATACTATTAATCGGCGTAATGACTGTAAGTTGGATTGGTTTACGTAAAGCATTAATTGACCCACTGAATAACCTACTGGCTTCTATTAAAGCCTTCTCAAGAGGTGATCTGACCAAAACGATTGATGTCTCCGGTAATAATGAAATGGGGATGTTGTCCGTTGGTCTTAAGCACATGCAGGAAGAGCTGATCAATACCGTCAGAAGTGTTCATCACAGCACCGAAACCATTTATACCGGCACCAGCGAAATCGCTGCGGGTAACAATGATCTCTCTGCCCGTACCGAGCAGCAGGTTGCTTCACTAGAAGAAACTGCGGCCAGCATGGAAGAACTCACTGCAACAGTGAAACAGAATGCTGATAATGCCCGTCAGGCCAGTAATCTTGCTGATAATGCCTCCGAAATTGCCCGTAAAGGTGGCAAAGTGGTGGAGAATGTTGTGCAAACTATGCACGAGATTGCTGACAGTTCGCGCAAAATTTCAGATATCACCGGTGTGATTGATGCCATCGCCTTCCAGACCAATATTCTGGCCCTCAACGCAGCGGTAGAAGCTGCCCGTGCAGGTGAGCACGGACGGGGTTTTGCCGTCGTTGCCGGAGAAGTCCGCAATCTGGCACAGCGTAGTGCCGAAGCAGCGAAAGAGATTAAATCACTGATTGAAGACTCTGTCAGCCGTACTGATACAGGGTCTGAGCTGGTGGAAAGTGCGGGTGAGACAATGAACAACATTGTTAACTCGGTGACCCGTGTAACTGACATTATGGGCGAAATTGCCTCAGCATCTGATGAGCAGAGCAGGGGAATTACTCAGGTCGGTGTCGCTATCTCTGAAATGGACAGAGTGACACAGCAGAACGCATCATTGGTCGAACAGTCTGCGGCAGCCGCAGCAGCTCTGGAAGAGCAGGCCATGATCCTGACTAAAGCCGTGGCAATATTTCAGTTACCGGAGCAGGTGGACAGGAAGCTGCCTGAAAAAAGAAAACATGAAGTTTTATCGACGAGAAAATCGTCGACCCCTCCAGCTAATAAAACGAATCCTCCCGTGCTGAAGAAAGGCAGCGATGTGGAAGACCCATCTAATTGGGAAACATTCTAAAAAATAATAGCGATAACTACGGCTGCATTATGCAGCCGTTCAACGAGGTGATTACATGTTAGGCAGGCTTCGCATATCAACCAGTTTGTATTTATTACTGATGATGTTTTGTATTATGCAAATGATTTCCAGTGGTCTATCGCTGGGGATCATTTATACAGATCAGTCATATATCGAAAGAATTGATTTGGGAACTCAGCGCAGAGATAGTCTGGGCGTGAGTTGGACTGCATTATTGCAAACGCGTAACACCCTGAACAAAATCGCAATTGCTCAAAAAGTAGGGCAACCTAAAGAACAAATCGATGCAATGGAAGCATTGCTCAAACATTCATTAAATGAAGCTGAAAGAAGCTTTAACCAATTTACCTCTTTGCCTCAGGTAGGAAAGAATGAAAGAAGGGATGGTTTATTAACTGACCTTGATCGCGCTTATAAGGACTATTTCAGTGCTCTGAAAGAGATGAAAGAATTTCTTTATGGCGGCGATTTTCAGGCGTTTCTTGACCAGCCGACAGAAGAATACCAGCTCAAAATGGAACTTGCGTATAAACATTATATGCAGTACCTCAACAAGAATATTGAAGATACGGTAGATAATGCAGAGTTCTACTATAAAGTGGCCATTGCCATGTTCTTTGGTTCCATCCTGATGGTATTTATTGTTGCTGCCGCCGCTCACTGGTGGTTGAAGCGTAACCTGCTCAGGCCTTTTGACAATATGAGAGCCTGTTTTCAGGATGTGGCTGAAGGGCGACTGAATAAAGAAGTTGCTGTGACTACTGACGACGAAATCGGCGATATATTCAGAAAACTACGCGATATGCAGAGATCGCTGATTAAATCCATATCATCGGTGCGAGACAATACTAATCAGATGTATATCGGCATTCAGGAAATTACGCAGGGTAATACTGATTTATCCTCACGTACTGAAGAACAGGCCGCATCTCTGGAAGAAACCGCAGCCAGTATGGAACAGCTGACCGTCACCGTTAAACAGAACGCAGAACATGCCCGTCAGGCCAGTGCTCTTGCGGTTGCGGCTTCTCAGACTGCCACTAAAGGCGGAGAACAGACCAGCAGTGTTGTGGCGACAATGGATCAAATCGCCAATAGTTCGAAGAAAATCAGTGCAATTATCAGCGTAATTGACGGTATTGCGTTCCAGACTAATATTCTGGCCCTGAACGCCGCGGTTGAAGCAGCACGTGCCGGTGAGCAGGGCAGAGGGTTCTCTGTGGTTGCCGGAGAAGTCCGTGATCTGGCGCAACGCAGTGCTGAAGCGGCAAAAGAGATCAAAATTCTGATTGATGAATCTGTTCACCGTGTTAATCAAGGCTCAGAGTTGGTGAATCATGCCGGACAAACTATGGATGAGCTGGTCAGGTCGGTCAATCAGGTGACTGATCTGATGACTGAAATTGCGGCAGCTTCTGATGAACAAAGCCGAGGTATCCATCAGGTAGCTCAGGCTGTGAGCCAGATGGATCAGGTCACTCAGCAAAATGCCGCATTAGTGGAACAATCCGCTGCCGCGGCATCGGCACTTGAAGATAAAGCAGATACATTGGTCAGAACGGTTGCTCAATTTGAACTGCCAAAAACGTCAGAATATGAGCACGATTATCAGGGATATACTGCATCAAAAATGACCGATGAGTATGCTGTGAGTCAAGTACGCTGAGGTCAGATGAAATCCAACTTAACGGCTTCAAATACTGAAGCCACTGTACCGCTGAACTTTATGTTCCAGCGGCATACATTGTCGGATGCGCATTTTGAGCGCATCTGCCAGTTTATTTACCAGCGGGCCGGTATTGTATTGGCAAAAAATAAACGAGAAATGGTTTACAACCGTCTGGTCAGGCGCTTGCGTGTTCTGGGATTTGATGATTTTGGTCAGTATCTGTCGATTCTGGAACAGAACAGTTATAGCAAAGAATGGGAATTATTTGTCAATGCCCTGACAACGAATCTCACTGCATTTTTCAGGGAAGCCCACCATTTTCCGATTCTTGCGGCACATGCCGGCAAAAAAAACGGGGGGACTTACCGTGTCTGGAGTGCAGCTGCTTCCACTGGAGAAGAGCCGTATTCCATCGCCATGACGTTATGTGATGCGTTAGGGCATCGTTCAAACCGGATAAAAATCATTGCCAGTGATATTGATACTCAGGTGTTGGAAAAAGCGCGTCAGGGAATTTATCGATTAGATGAACTACAGCATCTGAGTGACAGTCAAAAGAAAAAATACTTTTTCAAAGGTGTTGGTTTTTATGAAGGGTATGCCAGAGTTCGCCCGGTGCTGACTGAAATGGTCAGCTTTCAGCATCTGAATTTACTGGATTCTGAGTGGGCACTTGAGGGTAAATTTGATGCGATTTTTTGTCGTAATGTCATGATTTATTTTGATAAAAAAACGCAGGAAAGAATTTTACGACATTTTGTCAATTTCTTAAAACCAGATGGTCTGCTCTTTGCCGGGCATTCCGAGAACGTTACTCAAATTAGCCGAGAGTTCTACTTGCAGGGACAGACCGTTTACGGTGTAGGTCAGGCAAGGAGGGGTCATGAATAAAATAACAGTTCTTTGTGTGGATGATTCGGCGCTGATGCGCCAAATCATGCGGGAAATTATCAATAGCCATCCTGACATGGAAGTTGTGGATTGTGCGCCTGATCCCTTTGTTGCCCGCGATTTAATCAAAAAACATAACCCGCAGGTACTGACATTGGATGTCGAAATGCCACGGATGGACGGAATTGATTTTCTCGAAAAACTGATGCGATTACGTCCTATGCCCGTTGTGATGGTTTCCTCCCTGACGGGAAAAGGTTCGGAAATCACATTAAAAGCACTGGAATTAGGTGCTGTGGATTTTGTGACCAAGCCACAGTTGGGGATCCGTGAAGGAATGCTGGCCTATAGCGAGCTGATTGCTGAAAAAATCAGAGCGGCGGCGCAGGCAAAAATCAGCACGATCAAACCAGCACAGAAAGTTGACGCTCCACTGAGTTTTAAGCCGCTGTTATCCAGTGAAAAATTGATCGCGGTCGGTGCCTCTACCGGCGGGACTGAAGCAATTAAAAACCTGTTACAACCTTTGCCTGTTACCAGCCCGGCACTACTTATCACACAGCATATGCCATCAGGTTTTACCCGCTCATTTGCCGAGCGGCTCAATAAACTGAGCCAAATTACCGTTAAAGAAGCGGAAGATGGTGAACGAGTTTTGCCGGGACATGCCTATATCGCGCCGGGAGATCGTCATATGGAACTGTGCCGTAGCGGTGCAAACTACCAGATAATGACCAGCAGTGCTCCACCGGTGAATCGTCATCGTCCTTCCGTTGATGTCCTGTTCCGATCCGTGGCCAAATATGCCGGGCGTAATGCGGTGGGGGTTATCCTGACTGGCATGGGAAGTGATGGCGCAGCAGGTTTACTGGAAATGAAGAAAGCCGGAGCTTACACACTGGCACAAAGTGAAACGAGCTGCGTGGTTTTTGGTATGCCGAGGGCGGCGATCCAGCTGGGCGCTGTCGATGATGTGATGGATCTGCAAAAACTCAGCAGAACGATGCTGGCTAAAATCAGCACCGTGCAATCAGTTCGCATTTAATCGGGGCTGATTGAATTGAGTCATATTTAGGCCCGATAGATTTCAGATTACAGGATAGTAGACTGAAAGATAAAGGGAATATTGAGTGTTAACTTTTACAGCACGATGCTGTCGGATGAACAAAATTTCAAGGAGTTTTTATGGCAAGTAAGGATTTAAGATTTCTGGTAGTTGATGACTTTTCAACCATGCGTCGTATTGTGCGTAATTTGCTGAAAGAATTGGGATTTAACAACGTTGATGAAGCACAGGACGGAGCAGAAGCCCTGACAAAACTTCGGACAGCTGAATTTGACTTTGTTATTTCTGACTGGAACATGCCTAACATTGATGGCCTGGAGTTACTGAAAACAATTCGCAGTGACAGTGAACTGGCTGCTTTACCGGTTCTGATGGTAACGGCGGAAGCAAAGAAAGAAAACATCATTGCAGCCGCACAGGCCGGAGCCAGTGGTTATGTTGTGAAACCATTTACAGCGGCAATTTTGGAAGAAAAGCTCAACAAAATATTTGAAAAGTTGGGGCTCTAAGGAGACAAAATGAGTGAAAATCCAGTCATGCCTAGAAGAGATGAGGCGATTACAACCAGTGAAATAATCAGTCGTATCGGGCAGTTAACAAGAATGCTGCGAGATAGTCTGCGTGAACTGGGATTGGATCAAACCATTGCTCAGGCGGCTGAGGCGATCCCTGATGCGAGGGAACGATTGAATTACGTTGTCCAAATGACGGCACAAGCAGCAGAAAGAGTGTTGAATTGTGTTGAAGTGGCTCAGCCCCGCCAGAATGAATTAGAAGCTTCTGCAAAATCCCTGACTCAGCGCTGGGATGAGTGGTTCGCAAACCCGACTGATTTAGAACTGGCCGGGGCACGTTCTTTGGTTACGGACACGAGAAATTATCTCAGTCTCGTACCGGAACATACCGCATTTACCAATGCCCAACTACTTGAGATCATGATGGCACAAGACTTTCAGGATCTCACCGGGCAGGTAATCAAACGGATGATGGAAGTCATTCAGGAACTGGAAAAACAACTGGTGATGGTATTAATGGAAAATATACCTTCTGATCAGATGGCCAAAACGAAAAAAGAGAATGACAGTCTTCTTAATGGCCCGCAGGTCAACCAGGACGGGGTTGGCGTTATCGCCAACCAAGAACAGGTTGATGATTTATTGGATAGTTTAGGTTTTTGATAACGAGTGATAATACTTTAAAGAACACCCTATTAATGATTTGGCAGGCGATTTACCTGCCAAAACTCAATTCCCTCAAGATTTCAGTGTTTTTCCCTGATTTAGTTTTCCAATTTACATTACCGTTCAAGTTCTGTGAGAGCTAATTTCGCGACCTGTAGGGTGATTGGAGCTTCGTTACCCTCTTCGAGAAACCAGACTGTTGACAACCCGCACCATGCCATGATCCATAAGAGCATGCGTTCCCGATCCAGCCTTGCCATCTCTGTCACGATTGCAAGCCTTTTCGCAAACCTTTCCGATATGATGGCTACAGGCGGATTGGGATCGGCGAGATCAGGATTCGTGAACATGTTGGCATAATCGAACCCACGCTCGCCAATGAGGCCTTTAGGATCTATGGCTAGCCAGCCTTGTGCACCGAAATGGAGGATGTTTGCATGATGCAGGTCACCATGAAGTGCGACCACATCACGGGGAGCAGAAAGTAGGATTTGTGCCGCCCTGTTACAGTGTGTCAGGATGCCTCCATAGGTTTGTGCCATAGGTTCTAGTGCACGGAACCAATGCGAGAGCGGAGTCAGCGCTGGGAGAGCTTTCTGTTGTGAGGTGTGTAATCGATTGGCCACAGTGCAAATAATACGGCAGGCTTTATCGTCATCACCCGTTCTGGACAGGTTGGTCAGTGATTCAGAACCTGTCGCTCGTTCCATGAGAAGTGCACCATCATGATGGGCAAGAACTTTTGCAGCGCCTTCGCCATCCCACCAACCCATCAAGTTACTCCCAATTTGCTCGTCCTCGTCATGAGTGAGTTTAAGCATCGCTTTTGTTCCATCCTTCATGACCGGTAAAAGCTGCGAAGTGTGAGTTTTGAACGGCTCACCATCAGGAATAAGGTTCCAACGATTCATATAAATATCAAACATATTTTCATCCTAATGGGCAGTAGAGACTGCTAGAAAGTAGCATTTCCCAAAACGAATATGATGGCATATTAAAAGCGCTCATCAAAGGATTAGCTTGGGGCTGTAAGCCAGAGCTATCAGAAATATTCTGAGATTAATATAAAATGTTCGTTTCCATCAGCCTGCACATGAACAACGATCAGTTGTATATAGGCTATAGTGCATTCTCTTTTGGCGAGAAAGATGCCTGCTATACAACCGAGCGCTTTTCTTAGCGCCCGGAATTTTTAGGCAAATTTTAGTTAAAACTGTGTTTGATAAATGGGTACCAGTAGCTGTGCTATAGGAAAAAATACACGAGGTTTTTCTTTACAATCCTGCGTGGGCACAATATTTGTTTTAGGTTGAGATGGAGGAAAACCACCACATGCATTTTCCGTAGCGATAGCGTTTAACTCTAATTCTGATGGCCCAATATCGTCATAGTTTAATCTTCTACCTAATTGGTTATATAAGCGTTCAAAATACCCATCATCAGCTCCCATTAATGGTGTTCTGGCATCTGGTGCCCCTCGGGGAACGAGTGCAGTAATTGACTCGCCATAAATATGTCCTGCCTCCAGATCGATAGGATCTTGATGAGACCCTTCAAAATCATTCATATTTTCATTTGGATGGTGTAGACCTAAAGCATGACCAATTTCATGAGACATAATATAATAAACTAGCATGGTTGCAATTTGTTGATCTCCAATCCCTGAAGGTAATGCATCCCTGAATGTATTGAATTCTTCATTTGAAAAATACATCTGATTTGATACAACAATGCCCGCAATATTAAAAAGTGGGTATGCGTAATGACTCATAATTTGATCCGGTAAGATTAAAGTTGTCACAGCATATATATTATATTGCTGTAAAAAACCTTGCTGGTTATATTCTGGGTTTGCCTCTGCTCTGGAGAACCAAAAATTAACTTCACCCGGTGGGCCTTGAGGAACTTCGGTAAGGGTGATGGGAATACCCCTTTGGGCTAAGTGCCGCCGCCACATATCGAATGCATGACGTATTTCTGTTGTCGTATCAACAAAATAAGATCTTTCGCCATTAAAAACAGCAACCTGCCCTATATTACTTTCTATTAAATATCTTAGATGGTTATTGTAATATCGGGCTGGACTATAGACTTGATCATTAATGGCATAAGAGCAAGCATGCCTGTTCGGGTTTGTACGGACTGCGGGATCATAATCCTGAATAGCAAAAACATTAGATGCGAAGAATAATAGTATTAATAATATACACTTCATCTTAGACTCTCTTAATTTTTTAAATTAAACAATATTTATAGTTTTAATAATTATTTCATTGTCATAGTCAATGAAATATTGCTATAAGCGAAGTGAATGAATTGATATTTATTCAAATAACCTACTACAAACATGTACATTGGGTTATTTATTTAAAATAATAGTCTATTATTTCGCTATAAGTAAACCAGCGATTTGAAGAAAGCTAATATCTGTTATCTATTATAGTACAGGGGTATTGTTTGTGTTATCTTTTTAGGAAAATTTAAATGTTTCATCGTTACAAGTATCATCATAATGAATTATGATACATTATCGTTATGTCAGTTATTTGATTTTTAATTAAAATTAGAAAATGTGCATATATGATATTACAGCGAGCTTGACCGTTAGCACCATAAAGGGAAGTTACTGTACAAGTGATTATGTGGCTTATGAAACCCTCGCGGAAGAAAAGTATCTTTTGAAAATAGCATTAAAGTTATTAATCATTTAATGCGGTGATGACATATAAATTCTAAATTAATCAAGTTCTTTATAGATATGGTTAATAGATATGACTAATAGATATGACATAATATTTAGAATAGACTTAGTATTTTAACAGGTTAGTTATTAAAACCTAAAGTAATATAATATGAAAATTAACTTTATGATTGGCATTTTCATTATGATGATTATGCAAGGTCATGCTTATGCTTATGCTTATGCTTATGCTTATGCTTATGCTTTTGCAGGAAATTGTAATGCAAACAAGGATCGTACGGGATATGTACAAGCCGTATATATTGGAGCAGATAATGGTAATGATGGTAGTGTTACTTTCAATTTTTTACCTAATGGTTCAAAAAAAGAAGTAACAATTTCTTTTTATAATTACGTTAGTAGTAAACATAATATATACACTTCGTCTTTCAAGCTGCCTCTTTGTTGGCTGCGCTCGTTCACCCCAGTCACATAGTTATCTATGCTCCTGGGGATTTTCTCCCTTGCCGCCTCGACGCATCTTGAAATCCATTGTGTATAATACTTCCAGATGATGTGGTGCCTGCTGAAAATACCCGGGTTGCCTTTTCACTTTTATTAACCGTCTATGTTTCTGGGTCACCGATAAAAATTATGCGATGCTATGGTGATAGGGTTGGTAGAGTAAGACCTTGAGCATATCCGATTACAAATAATACTAAGGCTAACTGATTACTAAGGCCAAGGGTTCTCAGCCAGCCACTCTTCAAAATTTACGCGAGATTCTATCTGAGCTTGGAGTGAACGGTTACTATTTTCAAGCGCGAATGCTTGAAAGTATCGTAGGCCAATGGCTTCAAAGACCTGACAAGGATAGGGCATTGCCCTGTCATTTTGTAACGCTGCACTGTTTCTGATAGTGCCACCGCAGGCCCGTAATACACTGTTACGGATCAATTCAGTGTATTGCGCGAAGCACTACAGGCCGGATTATGATAAATAGTGATATCTGCTATTACACACTCTCTTTCTGTTTAGCGGGAGATCCGGCCTATAATTAAAGGTTATTAAAGCGACAGGCGCAGTGCCAGTGCAGACAACGTCACAAAAAGAACCGGTATGGTCATTACTATCCCGACACGGAAATAATAGCCCCATGAGATGATGATATTTTTCTGCGCGAGAACATGCAGCCAAAGTAATGTCGCCAGACTGCCAATGGGCGTGATTTTAGGTCCCAGATCACTGCCAATAATATTGGCGTAAATCATGGCTTCTTTGATAACACCCGTTGCCGTACTGGATTCAACAGAAAGTGCACCCACCAGAACGGTAGGCATGTTGTTCATCACCGATGACAGAATTGCTGTCAGGAAACCCGTGCCCAGTGTCGCTCCCCAAAGGCCGTAATCAGTTAAGGTATTCAGTATGCCAGACAGAACATCGGTGAGACCGACATTACGCAGGCCGTACACCACCAAATACATCCCAAGTGAGAAAATAACGATTTGCCAGGGAGCTTTCTTCAGTACGTTACCCGTATTGATCACATGACTTCGGCGAGCAACCAGCCAGAGGACAAGAGCGGCGACAGCAGCAACCAAACTCACAGGGACGCCTAAAGGCTCAAGGGCAAAGAAACCCGTCAACAACAGGCCAAGCACAATCCAACCGGTTTTGAATGTGCGCATATCACGAATAGCCTCACGCGGTAATTTCAATTTCGCAATGTCATAGGTCTTCGGAATCTCTTTGCGGAAAAACCAGTGCAACATGGCAAGTGTAGCGGTGATAGCGGCGATATCAACCGGCACCATTACTGAGGCATAGTGATGAAATCCCAGTTTGAAGAAGTCAGCAGAGACGATATTCACCAGATTAGAAACGATCAACGGTAAACTGGCTGTATCGGCAATAAATCCCGCAGCCATGACAAATGCCAGCGTGGCTCCCCGGCTGAAACCGAGCGCCAGAAGCATCGCAATCACTATCGGAGTCAGAATCAACGCCGCACCATCGTTTGCGAAAAGCGCGGAAACACTGGCTCCGAGCAAGATAATGTAGGTGAAAAGCCAACGGCCTCTACCCCCTCCCCAACGTGCAACATGCAGGGCTGCCCATTCAAAAAAGCCCGATTCATCAAGCAATAAACTAATGATAATAATAGCGATAAAGGCTGCCGTTGCGTTCCAGACAATTTGCCACACCACGTGAATATCACTGATATGGACAACACCTGTGATCAAGGCAAGTGTGGCACCAATGACGGCACTCCAGCCAATGCCAAGCCCCTTTGGTTGCCATATCACCAGGATCAGAGTCAGAACAAAAATTGCCCCTGCAAGCCACATAGTTTTCTCCTAAATATACATATGTGAAAAATCGAATATGTTTGAATAAATTTTTTCTTGTTACTGGCAGACGGATTTACCGCTTATTGTCGAGTTGATCTTCTGAAATCGCGTACTCAACTGAGCTATCTCAGCCTGCTGGCATTGAAACGCCTGTTCAAGGACATTAGCTGCCCAGACAGGGATATGTGGAGACAAACGATAGTAAATCCATTTGCCTTCACGTCGATCTAAAAGCAGCCCGGCTTCGCGAAGCATGGCCAGATGGCGCGAAGTTTTAGACTGTGGTTCCTGAAGTGCTGTTGAGATATCGCAAACACACAACTCGCCGGTCTCACGTAGCAACAACATGATGTGCAGGCGTGTCTCATCTGAAAGATATTTGAAAAAATGAAGCGGGGTAAGCTGAGTCATAAACACTCCTATTGCTGAACTGAATATCATACTCAGGAGTAACGGCCCGTCAATAATACATTTGGTTAAGTGAATATGTTTTTGATGAACGGCTATAGGTTGTTAATTTTTCAGATGGGGTTCGGGATAAGTTTGTCTTCACTCCGTTTTTCTCTTGAGTCACTCATCGTGAGTTTTGCTAATGTGTTGGAGATTGACTATTTGGATTTTTTATTATTTGTTGTTGAGCTTTTCGAGCTGACTTTGTAAGAAATCGATAAATGTCCGGACGTTCTCGGAAACAGGATGGGTATTGGGATAGAGCACGTGAGCCATGGCTCTGTGGCCTGCCCCTGCCATCATTATGGGTGGCAGGGATGAGCTGGTGGAATTTATCAGATGATTCCTTTCTGGGTAAAGGTAACCCGTGTTGCTTCATTCAGATCCATGGTTTTCATGGCTTCTGGTGACACCCACGCAATTTCCTGAAATTCTTCGTTGAATGTAATGTTTCGGTTGGTACTGATACAGTCAAAGATAAGGTAAATCATGTAAATTTCTTCGGTAGTGCCATCCGGATACGTTTTAATCCTGATATCATCACGAAAAGCCCAAGGTTTCACTTCCGTTATTTCCAGAGCTTCACCCAACTCCTCTCTAATTTCTCGTCTCAGTGCTGCTTCCATTGTTTCGTTGGGTTCTATTCCTCCCCCGGACAATGCCCACTGACCCGGAAAGACACCACGATCAGACGCCATTTTACAAAGCAGGTATTCACCATTATTCTGAATGATAGGACAAACAATAGTTCTTTGACGCATGTTACCTCCGCAACATATTTATTTTATTAATGACTATATCAGAAAATTCGTCAATATTATCCGGTCCTTGACAAATCATCACTCTGCTCCGGAGATTTTCGGGAAGGCTATTCAAGAAATATTGATACTCATCATGCCAGCCTTTTATCCATTTAATTTTTGTCACTTCATCAGGAAATTCTTTGGGGCGGATACCGTGAGTTTCATCAGCATGTAAATGTTGAAGAGAATGTTCTGCGGAATAATCAAGAAAAATGATAAGGTCTGGTACAGGAATAATATGATTTATTTCTTCCCATAATTGCATATATGCTTTGTGATGTGATTCATTAATATACCCGGTCTTCAGCATGAAATTAATAAATATATAATCTTCAAGGTGAGAACGTTCCATCACTAGGTTAAATCCCTTAGCAATCCAAGATTTGATGAGCAGAGCCCGTTGGATCATAAAATTGAGTTGTATTAGATAACCGTAGTTATTGGTATCCTCAAAAAGATACTGCAGGAAAGAATGGTGAACACTTTTTTCGTCAATGGCGATAGTATATGGGTCATGTTGAAATAGCGATGAGGATAGTCGTTTAAGCAGAGTACTTTTTCCCACACCAGAGTTTCCGGATAGACATATATATAGCGGTTTTCTTTTTAGGTTTCCTTCTCTTTTGTCTACAGACCAAGGGTCCATATAAAGATAATCATATTTCATGCTGTAAATTCCCTATTATCCAACCAAAATCGATTATTTTCGCATTTATGCATGATTTCACTATTCCCTAAAATTGCCTGCAAAATTTTTTCTGGCGGGTCTACTAGCATATTACCAAGCAGAGTATAGTTTTCACCATCAGGGATAATAATATCAAAATTAGGCTCCATGACGACATTGGCTTTATCACGCTCTTCAAAGGTAGCCCAGCTTATTGGCATGTCCGGATACTGTTTTTTCAGTGCTTCCATTTTGTCGATAAACAAATCGGTTTCTATTTCCAGTTTATCCCTTTTTTCTTTTCCGACCCCTAATGGACAGAACTGATAAAATCGCCATGCCTGAATTTTATAAGGAAGATTATCAACCCAGCTAACAATATCGTTTAAGGTATTAATATTTGACTGGGAAACAACGGTGGTTAGTTTTATATTAATACTGTTATGTGCTTTAGGGAGCCACATCAATATATTTTTGATAACTCTATGTTGATTGCTCATTTTACCACTGCGGATATCCGTATTAACCTGCTGATTAATCCCGTCAATTGGCATTCCTACCCAGTCTAAAACAGGGTTTAATCGCTTATGATCCATCATGAAGCGATGTCCAACAGTTGACAAGTAGGTCATAAACCCAATGTTTTTTGCATATTCAATTAGTTCAATAAAGTCTGCTCTTGAAGTAGGTTCCCCTCCTGTAAAACCTATACGGCGGAAGCCCATTTGATACATCCGGTCAATGACAGTAAATGCGGTGGTGAGAGGAGAATCTTCTATGCCCGGGTTTCGGAAGCATAGATCACAATCAAGATTACAATGTGAGGTTATTCTGAAGTCCATAAGTAGGCTACTGATGTCCATAAAGCATCCTTATATGATTAATGAAAAATCTCAATAAACACTACATTTTGTATGGTTATTGGTCTTAAAATACTCTGTAAGGAATAAAATTCAAGTATTAACATGCTCTTTTTTTCAAAAAAATGATGGACAGAGATCTGGATCAATATTTGTGAGATTCAACTTGAAAAGTAAATTTTTCTTCATTAAATACATAAATCATGATACTAAAATAATTAATTAGATATAAAATAATAGAGGTAAACTGACTAAAGTTTGATAAATAAAATGATTTAAAGTAAATAAAAAAATAATTTAATGGATATAAAGTGATCATGGCATTGTATAACTAAGAAAAAGAGGTGAGTATGAAAGCAGTTATTTTTGATATGGATGGTGTACTGATAGACTCTGAACCATTATGGAAAAAATCAGGCATGCTAATTTTAAATCATTATGGTATTCCTATCACTTATGATGAAATGCTCAGTATGGCAGGTATACCAGTATCCGGTATGATAGATAGAGCTTGTCGACTTTATAATAAAAATAATTTAAATAAATCTAAAATTGAAAAAGAGCTTTTTCACAAAGGGGTTGAATTAATTCTCTCGGAAAAACCACTTATGGATGGAGTAGTAGAGTGCTTAGAACTATTAGTAAAGAGGAATATAAAAATTGGCATTGCTTCTGCTTCTCCATTATCTTTCCTATTAAAAATAGTCGAACAATGTGGTATTGATAATTATTTTGATTATATCTCCTCAGCAGAGGATATGCCATATAATAAACCCCACCCAATGGTTTATCTAAACGCCGCAGAAAAATTGAATGTTTTACCTACAGAGTGCATAGGAATAGAAGATTCAAAAACCGGTATGATTTCAGTTAAAGCTGCCTCAATGAAATGCATAGTGATACCGAATAATATCGAATACAATCATTCATATTGGGATGTTTCTGACTGGAAAATAAAAAGCATACATGAATTGGAGAATATCATTTAATTAATTATAACTAAAAATAGCTCTTACTATTTCAAATAAATAGAGAGCTTATTTTTATTATTTTTGCATTCGACTAATAAAATTTAATATGCGATTGATATTGGTTTTCATGATTTCATATTTTATCCTAATGTCATTTTATACTAAGTCACTATATGTTAGGTATCATCTGAACTAATACATTTAAGTCTAGCCAATCAATTGTCCTTGTACGTTTGCGATATCAATTGACACAATGCAACCTGCATTAAAATGTAGATAGTCATCTTCGATACCATCAGAAAAAATCACGCCATTTTCAGGCATCAACGATTCCAATTGCAGCGGGGAATGCTCCTCAATTGTGCCAAATACTAACTGTATGCCCGTTGTTTTACTGGGAAAAGGCTCTCGTACACTGAATTGAAGCTTTCTCTCTCCCCAATCATACCCCTGAGACAAAGGGTGATAATCTGCTCCCATGATGGCCTGAGCTCCTGCTAAGATAGACTGAAACCACCCTGTTGAGCCTAATCCTGTTGAAACAATGATGCCAGATGAAGATTGGAGTTCTTGCTGCCCTCGCCACTTGATCATATAGCGTGCAGAAGTGTGGCTTTTGGGGCCAATAAACAAGTCATTCACCGCTAACAATGTCTGACCATCATTTGTTGTAGCCTGAGCAAAGGTAACGGATTTATTTGGCATCTTCTTCTTGATTGTACTCATAACAACATCACGAAGTTGACCCAACTGAATTAGCTCCACCAACTCACAGTGGAGCTAATTCATTTTTATTTTATTTAACAATGACTATCTGAGTGATTCACTCCAACAGAATAACTTTGATTTATAACTTCAGCCAATTCACATATTGTCGGATGAGAAAACAACAGTGCGAGTGGGATTACCATATTCTGTTTACGCATGCGGGCTAATAATTTCACTGCTGTTAATGAATGGCCTCCCAATGCAAAGAAGTTATCATGACGACCTACTTGTTCCTGCTCCAACAATTCCTGCCATATCTCTGCCAGTGCCATTTCTACATCACCAAGCGGTGCCTGATAGGCGAGAGCTACAGCAGCAGATTGAGCTGAAATTTGCATAGCGGGTGGCAGGTCAGTCTGAGCAGCAGTAAAATCCTCCAGTAATTTCCGGTGTTCAGTAGTCGGCAGAGTAGAAATATCCATGATCGGTTTTTGTGGCTCATTTTCCAGTGCTTGTACCAGATCGGACAACGTTGTGGTCATACAGGTGATCAGATAAGCCGGATCAATTCCCGCAACTGACTGAGCACTTAACAGGAAGCCTTTACTTAAATCATCTACTGCCAGATAAAGAGGATAATTCGTCCTTTCTTTGCCGGTCACCAGAAGTATGCCGTCCCATAACGTGTTGGTGACGTTTGGCTGGCTATGACGATAATTCAGGAGCGTGTTAAAAAGTGGCAGCGGCGGTGCAATATTGCTACAACGCTGCGCTTGTGCCAGTGAGGCTTGTTCGTGTTCAAGTAACTGTGTCAGGCTATGGTAGGCTGCTTTCACGGTTTCCTGCACACTATTTTCTGCTAATCGGATACGTACAGGCAGAGTGTTAATAAACAGTCCTAGCGTTTGTTCAATACCGGCATTTCCCTGCATTCGTCCCAGTAAAACAGTACCGAAGACCACATCACCCCGTCCGCTTATTTTTGCCAGTACTTGTGCCAGTGCAACGTGGAATAAGACGCCGGGGCTGACTCCCTGACGGCTGGCCTGTTTACGGACAGCTCTGGACAGGGATGCACTCAGTGGTTTAATGACCTCTGTTATCTGCCTGTTTTCACTGTAGATATCCAGTATCCCGAAAGGCGCGGTAGGTGTATCCACATCGGCGAGCATTTCACGGAAGAAGGCATCGTGATCTGCTATCGGCATGCGCAGAGACTGGGCGATAAAGTGGCGATAGGGCAGTGCCGGAGGTAGTGGTTCAATGCGTTGGTGAAGAAGTTCCCCGATTTCAGCGATGATATGATCCAGTGACATATGGTCATTAAGTATGTGGTGACAGCAGAAAGCCAGCAGCCACTCGTCCTGATTCGGATCATAGGCAATATCGGCGGAAAATAACGGTGCCTGACTGATATTAAGGCGGTGCTGACACGGCTCTGTATGCGCTAGCAACTGAGCCAGAATATCTTCGCTACTATTTGTATCCGGTATAAAGGTATTGATATGCAAAGATGCCTGACGCCAGACAACCTGTACCGGCTGAGTAAGTCCTTCCCAGCAGATGGCTATGCGCAGGATATCATGGCGATTAATAAGTTGTTGTAAAGCATTCAGAAAATCATCAAGACGTTGACGGGAATCGAATGCAAACAGGGTATGTAGTAGATAAATATCTCCCTGCGTTTGCATCAAATGATGGAACAACATACCTTCCTGTAAGGGCAAAAGAGGGTAGATATCCTGTATATTGGCAGCCCCACCGGGAATGCCAGCAGCAATCCGATCAATCTCATCTTGTGCCAGAGAAACCAGCGGCAACATGTCAGGCGTAATTGCGGCACAGTTATCAGGGATCAGGTTAGGAGGGATGGCGGATATCGTTGGGCTATCCTCTGTGATTTGCATCATTTTTGCCATTTCAGCCAGAATCGGAGTGATGAAAACCTCGCGGATATTAAGACGCCAGCCACGGCTGCGTAGTCGTTCGACTAAGTTGATAATCATCAGTGAATGACCGCCCAGTTCAAAGAAATGGTCATAACGCCCGACTTTTTCCAACCCCAATAATGCCTGCCAGATCTCAGCCAGCACTGTTTCTGCATCACCCTGCGGCTCTATATAAGTACGGGTAACGATAGCAGCCAGATCCGGTGCAGGGAGTGCCTGACGGTCGAGTTTGCCATTAGGAGCCAGTGGGAACGCATCCAGTATGACAAATGCGCCGGGTAGCATATAGTCAGCAAGATATTGTGCCAGTTGTTGACGTAACTCCGTCGGTTCCGGTTTTGCATCGGGTTCAGCGATAAGGTAGGCAACAAGGCGTTTATCATGCCCTGTGTTTGAGTAAGAAACTTCTTCGCGGGCCAGCACGATAGCTTCACGTACACCCTGACACTGGAGCAGTCTGGTTTCAATCTCGCCTAACTCAATACGGAAGCCGCGGATCTTAACCTGAAAGTCATTACGGCCGAGGTATTCAATATTGCCGTCAGTACGCCAGCGAGCCAGATCACCGGTTTTGTACATACGGGCATCGGGCTGTTTGCTAAAGGGATCAACAATGAATTTTTCGGCAGTCAGCTCCGGTTGATTTAAATAACCCCGCGCAACACCCATGCCACCGATGTAAATTTCGCCACTGACACCGATAGGAACCGGCTGACCGAGCGTATCCAGAATATAGATGCAGGTATTGGAGAGCGGGCGCCCAATCGGGATACTGTGAATGATGGGGGAAATATGATTGTTGCTGCCCATCATCATTTCCCGGTTGACCATTATCGCAGTCGCAGTAATGGTGATTTCTGTTGGGCCATATGCGTTGAACCAGCGGCAGTCTGCTGTTTCGGGGCATGAGAACCAATCTATTAAACAGCGGGGTTCTACTTTATCCCCTCCAACAATCAGCGTGTGAATGCAGGAACTGAAACCGCTGCGTCCGGCTTTTATCTCCTGTCCCCAGTGATGCCAGAAAGCAGTCGGTACATTAATGATCGTGACTCTCTGTGCACGGATGAAGTCGACAAAAGTGCTGTCCGGTACTTTGAGATAAGAAGGCCTAAGTACCAGCGTCGCGCCGGAGGCCAGAGTAGGAAAAATATCTGACACGGAAATATCAAATGCGAAGGTAACAAACTGAAGCACACGATCTCCCGGGCCGGGTTCACTCATTTGGCAGTGAGCACCCATCAGGCTGACCACATTGCGGTGTTCGAGCATAACGCCTTTCGGCTTTCCGGTTGAACCTGAGGTGTAAATGATATAAGCCAGATGATGTGGCTGAATTTCTGTTTGCTGGCGGTCAGGATTATGAGCAGGTTGTTTTTGCATCTTATCCCGATGAGTTTCATCATCCAGTAACCAGATAGGGATATTTTGTATCGGTAAGCGAGTTTGTAGGTGTTTCTGGGTCAGTAATATGACGGGCTTACTGTCAGTGAGCTGGTATGTCAGCCGTTCGACGGGATATTCCGGATCAAGCGGAACGTAACCGGCACCCGCTTTTAAGATCCCAAGCAGGCCGACAATCATATCCAGCCCCCGCTCAACATGAATGGCTACCCGATCGTCAGGGCGAACGCCAAAGGCAATCAGGCTGTGTGCCAGTTGATTGGCAAGGTGGTTAAGTTCGTCATAACTCAATGACTGCTCTTCAAAGATCACTGCCGTCGTATCAGGTGTGCGTTGTACCTGTTCTTCGAACAGTTGATGAATCAACATATTCTGTGAAAAACCGGTAACAGGGTTTTGGGCAGGATTATTACTCTGAACCGGTGGAATATCGTTGAAATCAATCAATAACTGCTGACGCTCAGCAACCGATAACATCGGTAGGAAGTTAATAGCCTGCGTTTCGTCTAATGTCATGGCTGTCAGCACATTGGTGAGATAACCCACGATGCGTTGAACCGTTGCTCTGTCAAACAGACTTGATGCGTATTCCAGATAACCGCTGAGCCCATCCTGAGTTTCGGTCAGTGCCAGTGTCAGGTCAAAATAGGCGGTGCTGTGGGGTTGTTCCATTAATGAAGCGGACAATCCCGGTAATTCGAGGGAGGGTACGGTTGTATTGTTCAGCGCCAGCATAACCTGAAAGATTGGGTTATGGCTCAGGCTACGTTCAGGGTGCAGAATTTCAACCAATTGTTCAAAAGGTAGATCCTGATGAGCGTAAGCCGCAAGCGAGCGTTCACGGACATGAGTGAGTAAATCGGCTACAGAGTCGCATTGCTCAGTTTCGATACGTAAAGGCAGGGTGTTGACGAAAAAGCCAATTAATCCTTCGAGTTCACTGTGTGAACGATTGGCAACGGGTGTGCCGATAACGATATCGTTCTGCCCACTTAGCCGGGTAAGTACAATTCCCCAAGCAGTGAGCAATGTCATAAACAGAGTTGTGTTTTGACGTTGTCCGAGCGCCTTGAGTGCAGAGAGCAAATCAGCACTCAAGTGAACAGGAATATGATCTCCTGTGTAATTTTGTTCTGGCGGGCGTGGGTAATCAGTAGGAAGAGACAGTAATGCCGGTGCCCCCTGAAGCTGGTTTTGCCAGAATTCTTTTTGTACAGCGAAATCCTCGCTCTGTAGCCATTTTTGTTGCCAGACAGCATAGTCAGCGTACTGGATAGAAAGCGGGGGTAAGGAAGGTTCATTTTCTCCCAGAGCAGTAGAGTAGAACGCACTAAGTTCACGGAGCAATATGCCCAGTGACCAGCCATCAGTAATGATGTGATGCTGGATCAGGATCAGTACGTGTTCTTTATCTGACAGTTGCAGTAACTGGCCCCGAATCATGGATTCACTGGCGAAATCAAACGGTGTTTGTCTTTCGATTTTAACCCGTTCGTTTACACGATTCATGCGGGCGGTTTCATCTAAATTGCGTAAATCGTGATGAGTCAGAGAAAACCCGGTATTCGCGTTATCAATATGCTGATAAGGCTGTTCATCCATCACTACAAAACGGGTTCGTAAACTTTCATGCCGGCTGACGAGATGATTAAGTGCTGTTGTCAACGCAGCATGATCGAGATGCCCGCTCAAATGCAGGACAGTCGGGATTTGATAGGCCAGACTGATTTCGCTATTGAGGCGGGTAAGAAACCACAGGCGTTGTTGTGAGAAAGAGAGCGGCAGGAGTTGGCTGCGATCAGTGGCGGTAATAGTCGTTTGAACTGTCACAGGCATATTGGCGATCAGTACAGCTAAATCAGCCAGAACAGGATGAGAAAAAATCGCCTGTAAGGGGAGTTCCCGTGCCAGTTTCTGGCGTATGCGAGTGGCAAGCTGGATGGCGAGCAGGGAGTGACCGCCTAACTCAAAGAAATTGTCATAACGACCAATTTGCTCCAGTTTTAGCAGTTCCTGCCAAATTTCGGCCAGTGCTGTTTCGGTTGTTCCGACAGGTGCCTGATAATGACGAGTTACCCGTGCTGCCTTATCCGGTATTGGCAGTGCTTTACGGTTGAGCTTACCACTCGAGGTTAATGGAAAGGCATCAAGGATCACAAAGGCGCTCGGCAGCATATAGTCAGCAAGGTGTTGTGCGAGTTGTTCTCTCAGTTCTGCGGGATCAAGATTCGTATCAGGCTCTGCAAGCAGGTAAGCAATTAACTGTTTATCGTCCACTGTTTTTTCACAATGATCGGTTTTTTCACGAGAATGGTCTTCACGGGCAATAACAGCCGCTTCACGTACGCCATGACATTGCGCCAGTTTCGCTTCTATTTCACCCAGTTCAATACGAAAACCCCGTATCTTGACCTGAAAATCGTTACGACCGAGATATTCAATATTGCCATCAGGTAACCATCGAGCCAGATCGCCGCTTTTATACAGACGGGCATCAGGATCTGAAGAAAATGGATCAGAAATAAAATGCTGATTGGTTAATTCAGGGCGATTCAGATAACCACGGGCAACCGCGATCCCGCCGATATACAGCTCACCTGAAACACCAACAGGAACCGGATTTTTCTGATTATCGAGCAGATAAATACGGATGTTATCGATGGGTTTTCCGATAGGAATGCGGCCGACATACTGATCCGCCACACATTGCCAGGCGGTGACATGAATTGCCGCTTCCGTCGGGCCATATAAATTATGTAACTGGCAGTGAGCAAAATAGGACAGACATTTCTGCTGTAAGGCATAAGGAAATGCTTCGCCACTGCATAAAATATGACGCAAAGAAAGACAACGACCGGCGGGGATCGCACTGAGAAAGAGTTGTAGCATTGACGGCACAAAATGGATGAGCGTAATTTTGTGTTTTTCTGTCTCTGACAATAAATAATGTGGGTCTTTATGGCCTTCTGGACGAGCCAGAATCAGCCGGGCACCAAACATCAGGGGAGGAAATAATTCCCAGACCGAAACATCGAAACTGAATGGTGTTTTCTGTAAAACCCGATCTTGCGGCGTTAACTGATACGTTTTTTGGGCCCAGAATAAGCTATTCATCACAGCGCGATGTTCATTCATCACCCCTTTTGGCACTCCGGTTGAACCAGAGGTATAAATCACATAAGCCAGATGGTGTGAGGTTAAACCCAGCGTGTCAGGGTCTGGATTACTCTCTGGCCTGTCTGCCAGCAAGAATTCACAATTACTCAGATCGACAATCGGTATGCTATCGGTCAATTGACGAGTGAGATTAACAAAGGGTGTTTGAGTGAGCAGGGCGACAGGCGCGGAATCTTCAAGCATGTAAGCCAGCCGCTCAGTTGGCTGATGAGGATCGAGCGGCACATAAGCCCCTCCGGCTTTCAGAATTGCGAGCAATCCTACGATCATTTCCAGACTGCGCTCAGTGCAGATGGCTACCCGATTGTCAGGGCGTATACCGAGGGTAATCAGATAATGAGCAATCCGATTGGCCTGACGGTTTAGTTCACCATAACTCAATGACTGTTCTTCAAAGATCACCGCAATCGCATCAGGTATGTGTTGAGCCTGTTTTTCAATTAACTGATGAATAAATTTTTGCGGGGAAACGGTCGCTGTATGAAGGGGAAATACCAAATGCGGATAAGGTTGTGTTTCTTGATAGGGCTGTGTTGTATTGAAATCCACCAGCAGTTGTTGACGCTCTTTAGCTGGCAAAATCGAAATATTCAGAATTGGCTGGTGGGGGGCGGTTTCCAGCGCATTGACTAATCCTGTCAGGGCGGTAGTCATATAGTTGATAAGACGAGTGGGTTCTATATCTGATACGGTCTGAGCAACCAGACTGAACCCATCGCCCCAGTCATCCACAAACAGACCAAACGGATAGTTAATTCTCTCTTCCTGCATCAGCAAACGAATCCCTTCCCATTGATTAAAAGTCAGGTTCGACTGACTATGACGATAGTTAAGCAGGGTGTTGAAGAGTGGTAAAGAGGGCGCTACACCACTACAGTTCTGAGCCTGTGTCAGCGTGGCCTGTTCGTGTTCCAGCAATCTTATCAGGCTGAGGCTGGTTTCCTGAATCGTCGCCTGTACGCTGTTATCTGCCAGTTTGATCCGGATAGGCAGGGTATTGATAAGTAAACCCATCGCCTGATTGATACCGGTGCTGCCCTGCATGCGCCCTAATAAAACCGTACCGAATACCACATCATCGCGTCCGCTGACTTTTGCCAGAACCATCGCCAGCGCGGTATGAAACAGGATACTGGGGCTTATTCCCTGACGTTTGGCCTGTGTACGGATAGCTTTGGCTAATGTAGCATCAATAGGTTGTCTGGCTTCTGTTATTTCTTTATTCCCGCTATGAACATCCAGTATCCCGAAAGATACCGTTGGCTCTTCCACGTCAGAGAGGACTTCACGAAAATAGTCTTCATGAGCTGAGGCCGGAACATTCAGGGTCTGGGCAACAAAATGACGGTAAGGTAATAACGGAGATAGTTTTTGAGTATGATTTGCTAATAGTGCACTGATTTCACTGATGATACCTTCCAGAGTGATATGATCACAGGCTAAGTGATGGATACATAAAGCCAGTAACCATTCATCCCGTCGTGGGTCATAAGCAATGTCCGCAGAGAATAACGGTGCCTGACTGATATTAAGGCGATAATGATGAGGATCAGTGTGCGCCAGTAATTGTTCAGGAATATCCGATTCACTATTTGTTAAATGGGGATCTGGCGAAAATGTCTTAATGCTCAGGATAGCCTGACGCCAGACAACCTGAACGGGTTGTTTCAATCCCTGCCAGAAGAGAGAAGTATGCAGAATATCGTGACGGTTAATAACCTGTTGTAAGGCTGACAGAAAGCTGTCCAGTCGTTCACGGCTGTCAAAGGCGAGCAAATTGCGCAGCAGGTAAGTATCGCCCTGTTGCTGCAATAGATAATGGAACAAAATCCCTTCCTGTAGCGGCGTGAGCGGATAAATATCCTGAATATTGGCAGCGCCTCCGGGAATGGCAGCGGTGATGGCATCAATCTCATGCTGGGACAGGGAAACCAGCGTCAGCATATCGGGGGTAAGGGCAGTACAGCCGTCAGGAATGAGATTAGCGGGTACAGGCATGTTTTCCTGCTTCATATTTTCCTGAGTGGCATACTGCTGAACTGAGAGTATCGCTTCAGCCATCTCACTCAACACTGGTTTAGCAAATACAGTCTGGATGCCGGTAACCCAACCCATACTCCCTAGTTGCTCTATCAGACTCACCGCTAATAGTGAGTGTCCGCCCAGTTCGAAAAAGTGATCGTAGCGGCTGATATATTTCACGCCGAGCAATTTTTGCCAGAGTTGGCTCAGCGCTGTCTCAAGCTCTCCTACGGGAGCCTGATAACTGCGTGTGACGATTGAAGTATGATCGGGTTTGGGCAGAGCTTGTCTATCCAGTTTTCCACTGGTTGTCAGAGGAAAAGCATCAAGTGTTACAAAGGCACTGGGTATCATATATTCGGCAAGGTGCTGCGAGAGTTGTTGCCGTAGCTCCATGGGTTCCAGTCTGGCATTGGCTTCAGGCAGCAGGTAGGCGACCAGATGTTTTGATACTGAATTATGTTCATCCGGTGTGTCTTGATCGGCAAGCTCTTCATAAGAAGGGTTGTCATAAGGCAGTACCACGGCTTCGTGTACGCCATCACACTGATGCAGCCTCGCCTCGATTTCACCCAGCTCAATACGCAGGCCGCGCAATTTAATTTGAAAATCATTGCGACCGAGATACTCAATTCTACCGTCAGGCAGCCACCGGCCCAGATCGCCGGTCTGATACATACGTGCACCGTGATCAGCAGAAAACGGATCGGCGAGGAAACGCTCGGCAGTCAGTTCGGGACGGTTCAGATAGCCTCGGGCAACACAGGCACCCGCGATATAAATCTCGCCTGTGATACCTGAAGGAACGGGCTGGTGGTATTTATCAAGAATATAAATTTGAGTATTGGCGATGGGATAGCCAATCGGAGGCGCTTTGCTTTCCTGACTGTCACACTGGCCAAAAGTGGCACAAACGGTCGTTTCTGTCGGGCCATAGGCATTGATCATCCGTCGTCCTTGCGCCCAGCGCTTAACCAACGTAGGCGGACACGCTTCACCTCCCACGAGCAGAGTTTGCAGCGTTGCAGGAAGAGAATCCACTGTTGCCAGTACACTGGGACATAACAATGCAAGAGTAATGGCATGAGTTTCTAAATAATGAGACAGGATTTTTCCGGGCAGCAGGTCTTCCCGTCTGGCGAGGTAAAGATGCGCTCCGGCTAGTAACGCCATGCAGAATTCCCAAATACAGGAATCGAAACTATTTGAGGAAAATTGTAAAACCCTGCTTTCTGGCGTGATGTTCAGTTTATTCTGCTGAGTCGTAATCAAATTACACAGGCTGCGATGTTCAACCATGACGCCTTTCGGCTGACCTGTTGAACCGGAGGTATAAATAACATAAGCCAGATGGCGGGAGGTGAGCCTCAGAGCCTGAATATTCGGGTTTTCTGCTGAGCTTTCATCTAAAACGGAATATGGCGGGTTATCAAGTAGTATGGTTGGCAGGTTTTTATTCCATTTTTCTGTTATTGCTGATTGAGTCACCAGTGCGACAGGCTCTGCATCATTGAACATATATATCAGCCGGTTGCTCGGATAAGCCGGATCGAGAGGCACAAAGGCACCACCAGCCTTGAGGATACCCAATAACCCGACCATCATTTCCAGACTGCGATCAATACAAATAGCGACTCGATCATCAGGCCTGATACCAAGCGCAATCAAGTGGTGTGCCAGACGATTGGCTCGTTTGTTCAGCTCCGCATAGGTTAATGACTGGTTTTCAAAGACCACGGCAATGGCATTCGGAGTACGTTGTACCTGTGCTTCGAACAACTGATGAATCAGGGCATCCTGCTGAAATTTCGCCTGAGTGGCGTTGAAATCCACTAATACTTGCTGACGCTCGATATCGGGCAGAATAGGCAGGTTAACTATTTTCGTATTTGTTAGGGAGGGTGTTTCCAGCGTAGTGAGAGCAGCATCAAGCAGAACGGCAAGACGGGAGCGGAGTGTTATTAATTCTTGGTGGCTCAGATAATCAGGAAAAGCATAGAGTTCAATGGAAAGAGGAGGAGGTGTATTATCAGAGCGGGAAATATCTGTATACTGCTTTACTTTGACAGCCATTGGATAAGGTATCCCGGATTGCATGTCAAAAAGTTTGAGTCTGGTGTCCTTTCCTTCTACTTGGAAATTAACTTCAATCGACTCCAGAGATAAGGTGATATGAAATAACTTCGTGTTCTCCGCTTTTTGCCGGGAATGGCGTTGTCGGTTAAGTTCGACAATCGGAAAGCGTTGGTGTTTATGACAACGCTGTATTTCAGCGGCGGCTTTATCCATGAGATCATGAAACGTATCTTCCGGCTCAATGGTGATGCCAATCGGGAATACTGCTGCAATCGTCCCTACAGTTTTCCTTTGTTGTGGATTTCTGCGGTTATGTAGGGGAACACCTATAACAATTTCATTGATATCGGTTGTCCGTGCAAAATAACAGGCAAAAACAGCATACATAAAATACAGGAGTGGCAGTTTCCGCCCGCCAATCGCCTTTTCTAGGCGTTTAAAAAGATCCTGATCCAGTGACCAGATAACAGGTTGTGTGGCAACGGGGGAGGATGGTTTATCAACTGCCGGATAACTGGCGTGGACGGGTTTGAGTAATTGTGGAGGCAATTTTTCATACCGTTGTAACCAGAATTGCATGTCGCGAGAATAGTCTTCTGAAGAAAAGTACTTGAGTTCCTCCCCAACGAAATCCAGATAAGAGAAAGCAACCTTATCCGGTATCTCTCCTTGCATCAGTCGGTTATAGGTATCGAGAAATTTTTCAGCAAGTATAAACACACCCGCACCATCAATAATCAAATGATGGCCGCAAAACTGCCAATAGTGGCAGGTATTGTTTATTCGCACTAAACTGCTTCGCCACAGTACCTCATCCAGTTGAAATGGACGCATAAACTGAGCATTTATATGTTCTTTCACTCGAATGTCTGCATCGGGATATGATGAAAAATCGAGGATATCCATAGTTACAGATTGGGGCCTAACAACCTTTTGCGTGGGTAAGCCGTGTGTACTGATAAATCGTAGATTCAGAGAATCATTACTATAAACAACCTGTTCAAAGGCACGGATAAATATTTCTTCATTCAACTCTCCTTCGGCACAGATATATATGTTGATATTGTAGTCGTAAGAGTCAGGTCGAAGAGCCTGATCAAACCAGATGGCCTGCTGAGGAGAGCTAAGTGGGTAGGTATGCGGAATAGGTTGATGGTTATCACGAACTGCTGAGGGAATTTGTGAAGAGTTCTCATGTAACATTCTCATTTCTCCTTGATAAGAGTCCGGCTTTAATTCTTATCCATTTGAAAAATAAATGTATATTCCCTTAGGCCAACCTTGATGCCAAGGAACGTAATAGGGCTGAAGGGAGATATTCATATAAAAAACTTAATAAACTATAACTTCAGGAAATTAAATTAACTGAAATTAATACCGGATGTCGATATGTTTTGTTGAAGAAAAGTTAATTTTAAGAGTGGATTTTGTGAGGAATGAGGCTCGGGCAAAGCGAGCCTTATATTTATCGTATTGTTATTTTTACTAAATTCATGAGGGCTGTTTTGAAATGAATTTATGCCAGCGAGCCACAGAGATTATTTTCGGTTCAGAAAATAGCAGATGAGGATTGAGATCAAAGCAAGCCCTGCTAAAAGCAACATCAGAACCTGATAGCCTTGAGCTAATGCGCCAAAACGGGTTAATAAAAATACCGCAAAAGCGATACCGCAGGCTCCTCCTACATTATGAATAGTCCATGAAGTCCCCATAGCAACTGCCGCTTGTTCACGAGGTAAAGAACTCAGTGCAATGAGTGTCGAGGGCCCAAGGATTGACCCCCATCCCATGCCAAATAACATCAATGGGGCAATAAACCACCAAGCATTGATTTGTGTTGATGCAAATGCAAGCAAAATTGCGGCAACGACAAACAAAAGTAAGCCAGCTAAAATAACGCGCGACGGGCCGAATTTTTCACTGCGATGACCTACCCAGAGGGAAGTTAGGGCAAACATGATTGTCGCGGGTAACAGGAACAACCCGATTTCAACATCATTTTTCCCCAGCGGCCCGGCGAAAAACATAGGCAATGTCAGCAGAACGATGCAGTAGAAGAAAGCGAGGAAAAATGTTGCAAGTAATCCTGAAATAAAATGCCTATTACGGAAAAAGTGAAATTCTACGATAGGGTTTGGTGTTTTTAATTCATGTCGTATAAAAATAATCAGAGATATTACTGCAATAGATAATAAACTCCATTGTTGTAGTGAATTTCCATTCAAAGAGAAATAACTGACTAAACTCATTAGAAAAATGATCAGGAAAATACAACCGGGAATATCCAGTTTTTTTATCTGACTTGTTTTATATTCGGGTACGGACCAGATGCATAGAATAATGCTGATAATGATAAAAGGGATATTTATCAAAAAAGCGTAACGCCAGTCTACAATACCTGCAAACAATCCACCGATAATAGGCCCTATTGCCAGACCAAGCCCATTAATACCAAATAAAATACCAAGCGCTTTTCCTTGCTCATTTTGATTAAATAAGTAGGAAATAATAGCGCCAGAAACAGTATAGAGAATTGCACAGCCTATCCCCTGAATGAATCTAAAGAGAGTGATTGTAGTCATATTTGTTGCGAGGCCAACAAATAATGAAGCCGCTCCAAATAGAATTAATCCCAGAATCAGTATCTTTCTACGTCCTCGACTATCAGCTAACGTTCCAACCGGAACCATAAAAGCGGAAAGCGCGATCATGAATATTGAGGTAATCCACTGTGTTTCTCTTAATGGCGTATTGAATTCACGCCCAATTGCAGGAAGAATAGTATTCACAACGGTGAGATCGATACATCCGAGAAAACTTGCAATGCATATTCCAATTAACCCAACATATTTTTTTACGGCGATTCTTTCGATCATTCACAATCTCCTTTTGTTTATGATTAATCGAAAATTATGATTTCCGAAAAAATATCCGTTGCTTAATATAATAAACGGTTTTTTTATTAAGGTCTCAGCATCATCATTCATTGCTTTTCTCATATTTAGAGTCTTATTAAAAATGAAAAATTAGCATAATGATTTCAATGAAAAATAAACACAGAACAAATAGATAATGCTTATTGATTTGTGTTTTTTAATTGCTGAGGAGAGAGTTTCCTGATACTTGCTATCTGCTATAAGGGGGATTTATTCGGATTTACTTAAATGTCAGCAAACAGCATATAAAAAAGGTGCTTCTTACAGCACCATATAATTAATAATCACTGCCAGACGATCGAACATTTCACTGAATAACCGTTCTGTAAATGGTACCAGCATCGGGAACAGTAGGGAGAGGGTGAAAATGCCAACTGTCAGTGTCAGGGGAAAGCCAACAACGAACACGGAAAGTTGAGGCGTCATGCGGTTCAGCATACCTAGCGAGAAGTTCAGAACTAACAGCAAAGTAATGAGCGGCATTGCCAGCATCATGCCATTGATAAATATCAGGCTGGCACTCTGCGCCAGTAACAGAAAACCTTTTGAATTTAACTGGGTAGTCTGAATAGGGATGGAATAGAAGGTATCAGCCAGAATGGATAATATCCATAAATGCCCGTCAAAAGCCAAAAACAGTAGCATCATCAGCATATTCAGAATACGCGCTAAGATTGGCATATTCGGGCCACCGGTCGGGTCAAAAAATGTGGCGAAAGATAGCCCCATCTGTAGCCCCAGAACTTCACCGGCATGGCGCACCACCGCAAAGGCAATCTGGATAGTTAACCCCAGAGCCACGCCAATCAGCACTTGCTGGATCAGAACCCAAATTCCGGCAACGGAAAAAATCGGAATTTGGGGTGATGGAATAGTCGGAACCAGCAGGGCAGTGATCACTAATGCCAGCCCGATGCGGACTTTTATCGGCATCTGCTTTTCGCTAAAAATCGGGGCGATACTGAACAAAGCCAGAAGGCGCGCCAGTGGCCAGAAAAAATCACTGACAAGGCGGGAAAGCGTTTCACTGTCAAACGGGATCATGATTAACCAATAATCGTAGGAATACTGCTGAAAAGTGTGCGCATGTAATCCAGCAACAGATTGAGCATCCACGGGCCGGCAACGATAATTGTGACAACAACGGCCAGAATTTTAGGAATAAATGACAGCGTCATTTCGTTTATCTGCGTCGCTGCCTGCAACAGACTGATCACTAAACCACATATCAAAGCCGATAAAAGCAATGGCGCAGCCAGCGCCAATGCGACTTTCATTGCTTCAACACCAAGTGCCATTACCGATTCTGGAGTCATAATTGTTCAAACCGTTTTCGATCTTTTTAAGAAAAGTTCCGTCAGACGTAAAAACTTTGCGCCAACGAACCAAGCAATAACTGCCAGCCATCCACCAGAACAAATAGCATCAGTTTGAATGGCAGCGATATTGTGGCAGGAGGAACCATCATCATCCCCAGTGCCATCAGAACACTGGCAACAACCAGATCGATGATCAGGAAAGGAATGAAAAGCGTAAAACCAATCTGGAACGCTGTTTTGAGTTCGCTGGTAATGAAAGCCGGAACCAGAACCCGCATTGGGACAGAATCGGCAGTTTCAAAGGCTTCCTGATTAGCCAAACGGGCAAACAGTGCCAGATCGTTTTCCCGGGTCTGACGCAGCATAAACTGGCGCACAGGTTGGGCACCTTTCTCCAGTGCCGTTTCCAGCGTGATTTTGTCTTCACTGAAAGGCAGGTAGGCATCCTGATAAACCTTATCGAATACCGGGGCCATAATGAAAAAAGTCATAAATAACGCTAAGCCCAACATGACCTGATTGGGTGGGGCAGAAGGTGTTCCCAGTGCATTACGCAGTAAACCCAGTACGATGATGATACGGGTAAAACTGGTCATCATCAGCAGTGCAGCGGGAATAAACCCCAGTGCAGTAATGAAAATCAGGGTCTGAACCGGCAGTGACCAGCTTTGTCCGCCATTTGCCAGCGGCTGACTGATGATGCCCGGTAATTCTGCTGCTGCATTCATGGGAAACAGTGGCAGTAACAGCGCCATAAACACAGTTGCCAGACGCGCCGGAGAAATATGTGCGGCGAATTTCCGGCTTTTTATTTGATTGCCTATCATAAGGAAAACTCTATTTTTCATCGCCGTCCCTGTCGTTCTTGGTTTTTCGCTGAAGCTTATTTTTTAATAACTGACCGAA
The DNA here is from genome assembly GCF_037996705.1 of Xenorhabdus bharatensis. NCBI lineage: Bacteria > Pseudomonadati > Pseudomonadota > Gammaproteobacteria > Enterobacterales > Morganellaceae > Xenorhabdus > Xenorhabdus bharatensis. Next base: position 32,760 of record NZ_JBBMXG010000001.1, on the reverse strand, counting down.
AGGAAGTGTCTTGAGCACGGTTTCCTTTTCCGTGTCATCAGGTGGCACAGGCAACTGATGTAACATCGTGATCTGCTGAGGTGTAACACCCAGTACCAGCCAGCTGTCTTCGATTTCAACCACGACAACCCGTTCTTTTGCCCCAAGTGAACAACTTGCTTTTACATTAAGTAATCGGTGATTTTTATTTTTGGCAGGAGCAAGCCCCAGACGGCGGATCAACCAAGTTATGAAAAATATCAGTAACAGGATCCCGCCCAGAGCACTACTGACCTGCATCAGAGTCTGACCAGCAGAAAGGGGAGGGGCGTGTGTTACAGTTGTACCAATCGGTGCGGCATCTGATGCCGCACCACTTTGGAAAGAAGTATGAAGAGAAGGCTGATTCGCCATCATGGTTAACGACTCAGACGACGCATGCGCTCAGAAGGAGTTATGATATCCGTAATACGGATACCGTATTTATCAGATACGACGACCACTTCTCCTTGTGCAATCAAATAGCCGTTGATCAGAATATCCAGCGGCTCACCCGCCAGACCATCAAGGGAAACAACAGAACCCTGAGAAAGTTTCAGCAGTTGCTTGATAGTCATTTTGGTGCGTCCCAGCTCCACAGAGAGCTTAACGGGAATATCCATAATCAGGTCAATATCAGAAAGCTGGGAAAGCGCATCCTGCGGTTCAAGACTTTCAAAAATTGACGAGCCGCTGTCAGAGGCAAGCTGTGCAGCCTGTTGTTCCAGCGCCTCTGCCCACAAGTCTTCAGTCAAGCTGGTATCTGCGGGTTGTTTAGCATCACTCATTGGGCTTTTCCTCATCCAGAGCATTTAAAACAGGGTTAATCAGGTGTTCAACGCGCAAAGCATACTGCCCGTTGAGTGTTCCATATTGGCTGGTGAGCACCGGCACACCATCAACGTGAACGATCAGGCGTTCAGGTTTTTCAATCGGCAAAACATCGCCGCGTTTTAACTGGAGAATTTTTGACAACCGCAGGGGGATATCAGCAAAATTTGCCACCAGTTCCAGTTCGGAGTTCTGAACCTGTTTCACCAGAATGTCACGCCACTGACCGTCTTCCTGCCGTACATTTTCCACCGGAGGATTCGTCAGCAGCTCACGCAGAGGCTCAATCATGGCGAAGGGAATACAGATGTTGAATTCTCCGTACAGATCCCCAATCTCCACCGTAAATGGTGTGGTGACGACGATATCGTTAGGAGATGTTGTAATATTGGTGAATTTCACCTGCATCTCAGAGCGCACATATTCCACGTCAATCTTAAAGATGGAATCCCATGCGTCACGATAGGCATCCAGTGCCAGTTTCAGCATCCGATTGATGATACGCTGTTCGGTATAGGTGAATTCACGGCCTTCCACTTTAGTCGGGAAGCGTCCGTCACCACCAAACAGGTTATCAACGGCGATATAAACCAGACTGGGTTCAAAAGCGAACAGTGCGGTTCCTCTCAATGGTTTCAGGTGAACCAGATTGAGGTTGGTCGGCACGGCCAGATTGCGGGCAAAGTCATGATAAGGCTGGATCTTAATGGCACCGACCGTAATATCCGGGCTGCGGCGCAGCATGTTAAACAGCCCCATCCTGAATTGGCGGGCAAAGCGTTCATTGATGATTTCCAGTGACTGCAAACGCTCGCGTACAACACGGCGCTGTGTATGCGGATCGTAAGGTCGAACCTCACTTTCCACTGACGACGTAGTTTGTTCTACGTCATCCGCAGCAGCACTGTCACCATTGAGCAGAGCATCGATCTCTGCCTGTGAAAGAATATTGTCACTCATCGTGATTATCGCAGAATAAACGTAGTAAACAACACATCGGTGATCACTTGGTCAGGTTCACCGGGTATCAGTGTTGGGCTCAGAGTCTGTTTAATGTCTTCCACTAAACGTACTTTGCCGTCATCTTTTGCCAGATCAGTCGATCTCTGGCGCGATAGTAACAGCAGCATACGGCTACGAACTTCAGGAAGGTAATCATGGAAGCGCTGACGAGTTATTTCATCAGACAGACGCAGCGTCACGCCGACATACAAAACGCGATCAAAATGATCTTCGTTGTCTATCAGATTGACGGTAAAAGGTTCCAGTGTCATGAATACCGGAGTACTTATGATTTTGGCTTTTTCTGTACTGTTATGACCGGATTGCTTCATTGTCCACCAGCTATATCCTCCGATGGCGGTACTCAATACGGCAATCAGTATTAGCAGTATCATCCAAATTGTTTTTGTGCGCTTACGCTCGTAGCTATAATCAGACATGGACAGACAAATTCCTGTTTTCTGTAGTGGAGTAAGGCACCGCGCATTCCGTGGCGGAGTTCCTTATCCAACAAATTCAACATCAATTATCCCGCGTCTTTGTTCCGGCAATGGCAGGAACAAGCGCGGAAAAAACCATTAACTCACTCGTTTGTTATCGGCTCTGTTTCATTTTTTTGCAGTGTTCTGACAGCAAATGATGAAATCAGGCAGATAGTCAGGCGAAAATATCAACGCCTCCCCGGCTTGAAGCCAGTTGCTGAGGGGTTAGCCGGATTGTTGATTCATGAGTTGCCGGTGCCTGTGTTGCTGCCAGTGCTCTATGGTTTTCAGTATGACTACCGGTATTGGCATGCTGTTGAGGATCGGCGGCCTGTTCCTGTTGCCAGTTCCCTGATGTATCACTTCCCACACTGCTTTCAGCCAATTGAATGCCGTTTTCTGCCAGCGAGTGGCGAAGGTGAGGCAGGGCGGCTTCTAAAGCGGCGCGAACATGCTGATGTGCCGAGACAAAATGCAACTGTGCCTGATTATCTTCAACATTCATGCGGATATGCAGAGCACCCAGCTCCTGTGGGTTTAAGCGTAATTCTGCCTGTTGCAGCCCGTTCCGGTTAAAAAACAGTACCTGCTGATTGAGTTGCTGCTGCCACTCTTCACTGCCGAGGTGAGCGCTCAGTAAAGGTGCAGGAGTACTATTCAGCTGGAACTGCCCGTTAACCTGATGGCCTGTAGCGAGCAGGGGAGCACTGAACAGGTTGTGCAGTGTTGAAGAGGAAGTTTCCGCCGCAGAAGATGAAGCCAGCGCTGGCGCTCCTTGTGTTGATAGGAACGCCTTCCCGATATTCTCCTTTCCACTCACTGATGACTCTGAATTTTGCTCAGTGCCGTTAGCGGCTGTTTTTACTTTTCCGGTCGCGGTTGCCAGAGCCGCACGGTTTGTGGCTGAGGCTGTATGCTGTGAGGTAACAGAACGGAGATCGCTATCCAAATCATTTTCTTCAGCCGGATCTGTCGCTATCAGCGCTATATCGGCTTTCGTCTTTTTACCCGATAGTTTCCTGTCGGATAATGTATCTTCGATACTGTTTGCAGCATTCAGTAAATTATCTGTACTTTCTGAACCCTCACCGGTCGACTGCGGATTGATTAATCCCGCCAACTGAATAGGCATCGCGTTGATTAACATTTCAGCAGACAGAAGATCATCCTCTTCGGATAAGATAAATTCTGCATCATTGTCTAATGCTGAACTGCCTGAAGCAGAAGATTTATCCAGTCTGGCGACCTGACCAGCAACAGTCAGTGAAGAAGATAATTTTTCTTCATCCCGGTTATCAGTGGAATGTTTCTCTCCAGATTCGCTATTGCTGCCATCTGTGCGATTTTTAGCGGTCTGAACAGCGGTTTTTTGTTCTGCACTGAGAAACTGGCCGAATTCAGTCATCTGCTCTTTAGGGGCGTTATTGCCCTGAGAGGAGTTCAGTGCTTGCTGATTTTTCCCCACACTTTTTTCAAGTGTTAAATCAGTAGGCAAAAGAGTGAGATTCATTGTTTCATTCTCCGTTGTGCACCACGTTGTGCGTACTCATCCATTTGTTTTTGCTCCATGCGATTCTGGTGTAACTTCAAACTATGTTCTGCCCGTTGTTGCAGCGTATCAAACGCGTTCAGACGCTGCTGTTTTTCCTGCCACTGCGACATGGCCTGCTCAAGCCGTTTTTTCCATTGGTTGAGCTGTAATCTGTGTTGCTCGATAGCCATTTCCAGTGTTTTCATGAACTGCTGGTAATTCTGCCAGGTCGAGCTGGACATGCCGCTGCTTAGTGTGTCGTTCAAACGTGTACGATATTCATCCTGATAACTCATTAACGCCGTGAGTTGTTGCTCCATTTGCTGATGGCTTTGTCGTATCTGTGCCAGTTGGGTCGCGGCTTTTTCCGCTGCGTCCTGAGCAAGTTCGCGCAAAGTCACAAGAGGGGAGTGTTGTTGCATGTCTATCCTCAGCGTTTTATACCCTTCGTCTTTCAGGCTGCCTCGAACAGCCTCTGGCTGGGCAAATGTGTTCCCGACGAGTTTGTCATTTCCCTTACTGTCGCGATGTAACCCGAAATCCATTGGGTATAGATAAATAACGGTTTTAGTCGGTTAATATTTTAACTCGGTAATAATTGTTGTAATTGGGCACATGCTGCATTGTATTCACTGCGTTCCTCAATGCTTTGATGCAGGAACTGAGCCATATGCGGATACAGCTCAATTGCCCTATCCAGCAAAGGATCACTGCCGGCTGCGTAAGCACCGACATTAATCAGATCTCTATTACGCTGGTAGCTGGAAAGTAACTGTTTAAAATGTTGCACCCGTCGATAATGAGTATTATCAATCAGGGCTGTCATGGCCCGGCTGATTGATGCTTCAATATCGATAGCCGGATAATGCCCGGATTCTGCCAGTGCTCTGGACAGGACGATATGACCGTCCAGAATAGCCCGCGCTGAATCGGCAATCGGATCTTGCTGGTCATCACCTTCAGTCAGGACGGTATAAAACGCGGTGATTGAACCGCCATCACTGACACCATTACCCGCCCGTTCGACCAACGCCGGTAATTTAGCGAACACAGAAGGGGGATAACCCTTGGTTGCCGGTGGCTCACCAATGGCCAGTGCAATCTCACGCTGTGCCATACTGTAACGGGTAAGAGAATCCATAATCAGCAGGACATGTTTCCCGCGATCACGGAAATCTTCGGCTATACGGGTTGCATAGGAAGCTCCCTGCATTCGCAGTAGTGGCGAAACGTCAGCAGGTGCCGCAACAACCACAGAACGGGCCCGTCCTTCTTCACCTAAAATATTTTCGATGAAATCTTTAACTTCCCGGCCACGTTCACCAATCAGGCCGACCACAATAACGTCAGCCTGCGTATAACGGGCCATCATGCCAAGGAGTACACTTTTACCGACACCCGAACCGGCAAATAACCCCATTCGCTGCCCGCGCCCGACGGTTAGCAGAGCATTAATGGCACGTACACCCACATCCAGCACATCACTGATGGGAGTACGTTGCAGAGGGTTGATGGGCGGTGTGGTCAAGGGGGCACGATATCCGGTATCCGGGGCAGGTAAACCATCGAGAGGACGACCCGCACCATCCAGCACCCTACCGAGTAATTCCGGCCCGAGAGGTAATCGCCGCCCGCCACTCGCTTCTTCACCATAAGCACGTGCATAGACACGGGCGCCCGGCACAATGCCTTCAAGCTCTTCCAAAGGCATTAACAGCAATTTTTCACCATTGAAGCCGACGACTTCACTTTCGACTTCTTCAAGGGTACTGCCATTTTGCCGTTCAATAAGGCAGGTTGCTCCCAATGGCAGATGTAAACCCGTGGCTTCAAGTACCAGACCCGTGGCGCGGGTCAGACGTCCGTAACGACGTACTTTCGGCGTTTTTTCCAGACGTTTTTCCATGCAATCTAATGTCGCCAGCCAGCGCCCAAGTCTCGCAGTCATCACAGTTCTCCTGATACCGCCAGACGGCACATTTCATGCCAGCGCGTTGCCAGACTGGCATCCAGATCACCTTCATCAGCACTGACCTTACAGCCTCCCGGATGCAGTTTATTATCGGCAACCAGACGCCAGCCATGCAGAGCTAATATCTCGCCCAGTTGTTGCTCAACCAGTGGGATATTTTGCGGATGAACACGTAATTGAGGTTTGCCACTGAACATCGGTTCCTGCTGAATAAATTCACGGATTTGGTTCAGCAGGGCAGTGCCGTCACACACTGCCGGTTGGCCGAGAATATGTTGTGCGGCTGTCAGAGAAAGCTGCATCAGGCGTGATGCAACAACCGTATCCAGACCATCCAGTGAATGGCTGAAATCACTCAACAGATCTTTCCACTGCTCAATGACAACCTGCTGTTGTGCCTCGGCTTCCTTTACTCCCTGTTCAAATCCGGCTTTCCGGCCTTCTTCAACACCCTGCTCATATCCACGGGCATGACCTTCCGCAACACCTTGCTCGTGACCTGCCTGACGCGCCTGTTCTTTCAGTTCGTCCAGTATTCTGGCCTGCTCCTGCAAGCGCTCCTGTTCACTAAGCTCCTGTATATCATCCGATGATTCCAGTTTTGCTTGTAATGTTTCCCACGGAGTCAATTCACCCGGCAGCCATCGCTGCCAGTTTCCATTATTCGAATTATCAGACATAGGTATCATCACCACCATTCAGGATCATTTCCCCGCTTTCGGCCAGACGACGTACCACAAGCAGAATGGCTTTCTGTTCAGCTTCTACCTGAGACATACGAACCGGACCACGGGTTGCCAAGTCATCACGCATAATTTCAGCAGCACGCTGCGACATATTGTTGAGGAAGTGGTCGCGCAGTGCCTGATCGCAGCCTTTCAGTGCAACCAACAGCGAATCGGTGGTAACTTCCTGCAACAGGCGCTGGATACTGCGGTCGTCCACGCCGATGAGGTTTTCGAACAGGAACATTTCATCGATGATTTTCTGTGCCAGCTCGCCGTCATAGGTACGGACAGCATCGATAACACTCTCTTCCTGCTGGCTCTTCATCAGGTTGATAATTTCAGCCGCAGTACGAACACCACCCATTTTACTGCGTTTCAGGTTCTGGCCATCCAGCAGGTTGTTCAGAACTTCCGTCAGCTCGGCCAGAGCGGCTGGCTGAACACCACCAAAGGTGGCAATACGCAGCATGACATCATTACGCAGACGGTCATCAAACATGGCGAGAATATCTGCGGCCTGCCCACGGTTCAGGTGAACCAGGATCGTGGCAATGATCTGCGGATGTTCATCGCGGATCATGTCAGCCGCTGCCTGCGGCTCCATGAAGTTGAGCGTTTCGATACCAGTTGTGGTATCGCGTGATTCAAGGATATCTTCGAGCAGGCTGGAAGCCCGCTCTTCGCCCAGTGCTTTCACCAGCACACTGCGCAGATAATCGTTGGCATTGATGCTCAGAGCAGCGTACTGCTCAGCATCTTCCTCAAACTGGGCCATAACTTCAGCCAGTTGCTGGTTGGAGACTTGTTTCATCCCCGCCATTGCAATACTTAACTGTTGTACTTCCCGGGAGTTCAGGTGCTTAAACACCTCAGCCGCCTGATCTTCTCCCAGAGTCATTAACATGATGGCGCTTTTTTCTGTTCCGGTCAGACTCATTGTTCGTTACTCATCCATTGGCGGATCACCAGCGCAACTACGCGAGGATCTTTTTCCGCAAGTTCACGGATACGCTGGCTTTGAATCTCAGCATTGACACGCTGGCGAGCCAACTGACGGCGCACTTTTTCATCCATTTCAGCATTGGATTCAGTCGCAGGTTTATTTTGTTTCTTCTGCGCTTCCAGTGCGGCTTTTTCCGCAGCCCGTTTTCTGGCAATTTGCGGCACGATCATCTTGCGCCACAGCAGCCATGCAACCAGTGCTAACAGTAACCAACGGCCCAGCTCCAATAATTTCTCCAGCAGGACAGGGTGTTGCCAGAACGGCAGCGTTTCTATCACTTCGGCGGTATTATTGAACGGTGTATTGACAACATTCAGGCTGTCGCCACGGTCGGCAGAAAAGCCCATGGCCTCACGGGTCAATGATTCAATCTGGGATAACTGTTCTGGTGTGAGTGCCTGAGTTTCCGGGCCATTTTCGCCCTGAACAGTGGCATAGTTGACCACAACCGCAACAGAGAGACGCTCCACGCCGCCAGCCTGTAACTGGGTATGGCGGATAGTGCGATCTACTTCATAGTTGATGGTTTCATCATGGCGATTATTGCGGTTATTGCTGATCATGCGCTCATAGCTGTTATTGCCATTGCGCCCCTGAGCAGATTTGTCGTCACCATTACCTTTTGGTTTTTCAATTGGCGCACTGGGTGCGGCACTTGGCTGGTTCGACAGCGCTCCCGGAACACCACCTACCAATGGCCCGCCACTTTGTTCGCTGGCACTGGTCTGTTTAGAACGGACGGCGGCCTGATTCGGTGGCTGGTTAGGTTTATACTCTTCCGCAGTTTCTTCACGGCGGGAAAAATCAACTTGCGCGGTGACCTGAGCATGAACATTGCCACGACCGACAACAGGGGCCAGAATGGTTTCAATGCGATGCTGGAAGCGGTTTTCGACTTCCTGTATGTACTTCAACTGGGTGGTATTCAAATCCCGCCCGTTGGCATCAGATTGAGTCAGCAGGCGTCCGGCCTGATCCACAATAGTGACATTGCTTGGCGGCAATCCGGCCACACTGCTTGAAACCATATGGACAATGGCATTGATTTGCCCTTCATCCAGAGCACGGCCCTGCAACAACCCGACGGTTACGGAAGCAGAAGGTGACTTTTGCTCACGGACAAACAGGGAAGGCTTTGGTAATGCCAGATGAACACGGGCACTCTGCACCGGGCCGAGAGACTCGATAGTGCGCGCTAACTCACCTTCCAGCGCCCGCTGGTAATTAACCTGCTCACTGAACTGGCTGATGCCGAACTTTTCTTTATCCAACAACTCAAAACCCGCAGCGCCACCTTTTGGTAAGCCCTGTTGTGCCAGTTTCAGCCTGATTTCATGCACCTTATCCGTCGGTATCATGATGGCGGCGCCGTTTTCGGCAAACCGGTAAGGGACATTCATTTGAGTTAATTGTGTAACGATCTCGCCGCCATCCTTATCACTCAGATTGCTGTAAAGCACCCGATAATCAGGGCTGCGCAACCAAAGAAAAAGGGCGACGATAATAGCGATGGCAGCAGAGCCAGCAACTAATAATGGAACTTTTGGATCAGCTTTTATCCTGTTGATGATAGCGCTGAAACCCTTCTGTGGATTCTCAGCGTCGGTTGTTGCTGCACTCATAGACGATCCTTGCCTTGCTGGTCAACATGAATACTAAAAGCGTGGCGTAACAAAACAGACTCCCCATACGCAAGCGAAAAAACTATCTCTATACCTTTCATTTTATTACAAATTGCCTCTTTGCTGACTGCATCCGCCTCAGTAACATCGTTATCTATGTCACCGGGAATTGCTTAATTTGCCGCCGTGATGCAACTTAAATACAATAGATATAATTAATCCCGTCATTATTCGCTGTTCACACATCTTTTAATGGCACAATAAGCTTCGAATTTTTACGTTAATTACCCGCTTTAGTTTGAAAGGGCTATGTTACGGTGGCAGCCTGAAAAAACTGCCAACCAGCCCACGGCTAATATGGCATTTAATCACGTAATCAATAGGGTGATTTAACACGAGGTTTTTATGTCAATTCAGGCAATTGAAGGTGTACTGCAACAGATGCAGGCGCAGGCATTACAGGCAGCAAGTATTGCTAAGCCTATGCCGGTAAAAGGTGGCTTTGCCAGCCAGCTCACTGCCGCGGTAGAAAAAATAAATCTGTCCCGCGTAGAAGCAGCGAAACAGGCACAGGATTTCACACTGGGCACTCCGGGTGTGGAACTGAATGACGTGATGGTCAATATGCAGAAAGCGACTATTTCACTGCAAATGGGTATTCAGGTCAGAAACAAGCTGGTCAGTGCGTATCACGAAGTGATGAATATGCAGGTTTAGTGGTTTATCTATTTGACTTATAGTTAGCGATTTATGCTCGTCGATTGTTTGGGGTATATATGGGGCAATCGTGAGTTTTTCGTTTAATAGCTAAATGTGATCATCGCTATTTTCACTCATCCATGCACAGTAAACGTTATGAACCATTTGAGCTGATACATGCCCCATTTGAGTGGCAATAAATGAAGGATTGGCGCCAGCAGATAACATCTAACAGGCATAAGTATGTCGTGTTTGGTATGATTTTCTGTGCCTGACGCCTGATCTTTTTATCAGTGATTTCCAAATTTTGTCCAAATCCTTCCGGTGAATAGAACTGAGTTTTTAATAGTATTTCACTGTAGGTTTCGAGATTGAGCTAGCGCGTAATATTCATAATTTTTAGTCTTAAATTGGTGAGGAATACATGGAAAGTTTTAAAACTGATATTGATATTAAAAAGTTAGTGATTGCCATTGTTGTTATGGCTGTTGTGTTTATCGCAGGTTATGGCTTTATAGAAGATAAATCAAAAAAAGATGATATCCCAACAAAGGAGAAAATATTAGAGACATATCCAATTTTTGAGGCGATCAATAAACTTGCTCCAGAAAAATTTGAAGAATTTTATGAAATGATTTATTCCGCATCTAACGATCCAGGTAAAATAACTAAAAAAGAAATTGAATTAAAAGCATTTTCATTAACCAGAGCATGGTTTAATAATAATATAGGACGGCTATTAAAAATTTCTTCTGATGAGGCTGTAAATGAATTTGGTAAGCATACAGTTAACTTTATCAGTACTACTATAAACTCCGATCCTACAGGTTTATATTGTTTTAATATGTTATACCCTGGAGTAATTGGCACCCCTGATATATCTAGATTTAATAGGGATTTTAAAGATTTTCCATTTAAAAGAAATTATTTAAATAGTATTGCTGATTCAATTGAAAAGAACATTGAAATTGATAGGTTGTCTGTGGAACAAGTCTTGGAATCAATATCAAAAATCAATGATAAATTAGTCGAAAAATATGGTGAAAATTACTATGTTGAAGATCCGAGGGAGTCAGCTAAAAAACCTAGTTTAGAGTGTAATACCCGACTGGATACGTATAAATATATACTGGAATTAGAGCCACATCTTTCAGCAGAAGTCATTCGTTATATTAATGCACCTGAATAACTCTGTTTTTATAAATGTACCATACAATGGCGAGGCATTTATTGTCAGTCTTAAACCACCCCCTAAGGAGGTGGTGATCTTTCCTTGAGTTTTTATATAAAATAGTGAGGATATAAGAATGAAAAATATTTTTATCCGGTTTTATATCATCTATTTTAATAAATACGATCTTCTTTTATGCTATAACCTGATGTTCCAGCTGAATGGTGTCTGCATGTAATATCATTATAGTTTACAGATACGTATTCCTCTGGTTGAGCACCTGCATGGTTAATATTATGAGGGTATCTGGTAGAGTAATCAACAATAGAAGCTCCTTGAATTAGGATGCTATAATATTTTTCTTGCGCCCCATTTTGAGCTGTTCTGAAAAATTCAAATTCTAATGTTAATTTTTCATTATTTGAAATTGCTATCAATATGAGTGGAGATGATTTATCAATAGGTTTTATAAAGTCGATAGGGTGGTGTGTTACGTTTTGCTCTCGGGTAATTGAACTATTAAATTCAATAACAAAAATTTTATCTTCATTACCTATCTGGTATTTGTTTCCTATTGAATCTAAGGATGAACATCCTGCTGAAATCAATCCTTGCTTATCACCTTTGAGTGTTAAATAAATTAAATTAGCCATTTAATTTTTCCTTAGTATATTACGATAGATTTATTTTTATCAGAAATGATATTTTTTGTCTATTGTTTATATAATAATGCTTACAACTTTAGGTGTTAATCACATAATCATGATTATCAGTTAATGTTTTATATGGAATATTTTCGTTTGTTATTATATATATTCCGAAATTAAACTTATTAAGTACCTTACCATTTGGTGATTTTAATGATTTGATTCATATGTGGCATTTTATCGTATTATTACTTGATTATTTGTTGAAAGTTCAATCAATAACAAACTATACTATGAATCGTAGTTCTTAGTATTGTCCTGTTATTTTTTCGTAGTAGGGTTTTATCAAACTATTCTTGGATTCAGAGTCTGGTATAAAAATACTAATAGGGGAAATTATGGAAAGTTGCTCAGGAAATGATGAAGGATGGATGTATTGTCGGAATAATAAGCCTATAAGCGTTGAGGAGGCACTGGAAACTAAAATTTTAGTAATAAAAAGGATCACAAGGGCACTTAAAAAACAGGCGGATCTCAGGAAAGCATGTGGCGGTAAACAATATACGGGATTAGATGAATCTATCTATTATGATAGATGTGGGAACCTTATGTCTGCGGATGAGGTTTTTGAAAAAAACGTTTGGGTTAAAGGTACTGAGGATTTATTTGTTAATACTTACCATGGCATTAATAGAACAAGTGATACAATTTCTGAATATAACCCAAGTAATATAGTGGTTCGTTCTATTATGGAGAAAAGGATTTCAGTTAATCCACTAATATTGAAAGAAAATGCCGAAGCAATTTATTTATTAACGAGAGCATTAGATCCCTATGGTTTTTTAACTGAAGCTGCAGAGGTAATATTATCATCTATTTTGGATGATATCTCAGGTCAAAGGAAAGAGTTACTAACAATACTTTTGTTAGGAAAAGGTTTGATAAAAGAGAATAAAAAAACAACAGAGCTAATGAAATTCACAGAAGGAAAAATCAATACCGCAGTTATTGATGTTAAAATTAAACTTGCCTCTAATATGGTAACTAATAACATCATCAGAAGTGCTATTGTTTCTGCTGTTGTGCATAGTATAGTACATTTTGTAGCTACTAAAAACCCACTCTTTATTAGAAAGAGAGCTGGAATTATTAAACGTGCTAATATTTTTGTTGTTTTTGCATCCAATTATGGAATTATAGAGAAACTGTCTAAATCAGCAAGATGGCTTAAAATAAACCACCCTAAAGTATATGAGAGATTAGATAAAGTCAGGCTGACCTTAAGCTATCATTTTTTTGAAGATGTATTTGGTGATATACTTAGGCTATCGGAACATAATAAAAATAGTTCTTCTGATCAGGATTTTGTAAGAGCTATTGAGAAATTATTGGATAAATATGCAAATTAAAAATGGGGGAAATATGAAAATATTATTAGTGAATTGTATTATTATTTTTATATTATCTTTTAATGTAGCTTGGTCTAATACTGTTACTTCTGATTCATGTCAGATTGAATCATATTTTTTTAATGCTTGTTTGAAATTAGCAAAACAAGGGGATCGGGATGCTCAATATAAAATAGGCATGTTCTATGAGAAAGGAGTAGGTATTCAGCAAGATTATAGCGAAGCTGTGAAGTGGTATAATCAGGCTGCAAAAAAAGGGCATGCAGAAGCGCAGTTTAATCTAGGTAGCCTTTACATTGAAGGGCGAGGCATATCTCTGAACTATACTACTGGGGCTTCATGGTATCTGAAAGCAGCCAATCAAGGTCATTCAGATGCTCAGAATAATATAGGTTTTTTGTACAAAGAAGGCTTGGGGTTAAAACAAGATAAACAAAAAGCTTTAGAATGGTATCTGAAGGCTGCAATGTTGGGGAATCCCGGAGCTCAAAATAATTTGGGTATGGTTTACGATGAAGGGGAAATTGTACCACAAGATTATAAAAAAGCGCTGGAATGGTATAAAAAATCAGCTCAGCAAGGATTCACAACGGCTCAAAATAATATAGGTTTCTTATATCAAAGAGGTAAAGGTGTATCATTAGACTATAACAAGGCAATGGAATGGTATTTAAAATCTGCAACCGGGGGAAATGAGATAGGCATGTTTAACATTGGCTATTTATACCAAAACGGATTAGGTGTCGAAAAAGATGAGAAACAAGCTCTTGAGTGGTATAAAAAGGCATTAGCCGAAGATAAGGATTTTACTCAAGCTAAGCTTGCAGTAACGAAATTGACAAAAAAACTAAATGAGTAAAAATATTATTTGGTGCATTTATTATTCACTTTACTGTGAAGACCCCTATGTATAACTCTCATAGCGTTTATGATATGGTTTTTAGAATCCTGAAATGTAAGTATAAATTACCACCATGAAGTTTATCTTTATAAATTATCTCATAATGAAAAAATAGTATATTTTTTCATTATGAGATAAAAAATTGTTGTTCAGGGCTTAAATCTTACCAAATTATTTGTTTAATCGACTTTTAAACAGGGCCTATTTAGACCAGTATTTTGTGTTTCCCAGTTTCATCTCAACTTTCTGCTAATCGCTGATAGAACTCGATTAGACAACGTTGTATTAGGGGAGAATAAAATCATCTTATTTTAAACTGAAAATTTGATCGTTTTCTATTTTGGTCAGTTATATATAGGCCATATTCCATTTTCCTTCGGCGAGAAAGTTGCCTGCTATAGCAACAGGCCATATTTATTAGAATCCGACAATTGTAGATAAATTTAAGTAAAATAATTGTGTAAAAAAATGGGTGTTAATGACTCATCCATAGGATAAAGTATAAGAGATTTTTCTTTACAGTTCAGCGATAGTAAAATATTTTTTTAGGTTGAGGTGGAGGAATAGCGCCACACAAATTCTCCATATCAATATAGCAGCTAATTCCGTTTAAGCCATCACTGAAAAGTTTCCCACACAGAAAACGATATTTCAGCAATGGCTTAAACGGAAATAAGGTTAGTTAAATAACTGTGTTTGATAAATGGGTACCAGTAATTCAGCTATAGGATAAAATATACGAGGTTTTTCTTTACAAATTTTTGAGGCCGAAACATTTATTTTTGACTGAGATGAAGGTGAACCACCACATTCATTTTCCATAGCTATAGCATTTATCTCTAATTCTGATGGGGCAATATCGTTATATTCTAATTGCCTGCCTAATTGGTTACGTAATCGGAGAAAATAGGTATCGTTACTTGTCATTAATGGTACTCTGGCATTTGCTTGTTCCTGTTCAAGTTCTGCTGTAATCGCTATAGCAAAAAAGTGTCCGGGGTTTGATCTATCTAATTGTATTTGATTTTCTTTTTCATTTAACTCTCCCAATTCAAGCAACCCGGGATGCGTCAGACCTAAAGCATGTCCAAACTCATGAGCTATAGTATGGTAAACCAATATTTTTGCAACGTGGTGTTCTGTATAATGGTCATTTAACGTTCTTCTAATGGTGTCGAAAGTTTCTCTTGGATAATGGAATGTATTAGTTAGTACTATTCCAGGTCTATTAAAAACTTGATTTGTTATATGCTCTTGGACTTCAGGTGGTAAAATTAAAGTTGTTTCAGCTAAATCCGAACCCAAACTTGTCTGTTGTGCATCATTCGCCCTGGTGATTTGAAAATCAGTATCACTAGATGAGCCCTGAGGTATTTCTGTAAGACGAATAGGGCTATTTCTTCCTATAAGGCGTTGATTCCACATATCTGCCGCATCCCTTACTAATGGAGCAACCTCGATAGCAATATTTCTTGTTGTTCCATCATCATTATGAATAGCAATTGTCACTGAACCTATATTTTCAGCTATTCTATAGTTCAAATTATTATTAAAAAAATCAGATGGGTTATAGATTTGATTGTTTAAAGCTATAGAACAGACGTGCCTATTAGGGTTTGAGTAGGCAGAGGGATCATAAGGATAAGCATAAAATGCTGATAGAGATAAAATTAGTAAAATATATTTCATATTATATTCTCTTGTTTTTCTAATGTGGTAGATATGTTATTTTCATTAATGTATTGTAATTTAGTTATCTACTGCTTTTTATTTGTTCTAACGTTTTTATTTTTATCTTGTTTATTGCTGAGGTTTAATTAATTTAAATTTTAAATCCCTATCTTAATTTATATCTATAATATCAAAATAGATATTAAATAATAATCTTTAATGGATTTATTGTTTTTTTAAACTGAAATGAATAAAGCAGCGCTTTTAAGAAGTTCAATGTCTACTGTTTATTATAGTATCTGATTGGTGTTTTTGTTATTTTTTTATAGAAAAATCTCAGTGTCTTCTTGTCACTACAATAATGATAATAGGTGATTATACTTTTTCATTTTTCCAGTTATTTGATTTTTAATCTAAGCTAGAAATTGTGTAATCATTTGACCATCATCTATGAGGTACAGGTTATTCTATGTTTATAGCGATAAAAAATGGGACAATTGAATCAAGTTAACGTGGGGATAATCCGAAAGAAGAGGGTGCTAACAAGCAAAAACAGACCCCTTATCACCATTGATTCACCAAGAGGTCTGTACATAACATATTGATTAAAGGTTTTAAAAATCAAACACTGATTTTGTGGCCTGATAATGCAGAATTACGGCGAGCCTGACCATCTGCGCCATAAAAAGAGGGGCTGTGATGACTCTTGAGAAAAGCAATGGCCTGACTATTCTGATCAATATGCTGTTCCAGCAAAAATCCGTTATGGGCATTTAAATCCCGGATACGTTCAACCGTCTGGCTGATTTGATCCCACAATACAACCAGTATTTCATGATCGGCATAGGGGGCACTCACTTTCAGCGTTTCATTTAATTGCTGGCGTTTTCGCTCTGAATGATCAAGTGCCGAGAGTAAAAATGTTTTTTGCTCTGTCACCCGATGTAAATGATTCGCTTCAATAAAGCCTTCGCTCAGGATACGTTGTTCTTCTGCCATCGTTATCGAAAGCGAATTTAAATGTGCGCTTTGTTGCTCAAGCAACAGTTGAAGTTCTTCCATTTATGGCCTTTATGATTTTTGCTGGTTTATCTGTTTTAAACAACCACTGAAAGTATACCTAATGGATTTCAAGCTGCGCTGTGGCGACAAGGAAGCGACAAATTCGTCGGGAACGAACTTGCTCAGCCATAGGCTGACCTCAGATGAGAGACTGGAGCCTCTCGTTAATCCCCCGGAAGCAGCATAGGCAACCGTGTATTGATAAAAACGCTGACCGGGGTAAGCGAGTGCAGCCAACAAAGAAGCAGCTTGAAAGACGAGAGGTATTATCAGTTTTCAAGGGCTTCTCTGATCAAGGCATCAGCAATTTTGCCGCTATCCATGGTCAGAGTTCCTTTCGCTATCGCTTCTTTCAGCTGTTGTACTTTCTGGATATTAATGTCTTGACTACTTGGCTGAACCAGTTTTTTCTGTGCCTCGCTCAGTTTAACCTGCGTATCGGCGCTTTTTTCTGCAACAGCCACGGTCCTGCGAGTGCTATGGACACCTTCATTGGAATTGCGTTGCTGTAAAGCCGCAATAGCCAGTAGAGGTTGAGTGCGTTCAATACTCATAATCGTAATCCTTTATTCAGGCATTATTTATTTGTCTTAGGTAGCAGGCGATATACCGCTGGCATGCCTGTAAATCATGGTCTGATGGTTATATCGGCTGAAAGCAATAAAACTTTAGGCACTTATAACATCATTTTTACACTGCCATTTTCCTGCGCTTCTCCGGTAATAACCTGCCCGGAAACTAAACGGATACGGATATTATCAAAACTGGCAGCATTGTTAATCGCTTTTCCTTCATAACGTACCCGGAAATTTTGCCCATCTACGATGACGATGACATTTTGTCCGGCTTTAATCACCCACGGACGCCGGATCATATTGCTTGTGATAAGTTGTCCTGCGGGGATATTACGGATGGCAATCCCATTTTTTATGGCCTTTTTGTTATGAATGATGTTATTCGGCAGTTTGTCCAAATGGCCTGTCCTGCTCTGAAAATCTTTTTCTGTCAGTACTGAGTTGCGCTGAATGGCACGGTTTGAGACCAGATACGGGCCAGTAACACTAACGTAAATCTGCATAAAACGACGCTGTTGACCACAGTTAACAGGCAGCGAAATATTGCCCCAGTTTTTATTGCCCATAGGGGGATGTATGTCAGGCAATTCACACGTTGGCCATTGTTGTTCCGGTGTTTTGATTTCAACGGAAACTTTGTAGTTCGTACCGTGGTGAATTTGCCTGAAATAATCATTTATTGAGCGAGGTAAATCACTTCCCCATGCCAGAGAGCAACCTAAAAACAAATTAAGGAAAAAGGTAACGGTTCCGATAAATTTTAATAGCGGCATGTTATCACCTTAATTTCCCTTACCTGACATACCTAATACCCAACCCTAATAGGGTAGACCATGATTGCAAAAAATAATCAGTACCTGCTGCCATTCTTCATTTCATTAACTCTATCTGACTAATTAATAGTGTAACGCGCTTGATTATTAGTTAATGGGATAAATAGCAAATCAATTTGTGTCTATTCTTCGAATCGGCTTTTTCTTCTGCGTTTATGCTGTTATCGCTCTTAATGCGTTACAGGGCTTGCTTCTACGGAATCAGCCCTACAAGAAAGGCCATAAATCTGGCTTAAAAACAGGCGAGGGAGGAATATGCTCGATAAATTAGACGCCGCCTTTCATTTTCGACAGGAAGCTCTGGTGCTCCGCAACCAGCGGCAGGAAATTCTGTCTGCAAACATTGCCAATGCGGATACCCCCGGCTATCAGGCACGCGATATCGATTTTGCCGCTCAGTTAAAAAAAGTGATGGATCACGGGCGGGTAACTGGGAATGGAATTGGGCTGACTCTGACTTCCAATCGACATATTCCCATTCAGCCCCAGCAACGTCTGGAGATGGATCTACTGTATCGGGTGCCTCATCAGACGGCTATGGATGGAAATACCGTTGACATGGATATGGAACGCAGCAATTTTGCAGATAACAGTCTGAAATATCAGGCTGAACTTACGATGACGAATGCTCAGATCAAAAGCATGATGTCAGTTCTACAGTCACAAGGATAATGGGAATGTCTCTACTCAGTATTTTTGATATTGCCGGCTCCGCGCTTTCTGCTCAGTCCCAGCGACTGAATGTCAGTGCCAGCAATATGGCGAATGCCGATAGTATCGTCGGGCCGGATGGCGAGCCTTACCGCGCCAAGCAGGTTGTCTTCCGTGTCGCTGCTCCGGCAGGGCAGGAGGTTGGCGGTGTGCGTGTCAGCGAAGTGGTGGATGATCCAACCCCTTTCCGCCTTGAATACCAGCCGGGTAACCCACTGGCGGATGAAAAAGGCTACGTACGTATGCCGAATGTGGATGTCGTCGGAGAAATGGTTAATACCATCTCGGCTTCCCGCAGCTATCAGGCCAATATTGAAGTACTCAATACCACCAAGTCCATCATGCTGAAAACCCTGACTCTGGGTCAGTAACAGGAATTCCATTATGGCAGTTACTGCTTCAATCAATGATTCTCTGGATAATTCAACGATTGGTGAATTAGCCAGTAGCCCCAAAAAAAAGCAAGACAGCAATGATATTAAAGATAACTTTCTGAATCTGCTGGTTGCGCAACTTAAGAATCAAGATCCAACCAATCCCATGCAAAACAATGAACTGACTACGCAGCTTGCGCAGATCAGTACCGTAGAAGGGATTGAAAAACTGAATAAATCGCTGGGCGCTGTTATCGGACAGATGGAAGGCAATCAGGCCATGCAGACGACTCAGTTGATTGGTCGCAAGGTTATGATCCCCGGCGATAAAATTTTAACCGGTTCCAGTGAAGATAAAGGCATTAGTGTATCCACATTCGGTTTCGAACTGGCTCGTCCTGCTGAACACGTAAAAGTGACCATCAGAAATAAGAATGGCGTAGTCGTTCGGGAAATAGAATTTAAATCAGTACAAAACGGTATACATAAAGTTAACTGGGATGGCAAAGACGCAGATGGCAAGGAAGTGGAAAACAATGCTTATAGTTTCACAGTTTCCGCAAGCTATCGAGATCAAGCGTTAGTGACACTGCCGCTGGTAGCTGCCGAAGTAAACGGCGTTACGCGGGGTGAGGATGGCACTAAATTAGATTTAGGGCTGGCGGGTACGGTAACCATGGATAAAGTTCGTCAGATTCTTTAACAAAACGGAGGACATATGGCTTTTTCACAGGCAGTCAGTGGCTTAAATGCCGCAGCAAGTAACCTGGACGTAATCGGTAACAATATTGCGAACTCAGCAACATTCGGTTTTAAATCGAGTTCAGCGGCGTTTGCCGATGTATTCAGCGGTTCTGATGTCGGTTTGGGCGTGAAAGTTTCTGGCATGGTTCAGAACTTTAAAGATGGCTCAACCACTACCACTAACCGTCAATTAGATATGGCCATCACGCAGGGCGGTTTTTTCCGCATGCTGGATGAGAACGGTAACATTTTTTATTCCCGTAACGGTCAGTTCAAAATGGACTCAGACCGCACCCTGATCAACATGCAGGGCATGAAACTGACCGGTTATCCGGCAGTGCAGGGACCAAACGGGCCAGAAATTCAACGTGGTGCAGCACCGGGACCGATCGCTATCGCAACAGATATGCTGGATGCGAAAGCGACTACAAAGGTTACGATGACAACTAACCTGAATTCGATGAATAAAGCTATCGATGCAGCTGCGAACCCGTTTGACCCTGCCAAAAAAGACAGCTTTAACTACAGCACGGGGATGTCTGTATACGATAGTCTGGGTAATGAGCATAACGTGAATGTTTTCTTTGTTAAGACCGAAGATAACAAATGGGAAATTTATGCACAGGATACTTCTGTAGCAGATGCTGCTGCCCAGAAACTGGGTAATGTAGAATTTGACAATAATGGACGTATTAAAGGCAATGACAACGCATTTGCATTTAATATGCCAGCACTGAATGGCTCTAATCCTGCGGCGATCACTATCGATTTTAACGGCAGCAAACAGCAGAGCATTCAGCAGGATTCTGTTTCTAACCTGCAACAAGACGGCTATGAAGCGGGACACTTCACTAATTACCGTGTAGACGCTGATGGCAAAATTTACGGTATCTATTCTAACCAGCAGACTCAGGTTCTGGGACAGGTTGTTCTGGCTAACTTCTCTAACCCGGAAGGTCTGGCATCACAGGGTGATAACGTTTGGGTCGAAACCGGCGCATCCGGCAGCCCGGTTGTGGGTACAGCGGGTTCCGGTAACTTCGGTAAGCTGATCAGTGGTGCGCTGGAAGCTTCAAACGTCGATATGAGTCAGGAACTGGTCAATATGATCGTCGCTCAGCGTAACTATCAATCCAACGCCCAGACCATCAAGACTCAGGATCAAATCCTGCAAACTCTGGTCAGCATGCGTTAATAATCTCAGGCGGATAGCTTTTTTGGAGATCGCTTTATGGATCACGTTATATATACCGCTATGGGAGCCGCGCGCCAGACACTGGAGCATCAGGCTGTTACTACCAACAATCTGGCTAACGCTTCGACGCCGGGCTTTAAAGCCCAGCTTGCTGCGCTGCGTGCTGTACCCATTGAAGGTGAAACTCTGCCGACCCGTACTTTAGTTGTGGCTTCGACTCCCGGCATGGATAGCCGTCAGGGGCCGATGAATTATACCGCCCGCCCGCTGGACGTTGCTGTCGGACAAGGCGGTTATCTGGCTGTTCAGCTTGAAGACGGGACAGAGGCTTATACCCGTAACGGTAACATCCAGATTTCACCGGAAGGGCAACTGACGGTACAGGGACGCATGTTGATGGGCGAGAACGGGCCAATTGATGTTCCGCCACAGGCTGAACTGACGCTTGCCGGAGATGGTGCCATTTCTGCTCTGATTGCCAGCGATCCTCCGACTTTGCTGGGGCAGATTGGCAAGCTGAAAATTGTCAAACCGGAAGCGGGTCAGATTGTGCGCGGTGATGATGGATTATTCCACTTAACGCCACAGGCACGGGAACAGCAGGGTGATGAACTGGCAGCAAGCACCGAAGTAAAAATCATGCCGGGTGTACTGGAAGGCAGTAATGTCAATCCGGTGGAAAGCATGGTGAATATGATCGCCAACGCGCGTCGTTTTGAGATGCAGATGAAAGTCATACACAGTTCCGATGAAAACGCTCAGCGAGCTAATCAAATTCTCGCAATGAGCTGAGTCGGAAACAGAGGATAAATTCATGATCCGTTCTTTATGGGTTGCCAAGACTGGGCTGGATGCTCAACAAACAAATATGGACGTTATTGCCAACAACCTGGCAAACGTCAGCACGAATGGTTTTAAACGTCAGCGCGCGGTGTTTGAAGACTTGCTTTATCAAACTGAACGTCAGCCCGGTGCGATGTCGTCTGAACAGACTAACCTGCCATCCGGTTTGCAGATTGGTACCGGGGTTCGTCCGGTAGCGACTGAACGACTGCACAGTCAGGGTAATCTGGCTCAGACCAACAACAGCAAGGACGTGGCAGTCAAAGGGCAGGGATTCTTCCAGATCCAGATGCCTGATGGCACAACTGGTTATACCCGCGATGGCTCATTTCAGGTGGATCAGAATGGTCAGTTGGTGACAGCGGGCGGCTTTCAGGTCGTGCCGGCCATCATTATTCCGGACAATGCCACCAAAATCAGCATTGCCCGTGATGGTATTGTCAGCGTCAACGTACAGGGGCAGAACGCACCACAGCAGGTCGGGCAACTGACACTGACGACTTTCATTAACGAAAGTGGTCTGGAAAGCATCGGTGAGAACCTGTATCTGGAAACTAACAGCTCCGGTGTTCCGGTTGAAAATGCGCCGGGCATCAATGGTGCCGGATTGCTGTATCAGGGTTATGTTGAAACCTCGAACGTCAACGTGGCGGAAGAGCTGGTCAATATGATTCAGGTTCAGCGAGCCTACGAAATTAACAGTAAGGCAGTATCAACTTCTGATCAGATGCTGCAAAAACTTACCCAGTTATAATCTAATCAATAATCAGTAGGGCTTTATACCCAGAGGGTATAAACCCTTCATGATTACTGCGATAAACATAAGAGCATCGAAGATGGATACAATGCCCGTTGCTGAAAGCCATACCGAAAATCCTATGGCTGATAGCTGTGCCGGTTTACGGAAAAACCGGGGAAATAAGCGGCGTATCAGCAGAACTGCGGCGGTACTCGCATTGTCGGTACTGACATTAGGGGGATGTGCTTATATGCCGCACAAACCACTGGTGAACGGGGTGACAACTGCCAAGCCTACCGAAGCACCTGCGCCAGCGCCGAATGGTTCTATTTTTCAGACCGTCCAGCCAGTTTACTACGGTTATCAGCCGTTGTTTGAAGACCGTCGTCCACGCAATATCGGTGATACGCTAACCATTATCCTGCAAGAAAATGTCAGTGCGAGCAAAAACTCTTCCGCCAATGCCAGTCGTAGCGGTAAAACGGGTTTCCTTGCTGCTGTGACGCCTCGTTTCTTAGAGGGATTGATCGGTGGAGGTAAGACCGATATTGAGATGGAAGGTAACAGTGAGTTTGGTGGCAAAGGCGGAGCGAATGCTAACAATACGTTCCGGGGCACCATTACGGTGACTGTGGATCACTTGCTGGCAAACGGTAACCTGCATGTTATCGGGGAAAAACAGATCGCCATCAATCAGGGAACGGAGTTTATCCGCTTCTCCGGCGTTGTGAATCCGCGCACCATCAGCGGCAGCAATACCGTCAGCTCCAATCAGGTTGCGGATGCCCGCATTGAGTATGTTGGCGATGGTTATATTAATGAAGCGCAGCATATGGGCTGGTTACAACGTTTCTTTATGAATATCTCACCGTTTTAAAAGAGGATGGTCAGGATGAAAAAATTAGTCGCCAGCCTTTTTACGTTGGTGCTGGTACTGTTCAATTCGTTCGCACCGACCAGCGCTTTTGCTGAACGCATTCGTGATTTGACGACGATTGAAGGCATCAGGGATAACGCGCTGATTGGTTATGGTTTAGTGGTCGGGCTGGATGGAACGGGTGACCAGACCATGCAGACGCCTTTCACCACGCAAAGCCTGAATAATATGTTGTCACAGCTGGGTATCACTGTGCCGCCCGGCACGAATATGCAGCTTAAGAACGTGGCTGCCGTGATGGTGACAGCCAAGCTGCCACCTTTTGCACGTTCAGGGCAGAATATTGATGTGGTGGTTTCTTCACTGGGTAATGCCAAAAGCCTGCGTGGCGGTACATTGCTGATGACGCCACTGAAAGGTGTGGATAATCAGGTATACGCACTGGCTCAGGGTAACATTCTGGTTGGTGGGGCAGGTGTCAGCGCCGGCGGTAACAGCGTGAAAATCAACCAACTGGCAGGTGGGCGCATTTCTAATGGTGCCGTCATTGAACGGGAGTTACCGACGCGATTCGGCCAGAAAGGAACACTGAACCTGCAACTGAATGAGGATGATTTCAGTCTGGCGCAGCAAATCAGTGATGCGGTCAACCGCCTGCAAGGCGTGGGAACGGCAACCGCACTGGATTCCCGCACAGTACAGCTGCGTCTGCCGATAGAAAACAGTGAGCAGGTGAAATTTCTGTCACAGGTGCAGAACCTGAATATTCGTGTTGATGCCGGTGATGCCAAAGTGATTTTCAACTCCCGTACCGGGTCGCTGGTGATGAACCGCAATGTCACATTGGATAGCTGTGCGATTGCGCATGGTAGCCTGTCTGTGATTGTTGAACGTCAGACCGCAGTCAGCCAGCCGGATACTCCGTTGGCAGGGGGGAATACTGTCGTCACCCGCAATACAGGTGTTGGTATTCAGGAGCAGGGCGGGGTGTTACAGAAAGTCAACTCCAGTGCGAATCTGACTCAGGTGATCCGGGCACTGAATGCGTTGGGCGCAACACCGACAGATTTAATGTCTATTCTACAGGCGATGGAAAGTGCAGGTTGTTTACGGGCGAAGCTGGAGATTATCTGATGAATGATTTTCTGTCGATGCCGACTGCCGCTTATGATGTGAATTCACTTCATTCACTGAAAGCCAAATTATCACAGGAACCACAACAAGGGCTACGGCAGGTAGCCCAACAACTGGAAGGCGTATTTGTTCAGATGATGCTGAAAAGTATGCGTTCCTCGTTGCCGCAGGATGGCATGTTAAGCAGCGACCAGACGCGTTTTTATACTTCGATGTACGATCAACAAATTGCGCAGGATCTCTCCCATAAGGGGCTGGGATTTGCCGATATGATCGTCAAACAAGTTTCCGGTGCGAACAGTGTTCCCAGTGAACTGGCCGGAACTGTACCGATGCCGCTGGGTAATGACATCCTACATACGCTGCCGACACAAGCGCTGGAGCAGTTTCTCCGCCGCGCGATGCCCGACAAAAACCAGTCTGATAAATCCTCTTCAGGGGGTTCGCAATCAAAATCCCTGCCAATAAACAGTTCCAGTTTTGTCTCCATGCTTTCTATACCGGCACAGATAGCCAGTCAACAAAGTGGTATTCCCCATTTATTGATTATTGCTCAGGCGGCGCTGGAATCGGGTTGGGGCCAGCGGGAAATACTGACTGAAGAGGGTAAACCGAGCCACAACCTGTTTGGTATCAAGGCGGGTAAAAGCTGGAAGGGGGCGGTCACCAATATCATGACAACCGAGTATGTGAATGGTGAGCCGCAAAAAATGCGTGATAGTTTCCGGGTCTATGATTCTTATCTGGAAGCCGTCACGGATTACGTCAAGTTGCTGACGGAAAACCCCCGCTACGCCAAAGTCGCACAGTCAGTGACCGCAGAGCAGGGGGCTCATTCCTTGCAAGAAGCAGGTTATGCCACAGACCCCGGTTATGCCCAGAAACTGGTGTCACTGATCCAGCAACTAAAGAGTAACGGTAGCCAGATGGTAAAAGCCTATACCTACGATTTTGATGATTTATTCTGAGTTACCGTCTAAATCATTTTTGTTCAAGGTTCAGGTTCTTCTGCCGATAACTTTTACAGAGAATTTATACCGATAACGATAGCAGTCATGTCTCTCTGAATAGAGGCAGAGCGAAAACGTAAAAGGATCTACACATGTCCAACAGTCTTATGAATACTGCGATGAGCGGTATTAATGCCGCTCAGGTGGCAATGGGTGTAGTAAGTAATAATATTGCCAACTCCAAAAGTGAGGGCTACAACCGACAGAACACCGTCATGACGCAAAATAATGGAACTATGTCCCCGGTGGGTTTTATAGGTAACGGAACAGCGGTTACGACGATTAACCGTGAATACAGCGAATTTATTAACCAGCAGTTCAATTCAGCTCAGACCAAACATTCTGCGTTAAAGTCGTATAACGAACAGATAACTAAGATCAACAATCTGTTGGCCGATAAAGACACCAGCCTTTCCAATTCTTTCGAAGATTTTTTCAAAAGCATCGGTACCGTTGAGAGCAATGCAGAAGACAGCGCGGCAAGAACCACGGTCTTAGGCAAAGCGGAAGGCTTGGTCAGTCGTTTTAAAGAAGCTGATGAATTTCTGCGCCAGCTTGATAGTGGCATCAATTCTCAGATTGAGCAGAATGTCAAAGAAATCAACAAATACGCAGAAGAAATTGCCAAGCTGAATAATGAAATCATCCGTATGCGCGGTACTGGCACGGGTGAACCGCTGGCATTGCTGGATAAACGTGATCTGGCAGTCAATAAATTAAACCAGTTGGTGGAAGTGAATGTGACACAGCAGGATGGCGGCGTTTATAACGTCTCATTCGGTGGTGGTATGTCACTGGTATCAGGCAGTAAATCCTACCGTATGGAAGCCATTCCATCCAGTGCTGACAGCGGCCGTATTACGCTGGGTTATAACAACGGCACAGTGGGTACGAGAGAAATTGATGAACGTTTCATCTCTGGTGGCGCGTTGGGTGGTGCATTGCGCGTTCGCAGCGAAGTGGTTGATTCCACCCGCAATGAACTGAACCAATTGGCACTGGTGATGGCGGATCAGTTTAATCAGGTACAACACGGTGGTTTTGATCTGAAAGGCGAGAAAGGGGTTGATTTCTTTAATTTCAAATCGTCAGAAATTATTTCCAACAGCGATAACAAAGGTACGGCTGAGATTAAGGTGGAATATGCGGATTCCACGAAAGTTAAAGCCAGCGATTACACCCTCAAATATGAAGGTGGAGACTGGAAAGTCCAGCGTGTTTCTGATCGTGAAATGGTTGCTGTAACCAAAAATGGCAATACGCTGGAATTCGATGGACTGAAAGTTGAAATTACAGCGGCTGATGCACAGGAACACGATAAATACACACTGAAAACCGTCAGCAATGTTATTGCAACACTGGAAGTAAACCTTAAAGACTCTTCTCAGTTAGCGACAGCAAGTGAGAAAGGTGCCGGCCCAAGTGATAACCGCAACGCGAAGAAATTCCTTGAATTACAGGATAAGCGTCTGGTGGATGGCAAGGCTTCTTTTTCCGGCGCTTATGCCTCATTGGTGAGTACCGTGGGCAGTAAAGCCAACAGCGCACAAATCAGCGTTGAAACACAGGGCCATATCGTTGATAAGCTGAAAGAAACCCGTGAATCAATCTCCGGCGTTAATATGGATGAAGAGTACGGCGAATTGCAGCGTATGCAACAGTATTATCTGGCAAACGCCCGTGTGATCCAGACGGCGACGACGTTGTTCGATGCTATTTTAGGCATTCGCTAATATACCCGTCGTCTTTCAAGTTGCCTCTTTGTTGGCTGCACTCACTCACCCCAGTCACATAGTTATCTATGTTCCTGGGGATGAATTCTCTTGCCGCCGCGATGCAACTCGAAATCCATAGGGTATGGCTATGTAAAGGAATAATAAGGAGTGATACTGTGCGTGTAAGTACAAATCAATTATACGGCCAGAAAATGGATGGGATTTTTGGCGCTCAATCCAAATGGATGAAATATGGTGAACAATTGTCCAGCGGACGTCGGGTTATTAACCCATCTGATGATCCTCTGGCGGCATCGCAGAACATTATGGTTTCTCAGTCTGAATCGAAAAACCAGCAATTTACCACTGCGCGTATATTTGCCAAAAATGCAATGTCATCCCAGCTAAGCATTACAGCGAATGCTGTTAAGGTCACAACGAATGTATTTGAGACTTTAGTGGCAGCAGCAGATGAACAAAGTGATCAGGATCGTTCATCCTATGCACAGCAATTGCAGGGTTTTAAAGATGAGTTGTTAAACCTTGCCAATAAAACTGATGGCAATGGCCGTTATATTTTTGCCGGTTATAAAACCGATGTGCCACCTTTTTCGGCAGATAAAGATGGTAAAGTCACTTATGTTGGTGGGTCTGAAAAAATCACCCAGAAAGTGGATGATAACCGCTCAATGGTGATTGCTCACACCGGAGAACAGGTTTTTTTATCCTCGCCACCTAATCCGATTAAAGAACCTGACGGCAAAACTGCGAGTGAGTCTGATATTTTTGCTACGATTGATTTGGCAATCAAAGCGTTAAAAGAGCCATACAGTTCAGCGACTGAAGAACAGAAAAACGAAGCAGCGGAGCTTATCAACAAAGCTAACCGTGGTATTCGCAATAGCCTGAATAACCTCTCTTCTGTTGAAGCGGTACTGGGTTTACAGCTTCAGGAACTGGAACAACTGGATTCTCTGGGTAGTGAACGCAGTATTGCCAACAAAGTTCGTTCAGGGGAGCTAGTTGATGTGGATTGGACTTCCACGATTTCCAACTATTATCAGCAACAGGCTTCTTTGCAGGCTTCTTTCAAAGCATTTACTGATTTGAAAGGGATGTCTTTGTTTGAGATGTATAGATAATACATTCTAATTTAATCCTGTGATTTCTGGCTCTTATCTGTTTGCGATAAGAGCCTTTTATTTCCTCTTTGATTTCCTTAATAACGCTTTGTTATTAATCATTTTAATGGCTTATACCTCTTAGTGTGTATTGAATTATTCTATATTCAGTAAATCCCTTCTTTTTTTCTTATTATATTATTTTATCTTGTGATCGAGATCTTATCTTTGAGAGGTAAGAAGAATCACGTATTAAGTTTTTTGATATAAACGTTTCAGATTTAAGTTAGTGAGTTTAGGAAAGGATTAAATCTCGTCTTATGCCTTATAAACAGATAAGAAAAACAAATGTGCATGAAAACTCTAAATATACTCGCCTGTATTACCTTTATTTTGTTCAGTACGATATTGATAGGTTGTTTGTCAACTGTTGATTATGAATGGACAATCGGAGAGGAAGGAATAAATACCGTTTGTGATGTCGTCAGCTCTTTTGTTATTGATGATGATAGGGTATTGACTGCCCCTTTATGCCTGTTTTTTTTGCTGCCTTTTCTGCTGATATTTGTCGTAAAAGGAGTAAAAACTTTTTCAGTATGTAAATTCAAATCGATCAGCTATATGTTGATTGTAATATTTGCAATGGGATATTGGTACTGGATGTTCTTCGGCCGATTAATGGGGTGCTCATTTGCTACATATTAGCTGTGGCTAATACAATTTATGACATAAAAGGTGGCGAGTATATTGGGAGATGCTGGCAACCGATCTCCCGGTAGCTCAGGGTTTACTCTTCCTTTGGCACTTCTTTCCGTTCATACATGCCATAATCACGAATAATGGCTGAGACTCTCAATTTATAATCTGAAAATACGCCATTGCGCCCTAATATTTGGGCTTCCCGGTGTTGGCAGGTATTCCGCCACTGTTTAACAGATTCCTCATCCCGCCAATAGGATAATGAAAGATATTTATTATTTTGAGACAGGCTTTGAAAGCGTTCCACCGAAATAAAGCCCGGAATAGTATCCAGAAGTGGTCTTAGCATGGCTGCGGTGTCAAAGTAACGTTCACTTTGGTTTTCTGCGATTTCAACTTCAAATATAACGGCTAACATTATCGTCTCCTTGAAGAATGGAAAACACAATCATATATTGCCGTTTTGATGGTTACTTCGTTGGGTAGCGAAATATTCCCTTGGTTTTTCAAGTATCCTGTTGGTTGGCTGGGCAAATTCGTTTCCGACGAATTTGTCACTCCTTGCCATCGCGATGTAACTTGAAATCCATTGAATATAACAGCTAATTATACGTTTAAATAACAGGGTATTATCGGGTATAGAATAGATATGTGTGAATTAACTCTGGAGAAAAAAGTCACTGTAGTTTCTGCATTATTAGCAGATCGTGCCCGCACCTGTATGCTATTTCTGATGATGGACGGGCGCGCTTACACAGCGACTGAATTAAGCACCGCTGCTGATATAGCACCTTCGACAGCCAGTGCGCATTTAAGCCGGTTAGTAGAACAAAATCTGGTGAGTTGTATTAAGCAGGGGCGATACCGTTATTTTAAAATTTACAGTAAAGAAGTTGCAGTATTGCTGGAAAGCATGATGTGTTTTGCTAATAGCGAAAGTATCGGGGTTGTGAAAACCTCAACACCAAAAACATTGCGTTCCTTCCGAACTTGTTATGACCATATGGCCGGAGAAGTCGCCGTAAAAATTCATAACAGTTTGCTGTCCCGTTTTTGGGTAACGGATGATTACCACTTAACCCCACAGGGGAACGAATTTTTCTTTTCTCTTGGCCTGAGCTTGGATGTGAAAACAATTTCCGGACGAAAATTTGCCTGCTCCTGTCTTGACTGGAGTGAGCGATATTTTCACCTTGGTGGTTTTCTGGGCGCGTCGCTCCTGAATCTTTTTTTGCAGAAAAAGTGGGCTATCCGGCAATTAGATAGTCGGGAACTAACGCTGACAGATATAGGAAAGCGTGCACTTAAACAGCGGTTTGGTGTGGAAATATAGGTGGTATTTTTACACCACCTATTGTCCGATAAAAAGGTGACCTGAAAGACGAAAAGTATAAATACATTCTACAACTCAACACCTTTATAACCAGCCAGAATCTGAGCCCATTCCTGTCGAGCAAACCATTTTTGAGTCTCTGCGTTGTAATGCATATCATCGGGAGTAAATACCCCAAATTGGGTGGCGATCCCGTTATAGTTTGGTGCATTTCTGGCATCGACGAGTGTTCGATACTCAGGGTTAGCCGCAATCACACTATTCATTGCTTCGGAAACATAACTGGTATTAAGGGGATCAAACCAGACTGAAAGCGGGTAATAAAATCTCCACGGTATATTACGCGAGCCTATGGCATCACTGAGACCGGTAATGATACGGGTAAAATTCATTTCTGCGGCTTTTGCGGCGGCTAAACTTTCAGTTTCTGCTTCCCACTGATTCCAGTGAACGGCCAGTATACGGGGATTTTTACCCATTTTACGCAGGGAATTCACGGCCATCCGTAGTGTCCTGACTGCGCGGGGATAGAGTGATTCTACATCATCAGGGTCTCGCTCTGGAGCCCAACGGTTATCAGGTGTATCAGGTAAATACATTCCCTGCCCACCGTACCCCATGAGAATGACATAAAGATCAGGTAATTTGAGAGTATTACCGGTGTTAATATGATTTTGCCAATAGCGGGCAAAGCGATTGGCGATATTAACCGGATGATCCTGATTACCCCGCTGTAAACCACACGGAGCGCCAATATTGGCATGACCAAAACTCGTCAGGCCTGTCCAGTTAATGGTTGAAAAATTGACGCTATAAACTTGAGGCAGGGACAGGGTAAATACGTTATTTAAACCCTGAGTAATTGCTTCATTTGGTGCCAATTCAGTGGCATGACCGTAACTATTTGACTGCCCAAGTACAACTAATAACGGAGCATCGTTGTTTCTCCACGGCAGGGATTTTACTTCAGAAGAGGCTGATTTTTTATCTATCATGAAGATCTCCTTTAGTATTTTAAATCTGATTTATATAAAGGCGATATTTTTTTACATAACAGAAATTAACTTTTTTCTTAAAAAGATCAATAGATAATATGTTTTAATTATCTAATTTAATAAGATAGTCAGTATATGAGTTAGATTTCAATAGAGAGATTTATTAATTGTTATATTAAAAAATATTTCAGATGGGAAAGATAAAGGGAATTCATAAGGATGGATTAATATTTCTGGAATTTAGTCATAAAAATATAATCACTTATATATAACGACATGTTTAATATACTAAAATGATACTTGGTATATTATGAGTAATTATCCGTAATGTTATTGTAACTCATTTTAATGATTCTATAATAAGTCTATTTTCTAAGATTAATAATACCGCCTTATTCTGGATAAATAATTTTTCTGGAGCGCATTTTTCATTCTCCGTCGGAAGAAACGAAGATTGGTTATCAAAGATATACTCATTCAACTTCAAGATGCGAGTTATATCTTCCCGCAACACGGAGAAATATAAGGACTTGCCTCATATTATCCGTTGTAACTTGAAGTTTATTGAGTATATTTATTTTTTGAAAGGGTATTAAAATAGCCTTTCTTATCAATTGATAACTATGAAATACTTTGATTCATGTCCATAATCCATGTAATTAAGGTTCTTAGCGGAACCGGAATATGTCTACGACTTGGGTAATAAAGACAGAAATTATCGGCAGGATAGTTATCATCAGGCAATAGGTGTATGAGTTTTTCCTCCTTGAGTTGTTCATTAACAAGACGTTCATAAACAAAGGCTATACCCAAGCCCGCTTCAGCGGCCTGAATCATGGCGACATCAGAGTCCATTACAAGATCTCCTCTGACATTAATTTCAATGGTATTGCCTTGTGCGTCAAGAAACTCCCAGCGATAAATTTCTCCTGTGGGAAAGCATCGGTTAATACACCGGAAATTTATTAAATCTTTTACCGAATTAGGAGCGCCGTTAGTTTTTATAGCAGAATCATATTAATATGACATAATATCTGGATTCACATAACAAAGGATAAAGTGCGATGGGCTACAGTCTGGATTTTCGAAAGCGAGTATTGGCATACAAAGAAA